>JAZNUG010000150.1:0-12896 GCA_045592165.1 Clostridia bacterium | reverse complement strand
TCCGACTTACTCGCAGGCTTCGGTGATGAACAAATCCTGAGAGCCAAGGAGGGTACCGCCCCCAAGAAACTCCACAAAGCCGCCGATGTGCACCGTGGCGTCAAGGCCGCCCATGTGGGAGATCAGCGCCAGCATGGAGGTGATGGTGGTTTTGCCGTGGCAGCCGGCTATGCCCACAACGTCCCTGTAGCCTTCGGTAAGCTGACCCAGCACAACGCTGCGCTCAAGCTCGGGTATGCCAAGGCGGGCGGCTTCGGCACGCTCGGGATTTTCCGGCTTGATTGCGGCGGAGTATACCACAAGATCCGCATCACCTACGTTTTCGGCCTTCTGGCCGATGGTAACGGGGATCCCCAGCTCCTCAAGGCGCTGGGTAAAGGGGGATACGGCGCTGTCGCTGCCCTTTACTTCGTAGCCCCGGGCGCGGAGAATCTGGGCCAGGCCGTTCATGGAGCAGCCGCCTATGCCGATAAGGTGTATTTTTTTATGTCCGTCAATGTGGGTCATATTTTCCTCCATATTATAACCGCGGTATCGCCGCGCACCTCATTATATCATAATGTACCCTCGATTGACAAAGGCGCACAAGGTTTAAGCATGGCATAAAACGTCATAGCTGCGTTACCCTCTATTGCAATACGTCCGGTATTGCTGCTGTCGTCATCCTTGCTCTGCTATTTTATCGGTGCTCAAAACTCTGCGACCCTAGGGCTTGTGGGCCTTTGTCAGCTGAGGGTATGGCAAACACAAGCAAAAGGCAGATGAGAAAGGAAGCCTGCCCCTTTGCAGGCGGATTCCTCATTCTTGTATATGCCAACCACCGCCGCGCCGCTGCCTGTCATAAAGGCGGATACTGCGCCGCTGTCCAGGAGCATTTGCTTATGCAGGGCGATTTCCGGCATAAGGGCGGAAGCCGGCGGTTCAAGAGCGTTTTTGCAAAGGGAAGCAAGAAGGGCTGTATCGCCGTTCTTTATTGCGGCAATGGCGCCATCGGTATCCGGATGCTCTACGGGCAGCTTAAGCGACCTGAACAGCGCAGCCGTGCTGACTCCTCCGCTGCCCTTGACTATTGTCAGATGAAGCTTTGGCAAGGGCAGCGGAGTAAGCACCTCGCCCACACCTTCTGCCACAGCGCAGCCGCCCATCATGCAGAAGGGTACATCTGCTCCAACTGCAAGACCCAGTTCATACAGCCGCTTTTCCGCTACAGGATAGCCGTACAGCTCATTCATGCCTTTGAGCACCGCCGCCGCATCTGCGCTGGCGCCGCCTAAGCCCGCCTCGGAGGGGATAAGCTTTGTAAGGTGAATATCTGCGCCTTTGCCTGCTTCCTGTTGGAAAAGCTTTGCGGCTTTTACCGCCGTGTTGCTTTCAGGCAGGGGAATATCGCTGCTGAATTTCACGTCCTCCGCAGGCTGAATATTCACAATATCATGCAGGGATATGGCACACATAACCCCCCGAAGGTCATGATAGCCGTCGGGGCGTTTCTTCAGCACATCCAGAGTGAGATTTATTTTTGCATATGCCTTTATTTCCATATCTGTATTATAACAAACCGGATGTGAAATGTATATGCACCCCTATGGATGGGGATAATTTCACCGGTGTATTTTATTGAACGAAGGGAGAATAATGTGAAAAAGTTCATCTATATAGCAGCTGTATGCACTTTGAGTTTTATGCTCATGCTTTTATTCAGGCCAAAGGTATTTCGCCTGCATGTCATTGCCAACAGCGACAGCATAGCGGATCAGACGGTGAAGCTTGCGGTTCGGGATGCAATACTCAGCTACGAGCGGGATATGTGGGAGGTATCTTCCGCATTGGAAACAAGGGCCCGGCTCATGGCAGACGGAGCGGGGCTTTATGCAGCAATAGAAGATACGCTCAAGGGATACGGCATGGATTATTCCGCAGAGCTGCACATGGGCCGCTATGACTTTCCGGACAGGGAGTATGCGGGCGTGGTATACCCGGCAGGAGAATATCAGGCATTGCGGGTGATACTGGGGGAAGGGGAAGGAAAAAACTGGTGGTGCGTAATGTTTCCTCCCCTGTGCATACTGGAGGCCCCTGATGGGGAAATTGAAAATGAGGCTAAGTTTGACAGCCTTATTCTCAGGCTTATAAGGGAGGTAAAATCAGGTGAAAAACAGCCATAGGGCGGTGGCTCTGTTGATGATAATTGCATTTGTATGCATGATTGTCCCGGTGAATGCGGATGCCGCATCGCTGGGACAGGGCTCCACAGGGGAAAAGGTCAAGACCCTGCAGAGCAAGCTGAAAAAATGGGACTATTACGATGGCCCCGTAGACGGCATATACGGCAACAGCACAAGGCGTGCGGTGGAAAAATTCCAGAGGAAAAACGGCCTTGCGGTGGACGGCGTGGTTGGCCCCGCCACGGCAAAGGCGCTGGGTATGTCGCTGGGCGGCAGCTCATCAAGCTCAAGCGGAGGCTCATCCGGCAGTTCTTCCAATAAGAATCTTTATCTCCTTGCCCAGCTGGTGCATGGGGAGGCAAGGGGAGAACCCTATAAGGGTATGGTGGCTGTGGCAGCGGTGGTGCTGAACAGGGTGGAAAGCTCTTCTTTTCCAAACAGCATATCCGGCGTGATATACCAGAAGGGCGCGGTTTCCGTGGTGGGTGACGGGCAGATAAACCTTGCACCCAATGAGCAATCCATCAAGGCCGCAAGGGATGCAATGAACGGCTGGGACCCCACAGGGGGCTGTCTTTATTATTATGCCCCTTCAAAAACCACCAATAAATGGATGCTGTCCCATAAGGTGAAGGTAAAAATCGGCGACCATGCGTTCTTTTAAAGGGGAGGTGCCATGATGGAAAAAACTGTTATTATGCTGAAAAAATACGCCCTGCCGATACTGCTTGCCATAGCCCTTATAGGTGTTAGCCTGTGGGCATTCAGCCAGCGGGCGCTGGCAAAAAGCTACCGCGGTGCGGTGGAAAACGGATATATGCAAGCCTACGGCGAGCTGACGGATGACCTGTACGAACTGGAAACCGCCCTGTCCAAGCTGATGGCGGTAAGCTCCCCTGCCCAGTATGTGCTGCTGCTGGATGAGGTGTGGCGGCTGTCCGGCTCTGCGGTCAGCAATATGTCACACCTGCCCGTGTCCCATGTGGATACGGCGGAGCTGAATCAGTTTATCGTGCGGCTGGGGGATTATGCCCATGCCCTTACAAAGAAGGCGGTTCAGGGCGGAATGATAACCCAGGAGGATACGGATACCATAGCGGCGCTTCGGGACAGCTGCGCGTCCCTTGCTGCGGAGCATGAGCAGAGGCTCAGCGCAGGGGAAATACCCAAGGGGGACAGCGACGCATACTTTGTGCAGGCGGAGGAAACCCAATACAAGGACAGCGATGATATTGCAAAATTCCCCACCCTTATTTATGATGGCCCCTTTTCGGAGAGCAGCGAAAAGCTGCAGCCTGTGGGCCTGAAGGGGGAACAGGTGGATGAGCAAACCGCAGAGGGCATAGCCGAGGGTATAGCCGGCGTTGACATGACGTTTTCCGGCGCAAGCGAAGGACAGATACCTGCATATGATTTCAGCTATTCGGATGAAAATGGCGGCTGGGCAGAGGCGGCCATTACCAGACAGGGCGGCATGCTGCTGTATTATATGTCTTCCCCATCAGGGGATGACGAAGGTAAGCCGGAGGGAGCGGAAGGACAAAAATACCGCGACATTGCCCTTGCAAAGCTTAAGGAACTGGGATATGGGGAAATGCAGAGCGCCTATGCCCAGTATTACGGCGGCGCGGCGGTTATAAACTTCGCGGCGGTGCAGGATGGGGTGCTGCTTTACAGCGACCTTGTGAAGGTATGGGTAGACAGGGAAAGCCAAAAGGTTTGCGGCATTGATGCCCGCAATTATCTTTTCAGCCACAGGCAGAGGGAGCTTGCTCAGCCCCGGGTATCCCCGGAGGAAGCCCAAAGCATGCTGTCGCCGAGCCTTCAGGTGCAGAGCCATGCCCTGGCGCTGATACCTGTGACCCCGGAGACCGAGGTGCTGTGTCATGAGTTTAAATGCACCCTTGGCGAGGATTCATACATACTTTATGTGAACGCCGAAAACGGCCGGGAGGAGCAGATATTCAAGATAATAGACAGCGAAGACGGCCAGCTGGTGATATAATCCTTCACATTCCAGGCAAATACGGCAGAAAACCGCCCCGACAGGGGCGGTTTTTGCAGGGAAGGGATTGTCAAACTTCATACAAAGATTGTCCCGTTTACTTGACAATAAAGTAAAAAGGACGTAATCTTATATATTATATCTTTTTCTATGCAGAAAGGGCTTTTGCCGATGGACAGCGTACATTCCGTCATCCGCAGGGAATTGTGCTCTTTTGTGTCAAAGGCCTATGGAGACGTTACCCCGGAAATGTTCGATATGGATTGTCCCGGGGCGGAAGTTTCTGCCCCTCTGGGCTTTCGGCCCGGGCCGGACGGAGCATGGTGGCAGCAACGGCTGAGCGGCCTTGCAAAAGAAACGCCGCCCATGCTGTACGGCGCAAATCTCATAAAAAGCGTCTCCTCTGCAAATGGTCATGTGCTTTTTCATCTTTCGGATGATGCATATTCTGCAATAATCTCCCATATAATAAAAAACTATCCCAAGCCCCAAATGCCGGAGGATACCGGTGATACCGTAAACTATGCCCTGGCCCGCATGCTGATGCTGAGCCGAAAGGGCGGCAAGGATTGTCCTGCTCCCTTTAAAAAGGGGCTGTGGCTGTGCCTGTGCATAGAGGGCTTTGAAGGGAAAAAGCGGGAAGCCCTGAGAAAGCGGGCGGCAGATGCGCTGCTGAACGCAATGGAGGGGCTGAACCCGGTGGAACGGGACAGCCTGAGGGAAATCTCCGGCGGCTGTGCCGATTGCGCCGCAAGACTGTTGACGATAAATCCCCGATAGGAGGTAAAAATAATATGACTATAAAATGGCTTGGACATTCCTGTTTCCTGCTTACGGATTCAGAGGGCACACGTATACTGCTTGATCCCTGCGATCCCGCAACAGGTTATGATATAGGTGTTCATGAGGTGGATGCTGTGACTTCCAGTCATGGCCATCACGATCATAACTACTTTGCCGCGGCTGGGGAGAATCCCCGTATAATAAACGAGCCGGGCGAATACACCGTGAATAACGTAAAGATAACCGGCTATCCCACCTGGCATGACGATGCTGAGGGCGCTTTGCGTGGCCGAAATATAATGTATTTGTTCGAGATGGACGGCCTTCGTGTGCTGCATGCGGGCGATTTGGGACAGCTGCCCGATGAGGATACCATAAATACCATCTGCCATGTGGATGTGCTGCTTGTTCCCGTTGGCGGCGTGTATACCATTGACCATCGCGGGGCCAGAGAGCTTGCCAATACCCTTAGCATCAAGGTCCTCATACCCATGCATTACCAAACCGATGCGCTGCAGTTTGAGCTGGAGGATGTCACTCCCCTGCTGGATCACGCCAGCGGCTGCGCCATTCACCGTATGCGTCAGAGCGAGGCTTCCATTAATCCCGAAAGCCTTGGCAATGACAGGATAATCGTACTGGATTACAGGGCGTAGCTTGCTTATGCACATAAGAAAAGCAAGGACAGAGGATATCCCCGAGATCATGCGAATATACGATGCGGCCCGTAAATCCATGCGCCGCAGCGGCAATATGAATCAATGGATAAACGGCTATCCCTCGGAGGAACTTGTCCGTGAGGACATCGCGGAGGGGATAAGCTATGTTTGCGGCGATGATGATGAGCTTTATTGCGTATTTGCCTTCATACTGGGGGATGATCCCACCTACGCCCGCATAGATGACGGGGAGTGGCCGGATTCCGAGCCCTACGGCACGATCCACCGCATAGGCAGCGATGGCAGAAAGAGCGGACTTTTCCCGCTGTGTCTTGAGTTCTGTCAGGGGATAATCAGGAAAGTACGCATAGATACCCATGCGGACAACGCCCCTATGCACCACATCCTCAAAAAACACGGCTTTACCCGTTGCGGCATAATATACGTATACGACGGCAGCCCAAGGGTGGCCTACTGCAATTAAAATTACAGCATAAAAGTGACCATTACGGTCACTTTTGCATATAAGGAGAAACACCGTGATAAAAACCGTAAGAGACAACATCTGCGCCCCATACAGCCTTCACGATATGAATGTTATTGCCTTTGAGGTGGATGGAGAGGATATAATAATGCGTACCCAGTCAGGCATGTGCAGGACAGTGCCTCCCCTTGGCCAGCCGGACGGATATGTGGAATTTCATGGGGTACGGTGGGATTACAGCTATGCATATCTGCTGAATTTCACAGGCAATATAGGCACATTTTCCGGGGAAAAGATGTTTCTGAAGGACTTTATAGACAATACCCCCATTATGGGCCTCAGCATCATGGATGAAACTTACGGCTACAACTGCACCAAGTACACGGGCTATATCACCATAAACCGGGAATTTTATGAGTGCATGGTTGAGATATACCACGAAGGGGATATGGTGTTTGTGGAAGAATAAAGGCATATAAGTACAGCGGACTGTCATCTGACAGTCCGCTGTTTTTACATACATCTTATATCATCTTAAGTTTTTTATTTTGCGTCAATGATCCGGTTTTTGCTTGTGCTGTTCAATATTTACTCCACCACCTCCTTTAAATAGCCGTAGCCTTCGGCATCCATCTGTTCATAGGGAATGAACCTGAGGGCTGCGCTGTTGATGCAGTAGCGTACGCCGTTGGGAGAATCCGGGTCGTTTTGGAAAACATGGCCCAGATGAGAGTTGCCTGCCCTGCTGCGCACTTCTATGCGCTGCAGACCAAAGCTGTTGTCCTGGAGCCTCAGTATGGCGGGATCCTCAATGGGTTTGGAAAACGCGGGCCAGCCGCAGCTGCTTTCAAATTTATCCGCAGAGGAGAACAGGGGTTCTCCCGTTACGATATCCACATAGATCCCCTTTTCAAATTTGTCCCAGTATTGGTTTTCAAAGGGGTACTCGGTTCCGTTTTGCTGGGTAACGTTATACTGCTCATCTGTCAGCATATCCCGTATCACATCGTCCGCAGGCTTCTGATAGTCGCCGGGGTCTATCTGCATATCCTTAAACAGGTTTATCTTCCATACGGGAATGTGGCAATAACCGCCGGGGTTGTTGGTAAGGTAGTTCTGATGATACTCCTCGGCAGGATAGTAGTTGAGCAGGGGGCCGATTTCAACAAGGAATTTTTCGCTGCGGCTCCGCTCGATTTCCGCTATGCGCTCAACGGTTTCCTTTGCCTTGTCGTTGGTGTAGTATACGCCTGTCTGATACTGGGTGCCAACGTCATAGCCCTGCCTGTTTTCCACAGTGGGATCTATTATGTAGAAGTAGGCCAACAGCAGCGCATCAAGGCTTACCTGTTCGGGGTCGTATTCCACCCGTACGGTTTCGCGGAAACCTGTGTTTCCGCCGCATACTGCGCGGTAGTTGGCGTCCTCTGCCCCTGTGCCGTTGGCATAGCCGCTCTGTGCGTCTATAACTCCGGTAATGGATTGCATCAGATGCTCAAGGCCCCAGAAGCAGCCGCCGGCAAGATATATTACATTTTCGCTTTCATGGGAAAAATTCATAATTTCCACCTCGGGTTGGGGTTGGTCAGGTTGGGGTTGGTCCTGGGATGGTACGGCGTCGGTTGTACTGTTGCTTTCTTGTGCAGGATAGGAACACCCGCTTACTGCGGATACTGAAAGAATCAGGGCCAGGAGCCATGGTGTAACTGTCCTGCGTTTCTTATCTTTCATAGGTGTCCTCCTTTTTATTTATTCGGGATGGCACCGGATCATGGACGGAAAGAATACAGCATATATGCTGCTCTCTTTTGAGATTATTAGGACAGCCCTCCTTTTTGCTGTCTGTAACTGTATTATACATAGGGCCCGCAGATGCTTCTGTGATATTGTTACCATAAAAATAAAAAAGAGCAGAAGCACTGCTCTTTTACGGGCTTTATTTTATTCTGGCAAGGGAGACGTTTTTGTATGCGGGGTCAAAGGTGACTTCCTGTATTATATCCAGCCAGTCCGGGAAAAGAATTCCCTCATCCTCAGAGGAAAGCTCCACCTCTGCCACCGCCTTATCCTGCCAGAAGGGGTATATGTCAATTTCGAAAGTATGGCCGCCATAGGGTATGCACAGGCGGGTTTTTTCTATGGGGCGGAATTCGGGGTCAGCTGTTTTCAGCAGGGCAAGATATTCTTCTTCGGATATTATCCGCTCATGCTCTATGCGGGTAAGCTCGGATATTTTGCGCTTTTCGGTATGGGTGAAGGTGCAGCCTGCATGGGATGCGCTTTTGCGTACTCTGGCAGCGCCGCCTGCAAGGTATGTCTGTACTATCTCCAGCGCAACGCAGCCGGGCAGCGCCTGAAGCTTTGCCTTGTCAGGGTAATGTATGAGAAACTTGCGCTCTATCTCCAGCGGCTCCCGAATGTTTTTATTGTCAGCCATAGGCGGTTTACTCGGTTACGATATAGGGCAGCAGCAGATGAAGGTCGTTGGGGTCGCTTATGGCAAGCTCGATGCCTTCAATGCGCTGATCTTCAAATACTTGGGTCAGGGCAATATACTGGCACAGGCGGGATTTAAGGTTGAGACAATCGCCCTCGGCGCTCAGCAGCTCAACCCGGCCTGCACAGCTGTTGACCGCTTCAAAAAAGCGGGTAGGCTCGGATATGTCCTTTATCTTCATTGTACTGCGCCTCCTTTTATCCATTTGATGACATTATACAATAAATCACAGGTTTTTTCCATTGCATTGTTTTTTCAGAACAGACATGTAATTCTTCACAATTCTTTCAAAATATTATTATGACAGTGTCACGGGATTATTCTATAATTAGCACTCGAAGGGTGAGAGTGCTAAAGAGGCTGCCGCCCTTCGCGAATAACCTTTTGGGGTTTCCGCGAGGCTTCAGTTTTTACCTCTCGGTTCCCCTGGAATCTTCCGAGCGGTAAAACTGCAGGGAAACAAAGCCTCTTGGAATTTGCTCAGCAGCTCATTGCCTTGTCATTGCGAGCCGATCCGCAGATCGGCGCGGCAATCCGTTCCTTTCCCCGAAAGGGGAAATCTGCATGAAAAAGGACGGTGGGCGGGATAAGAATAAAATGGGATTATCCTGATCTGCCAATACTAACCGTGACCATTACCTCAAAGAAGGAGGAAAAGACATAATGAATATAAACAAGCTTACTCAGAAATCCGTTGCCGCTGTACAGGAGGCCCAGAGCATCGCCGCAAAGAAGGGCAGCTCTCAGGTGGACCAGCAGCATCTTATGGCCGCGCTGATGGATCAGGAACTGATAGGTCAGCTGATCACCCGCATGGGCAAGGACAGGGAGGCTTTTTCCGCCGCCCTTGAAAAGGAGATAAACCGTCTGCCCAGAATGAGCGGCGGCAGGGAGATGGACAGAGTATACATCACCTCCGAGCTGGACCGCGCCCTTAATTCCGCAGAACAGCAGGCGGAACATATGAAGGATGAGTACATCTCTGTTGAGCATCTTTTCCTTGGTATGCTGGAGGCGCCCAATGCTGCCATGAAGGAGCTTTTCCGCAGCTTCGGCATAAACCGGGATGAATTCCTGAAGGCCCTCAATGAGGTGAGGGGCGGCGCAAGGGTGACAACCGACAGCCCCGAGGGCACATACGATGCCCTTGGCAAATATGCGCAGGATCTGGTTGAGCTTGCAAGGCGGCAAAAGCTGGACCCGGTAATCGGCCGGGATGAGGAAGTACGCAATGTTATCCGCATACTTTCCCGCAAGAGCAAGAACAATCCTGTGCTCATAGGCGAGCCCGGCGTGGGAAAGACCGCCATAGCCGAGGGCCTGGCCCAGCGCATAGTCAGCGGCGACGTGCCTGCAAACCTTAAGGAGCGCAGAATATTCTCCCTTGATATGGGCGCGCTTATTGCCGGAGCTAAGTTCAGGGGCGAATTCGAAGAGAGACTCAAGGCCGTGCTGAATGAAGTGAAGCGCAGCGAGGGAGGGATAATCCTCTTCATTGACGAGCTTCACAACATCGTAGGCGCAGGCCGTACCGAAGGCAGCATGGATGCGGGCAATCTGCTCAAGCCCATGCTGGCAAGGGGCGAGCTCCACTGCATCGGCGCCACCACCCTTGACGAATACCGCAAGTACATCGAAAAGGATGCCGCCCTTTCCAGACGTTTTCAGCCTGTAATGGTGGATGAGCCCACCGTTGAGGATACCATCAGCATACTCCGCGGCCTTAAGGAGAGATATGAGGTATTCCACGGCGTGAAGATAAACGACAATGCACTTATTGCCGCAGCAACCCTTTCCCATCGCTACATCAGCGACAGATTTTTGCCGGATAAGGCCATTGACCTTGTGGATGAAGCCTGTGCGTTGGTACGTACCGAGATGGACAGCATGCCCACCGAGCTGGACGAAAAGCGCCGCCGCATAATGCAGCTGGAGATAGAAGAAGCCGCCCTTACCAAGGAAAGCGACAAACTGTCAGTGCAGCATCTTGAGGATATCCGCCGTCAGCTGGCCTCCGAGCGGGAGGATTTTGCCGGCCTTAAGGCCAAGTGGGAAAATGAAAAGGATGCCATCAAGAAGGTACAGACCCTGCGCACGGAGATTGAGCAGCTGAATGCGGATATGCAGCAGGCGGAGCGCAATTACAACCTGAACAAGGCCGCCGAAATAAAGTACGGCACGCTGCCAAAGCTTCGGGAGGAATTGGAGCAGGCGGAAGCGGATATGGAAAAGGGCAAGGCATCCGGTCTGCTTCGTGACCGCATTACCGAGGAAGAAATAGCCCGCATTGTGGGTCGCTGGACCGGTATCCCCGTCAGCAAGCTGATGGAAGGGGAGAGGGAGAAGCTGCTGCATCTTGACAGCATACTGCATCGCAGGGTGATAGGTCAGGATGAAGCCGTGCAGACAGTATGCGATGCCATACTCCGCACCCGCGCCGGCCTTAAGGACCCGGATAAGCCCATTGGCTCATTCCTGTTCCTTGGCCCAACGGGCGTGGGCAAGACTGAGCTTGCAAAGGCCCTTGCGGAAGCCCTCTTTGACGATGAGGGCAACATGGTACGCATCGATATGAGCGAATACATGGAGAAACATTCCGTATCCCGCCTTATCGGCGCACCTCCGGGCTATGTGGGCTATGATGAGGGCGGCCAGCTTACCGAGGCGGTTCGCCGCAGGCCATACTGCGTTGTGCTGTTTGATGAAATTGAGAAGGCACATCCCGATGTATTCAACGTACTGCTGCAGGTGCTGGATGACGGCCGTATCACCGATTCCCAGGGCCGCACGGTGGACTTCAAGAACACCGTGATTGTCATGACCAGCAACCTTGGCTCAGCCTTTATCCTTGAGGGTATTGAGGAGGGACGCATTACGGAGGAAGCGAGGGCGCAGGTGGAAAGGCTGCTGAAGCAGAACTTCCGTCCCGAGTTCCTCAACCGCATAGACGATACGGTATTTTATAAGCCGCTTACCCAGGAAGAGATATTCTCCATCACAGAGCTGCTCCTTGAGGATATCCGCAGGCGGCTTAATGACCGCCGGCTGGATGTAACCCTTACGGATGCGGCAAAGGTTTACATTGCCGAGGCGGGGTATGATCCTCAGTACGGCGCAAGGCCGCTGAAGAGGCTGCTGTCAAGCAAGCTGGAAACCCTCCTTGCCCGCCGCATAATAGAGAAGGATCCTGCACCGGATACTGTATTTACCGTGGATTATGACGGGGAAAAGCTGTACGTCGGGGAATAGATATTGACGGCGGTACAGGGTACAATATAATGTAATATAAGACAAACGGGCCGCAGGTGCATTGTCTGCGGCCTGTCCCTACGGAGGATACCATGAATTTTGACTATATGCAGGCCATACGGGACCGTCACTCTGTCCGCAGCTATCTTGCCGAGCCCATACCTGAGGCCATAGTCGCCGCCCTTAATGAGGAAATTGCCCGCTGCAACGGGATAAGCGGCCTTTCCATGCAGCTTATCACAGAGGAACCGGATGCCTTCAAGGGCTTTCTTGCCCATTACGGCATGTTTAGCGGCGTGAAAAACTATATTGCCCTTGTGGGGCCAAAGGGGCCGAAGCTGGATGAACTCTGCGGCTATTACGGTGAGCGGATAGTACTGCTTGCCCAGAGCCTGGGCCTTAATACCTGCTGGGTGGCGGGCACATTCAGCCGCCGCAAGTGCAGGGCAAAGGTGGAAAAAGGTCAGAAGCTGGTCTGCGTGATTGCCATAGGCAAGGGAAAAACCAACGGCGTGCAGAGCAGGTCAAAGTCCTTCAATGCTGTATGCAAGGCGGAGGGAGATATGCCTGAATGGTTCAGGGCGGGAGTGGAATGTGCCCTCCTTGCGCCCACTGCCATAAACCAGCAGGCCTTCACCTTTGAGCTGGTGGGCAGCAGTGCGGTATACGCAAGGGCAGGGGTAGGCCCCTGCGCCAATATTGACCTTGGCATAGTAAAGCTGCACTTTGAACTGGGCGCCGGAAAAGAAAATTTTGCCTGGGCATAAAATTTTTAAAATAACACTTGACGCAGGTGAATGTGTGTGGTAACATATCTCTTGCGTTGACGGCGCGGGGTAGAGCAGTCGGTAGCTCGTCGGGCTCATAACCCGGAGGTCGGGGGTTCAAGTCCCTCCCCCGCAACCATTTATGGCGGCGTAGCTCAGTTGGCTAGAGCATTCGGTTCATACCCGGAGTGTCATTGGTTCGAATCCGATCGCCGGTACCAGCAAAAACCGTTCAAATCGAAAGATTTGGACGGTTTGTTTTTGTATATCTTGTTCAAAAAATCCAA
>JAZNUG010000149.1:0-2122 GCA_045592165.1 Clostridia bacterium | reverse complement strand
CCCTTCCTACATGGACTTTGTGGGCAAGGTGCTGGACAGATACGCCCGGAGCGGCGTAACCTCATGGCGGCTGGACGTGGCAGACGAGCTGCCGGATGAATTCATACAGTTCATCCGCACACGGGTGAAAGCCAATGACCCGGACGGCGTGCTGCTGGGCGAGGTAGGGGAAGAGGCACCCAACAAGCAGGCCTACGGCCACCGCCGCAAGTATGTGGACGGACATGAGCTGGATTGCGTAATGGGCTATACCTTCAGGGGAGCCATGATAGACTTTTTCCTGGAGCGGATGGATGCGGGCGCATTGGCTCACTGGCTGCTGTGCCTTATGGAAAACTATCCCGAGCCCTTCTACTATGCCCATCTTAACCTTATGGGCAGCCATGACGAGGTGCGCCCGGTTACCGCTCTTGCAGGGGCTCCCCGCAGAGGGGAAATGCCCCGGGAACAGCAGGCGGAGGTATCCTTCACCCCTGAAGAGATGGAGTATGCCCGCAATCGCCTTATGATGGCGGCGGGTGTGCAGTATACCCTGCCCGGCGTGCCCTGCCTGTATTACGGCGATGAGGCCGGCCTTGAGGGCATGGCAGACCCCTTCAACAGGGGCACTTACCCCTGGGGCAATGAGGACGGGGAGCTTGTTAAGTATTTCCAGACCCTGGGCCAGCTGCGCCGCAGGGAGGAAGGACTTACCTCCCACGGCTGCGCCATGTGGGGCAGGGGGGACGTATTCGTCCTTTGCCGCAAGGGGGTTATAACCATAGTAAACAGAGGCAAAAAGACCCGTGTCGTGCTGAATAAGGATGACTTTGCAGGGGATATGCCGGCGGATCTTTCCGGCAGTTATAAGGATGTGCTCACCGGCAGCGTTTATATGGACATGACCGGCACCCTTATCCTCCCCGCCGAAACCGCTATGATACTCATTAAGGAATAAGCAAAAAAGACAGAGGTGCGCTATATATGAACAGATGGCTTCAGGGAAGATACGGATTTGATCAATTCAGCCGTACACTTTTCATCGCCGCCCTTGCGGTATCCGTGCTGTCCTGGTTTTTCGGCAGGGCCGCAGCAGGGGTATACTATGCCCTGAGGGGAGTAACTCTGGCGCTGATGGGCTTTGCAGCCTTCCGCACCTTCAGCCGCAACTTTGCCGCACGCCAGCAGGAACTGGCCCGCTACCTCACGCTGGAGCGCAAGCTGAGAAGCTGGAAACAGAACCTGTCCCTGCGCCGCAAAAACTACGTAAATCTCCGCCAGGAGAAGAAAAACTACAAATACCTGGCCTGCCCCCAGTGCATGCAGAAGCTGAGGGTGCCAAAGGGCAAGGGCCGCATAAGGGTCACCTGCTCCAAGTGCGGAAATCGATTCGAAGCGAAAAGTTAGGGTGTTTAGCACAAAATCTATTGGATTTTGAGCGAACCGCGCCCATTGCCTTAAGGGCAGCGGGCGATTTCATCCCTTACGGGGGTTTTTACATGATTTGCCTATAAATCCTGCGGGATTTACCGAGCGGCAAATCATGCAGGGAAAGAAAACCTCCGGTTTTCATCCGTTCCGCCGTACACGCCGCCGGAGCCGGAATAAAGCCTGAAAAGAAAAAGAAAAGCGAAATGGGAGAAATAAAATCCTGTTTCGCTTTTTTGTGTGAAAAAGATGCAGCCCCTTGAAAAGAATCCGAATGCCCTGCGTGGGATGGGGCAGGAGTATTCTCCGTACTGAATGGCGGCGCAGGGCCGCCGCCTGGCTGGCGTGGTACTCAGAAGGATTACCATCTTTCGCCTGAGAAGATTGCCGCACAAGCTAAAAGGCATGCAGCTGCTTGCGTGGACTTTTCGGCCTTTGGTTCTTTGGCCGCTCAAAGAACATTCTTTGCTACTTTCTTTTAAAGAAAGTAGCCCAGCGGAGCGTCGCCGTCGCGTACTCCGCTTGCTCCTTCTCCCCGCGAAAAATCGTCGCCTGCGCTTTGGGTTTTTCGCGGGGTTTTTAGACCCAGCCCAAATATTGTCATTGCGAGCCAGTCCGCGGACTGGTGTGGCAATCCTCGTCGTCGCGGATTCCGCTTGCTCGCAGCCATATCCACAAGGGATATGCCTTCTCGCTTACTCCATCGCTCCTCCTC
>JAZNUG010000148.1:0-30006 GCA_045592165.1 Clostridia bacterium | reverse complement strand
GCTCTATTGCGCCGTGATGAATGGGGGGTACAGAGAATGTGTCGGTAAATACATGGGGGGCTTCCTCCATGGCTTTATCCACGTCGCCGCACTGCTGGCATACGGTTTCCATAATATTGCCCTTCTGCAGACCGCCTCTGTCCAGAATGACGTATGCGTCATCTGCGGCGCCCTTTTCAGGGTCAAAGTTTGCAGGCAGAGGCTCATAGTCTACCTCTATAAGGCGAAGAGCCTTTGCGGCGATTTCGGGTGTGTCTGCGGCAACTGCAGCAACCCTGTCGCCCACGTAGCGGACGATGTTGTCAAATACGCGCTCGGTCTTGAAAACGTTCAGGGTTTCGCCGCTGCTGTTGAAGCATACGTCGGGGGTGTTAAGGTAACTTACAACGCCGCGTACGCCGGGCATGGCCAGTGCCTTGGATGCATCAAGGCGGGTTATTTTTGCATGGGGATGGGGGCTGAACAGCACCTTTGCATGGAGCATGCCGGGCAGAGTGATATCATCCACATAGCGAAGCTGGCCGGTGGCCTTGAGGGCCGCATCCTCAATGGGATGGGGAACGCCGACTATTCCGTTTACGGGCTTCTGTATCATTTTGCTGCCTCCATTCTTTCTGCAGCCAGCTGAACAGCCGCAACTATCCTTGCATAGCCGGTGCAGCGGCAAAGGTTGGGAGCGATGGCCTGACGGATATCTTCCTCAGTGGGGGAGGGATTTTTGTCAAGCAGTGCCTTGGCGGCAAGTATCATGCCGGGGGTGCAGAAGCCGCACTGGATAGCGCCTGCTTCCACGAAGGCCTGCTGCAGGGGGTGCAGCCTGGGGCCGTCTGCAAGGCCCTCAATGGTGAGGATGCTCTTGCCTTCGGCATTGCGCATGGGAACAACGCAGCTGCGTACAGCTTCGCCGTCCATGACAACGGTGCAGGCACCACAGTCGCCGGTGCCGCAGCCGCACTTTGCGCCGGTAAGTCCCAGGTCATTCCTGAGGACGTTAAGCAGTATTGTATTGGGTTCGGCACATATGGTATGTTCCATACCATTTACCGTGATGTGGAATTCCTGCATAAATTAATCTCCTGTAAGGGGATTTGGATTTTTATTTAGTCCTGGGGGCAAACGCGGCCAAGCATGCCGAGGTAACCGGAGAGAACGGCCTGCATCTGAGACAACTCGATGTACTCATTTCTGGTATGAGCCAGCTTCTCGGTGGAGGGACCAAAACCGATGGTGGGGATGCCGGCCTCGCCTGCATAGTGGCTGCCGTTGGTGCAGAAGTTATAGTGGGTGATCTGGGGCTCTACGCCGCCGTCCTTAAGGCCGGCAAGTACCAGCTGAACGAAATCGGAGTTTTCGTCAAATGCCCAGCCGGGGAAGAATCTTTCGCCTTCGATCCAGTTGCCGGTGAAGCACTCCTGGGTATCGGTAGCAAGGGATACCTTTGCGCTGAAGCCGGGGATGGTGGCGGTAGCCTTGTCGATAACTTCCTGAATGGGAGCGAGAACGCTTTCCTTGGTTTCGCCCACCAGCAGACGCCTGTCATAGGTGGCGCGGCAATGGGAAGGAACAACGGAAGCTCCGGGATAGGGAGTGGACTTGATATCGGTAAGTTCAAGGATGCCGGGGCCCAGTACATCGGACATGGGAGGAACGATTTCCTTGATCATCTCAATCAGCTTGCACATGTTGTATACGGCATTAATGCCCTGATCGGGGTTGGCGGAATGGGCGCTCTTTCCGAAGGTTTCTACGACGATTTCGCCGCGGCCGCGCTGACCGATCTTCAGGTTGCACTCGGAAGCTTCGCCGATAACTACCAGATCGGGATGTACACGGGCGCTGATTTCGCGGGCTGCTACGCCTTCGAAGCACTCTTCATGAACTACGCCTGCTACGGCGATGTTGCCGGCAAAGTTGCCCTTGGTTGCGCGGAAATATTCCACGGAAGCAACTGCCATACAACCCAGAGCGCACTTCATATCAGAGGTGCCGCGGCCGTACAGCTTGCCGTCTTCAATTTCGCCTGCATAGGGAGGATGAATCCACTGATCAGCATCGGTTACGGGAACGGTATCCATATGGCCGTCAAAGAGAACGGTCTTGCCGGGTTTATTGCCGTGGATGGTGGCGATAAAGTTGCCGAAGCGGTCAACTACGATATCTTCAATACCGTTGCTGCGGAAATACTCGGAAAGGGCATTAACTACGCCATCTTCATGACCGGAATCGCTGGGAGCAGCGATAAGAGCGCGGCACAGGGATACGGCTTCTTCGAAAAGCTGGGTGTTCATTAATTAAATCCTCCAATCGTTAATTTGGTCTATTGTGGGGGAGCAGCGGCCGCCTGTTTTTGTAATGGCATAGGCAGCTGCCTTGCAGGCAAATTGCAGAGCGGCTTCCGGAGCCATTCCGCTGAGGGTGGAGTGGATAAATGCGGCGGTAAATGCATCGCCGGCGCCTGTGGTATCAACAGGGGTTACCTTAAGGGCGGAAACGGAAATATGCTCCTCAGAGGTAAAGTGGTGGGCGCCCTTGCTGCCGTCGGTGACAACCAGAGACTTTGCGCCCATGGAGAGGAGTTTTTCTGCGCCGCTGTCAATATCGCCCTCTGTAAGCTGAGCCAGCTCGCTGCGGCTTAAAAACAGCACATCGCAGCAAGCAATAATGGGAGCAAGCTCCTCAAGGCCAAAGGAACACATTACTCCGCCGGGTCCGAAAAAGACCTTGCCGCCTGCGGAGTGAATTCTTGCGGCTGCTTCAGCGGCAACCTCTGAAAATGCCTCGCCGATATACATGGCATCGGCGGAGGCAAGGTCGGAACCGTTGAGCTGGGAAGGCTCGGTGTACAGCGCATCGCCGCCCAAAGAGTACATTATGCGCTCGCCTGCGGGATTAACCGCGATGAATGCACCGGGAGTACGCCAGTCGGGCTGTGACAGCAGGCCGGCTATGCCGACGCCTTCTTCAATGAAGGAATCCTTAAGCAGCTTGCCGTCGGTATCCTCGCCGCAGCAGCCCAGAAATTCGCAGCTGTTTCCTAAACGGGAAAGGCCTACAGCAACGTTTGCGGTGCTGCCGCCGGGGGTGCGTAATACTTCAAGGGGGGCAGCGATGGAATCAAGGCCGGGAAATTCCTCTACCTTGACTATGGTATCCATAGCCGCCGCGCCCATTACGAATATGCGTGCCAAATTACATCACCCCGAAGCCAAAAGTGGTGCCGTAGATCATGGCTGCGATAAGCAGAACAACTACTACGCAGGCGATACGGTCCTTTGCAGTCATGGTGTTGGGACGGACAAAGCTGCCCTTCTTGCCAGAGCCGAATCCGCGGGCTTCCATGGTAAGGGCGATGTCGGAACCAACTTCGATTGCATTGGAAAGCAGGGGGGTAACGATGCTCATCATCTTTTTGAGCTTTTCCATCAGCTTGCCCTTGTCCATGTCCATACCGCGGGTCTTCTGGGCGTTCATAAGGTTGATTGCCTGACCCTGAATGATGGGGATAAAGCGCCATGCGGTGGAGAAGATGAAGCTTATCTGCTTGGATGCGAAGGGCAGCTTGCCCAGCATCTGAATGAACTCTGTGGGGGGAACGGTGAAGCCCAGGATACATATGGCAAATACTACCATGTAAATCTTAAGGCTTGCAGCTATGCCGTACAGCACACCGGCCAGCTTCACAGCGCCCTTGCCGTTGGGCAGAACGTGGAAGAGAACTACCTTGCTGATGGCTTCGTTCTTAATCAGAGAGGGATCAATGGTGAATGCCTGAATTACCAGAATCAGCAAAGAGGCAAGCAGAGCAAACTTCAGGAACCAGGAAATCTGCTTCCAGGGCACCTTGCAGCTTACGCCGATCAGGTAAAGGGCGAGGGTAAGTAGGGCCAGATGAATAACGTTGGTCCAAACTATGGAGGCGATTATGACCAGCAGCACGCACAGCATGCTGAATTTGGGGTTGAGTGCGTGTACCCAGGTATCAAGCTTGCGATAATCTATAAGCATGATTAGGCCTCCTTTCTGATTTCGGTGAAGAGTTTGTAGAAATCATCCACAGAGAGGATGTTATCCGGCATATAGGGGAGCGCCTGAGCGATCTTCATAATGTCGGTGGGCTCTACCCTTGCTTCGCTCAGCAGCTCGGAATGGGTGAATACTTCCTCGGGGGTGCCATCCAGGAGAATGTGGCCGCCCTGCATTACAAGCACGCGCTTGCAGTAGCGGTTTACTATCTCCATGTTGTGGGTGATGATGAGTATGGTCTTGCCGCGCTCATTCATCTTCTTGAGCAGCTCCATTATCCACAGGGTCTCCCGCCAGTCCTGACCGGTGGTGGGCTCGTCAACGATGATTACGTCGGGATCCATGGCGATAATTGCGCCCATGGTAAGCCTCTGACGCTCACCCTTGCTCAGGTACTTGGGCCAGGTATTGCGGTGGTGGTTAAGGCCAACCTCAGCGAGAATTTCTTCTATCAGCGCTTCGCTGGAAGAAGCGTCGCGGCCAAGATTTTCGGGACCGAACTTCAGCTCATCAAGCACGCTGTCGGTGAATATCTGTTCATCGGGGTTCTGGAATACATAGCCCACGGAAGCAGACAGCTCTGCAACGGTCTTTGCGGAAATGTTTTCGCCGTTTACGGTTATTACGCCGGCCTGGGGCTTGAGCAGACCGATTATGCTGCGCATAAGGGTGGTCTTGCCTGCGCCGTTCTGGCCGATAACTGCAACGAAATCGCCCTTGTCGAAGGAGACGGATACGTCATCCAGCTGGCGGGTGTCGCCAAGATAGCTGAATACCAGATTCTGTGCATTGATAATGGGGTCTGCGGAAACGGGAGCGGCCTTTGTGGCTTCCTTCTGGGCAGCGCCCTTTACTTCCACATCCTTGAGGGCATCAATCATGGCATCTGCGCTCATGGGAACGGAGGGAAGAACGCCGTCTGCAACCAGCTTGCGGCCCAGCGCGATGGAGTGGGGAACGTTCATGCCCAGCTCGGCAAGCCTTTCGGTCTGTGCAAATACCTCTTCGGTGGTACCCTGAAGAACTATTCTGCCTTTATCCATTACGGCAACCCTGTCTGCGAAGGCTGCTATATGGTTCATTTCATGCTCAACCAGCACAATGGTGATGCCGTAGAGCTTGTTGATATCCTTGATTATGGAGAATACGTTGCGCTTGCCCCAGGGGTCCAGCATGCTGGTGGGCTCGTCGAAGATAATTACATCGGGAAGCATGGCATATACGCCGGCAACTGCAACGGATTGCTTCTGACCGCCGGAAAGCTCCTGAGGCTTGCGGTCTCTGAGCTGCTCGATGCGAAGATCCTTGAGGGCCTTTTCAATGCGGCGCATGCATTCTTCGTAATTGTGACCCATATTGCTGGGGCCGAAAACGATATCTTCTTCAACCGTCATGCCGAACAGCTGGGAGTCTGCATCCTGAAATACCAGACCCACATGGGGGGCCAGTTCGTATACGGGATGCTCGCGGGTGTTCATGCCGCAAATTTCTACTTTACCGTTCATAACGCCCTTGGTAAAGTTGGGGATTATGCCGTTGAGGCACTGGCACAGGGTGGATTTGCCGGCGCCGGTGGGGCCGGTGATTACCAGAAATTCACCCTTGTTTACGGTAAGATTAATGTCTGCGATGGCGCGCCTTTTGCTTCCTTCGTAAACGAAATTAACGTCTTGGACTTTGATGATGGGATCGCTCACTTACTGAACCTCCTTTGCACTTTCGCGGCTGCTCTTAATGCGCTTTACTGCGCCGGCAATGGCAAAGATAATGCCGAGAACGCCTATCCACATAATATTTACGAAGTTGATGAAATCCTCCAGATTCTGTACGCTGAGATCGGGGAACTTCTTGGTGCGGACCTTGATATTGAACAGCATGATTACCTGAAGGATTACGAGGGAAATGCCCAGGAACAGCATGATGGAGCCCTTCTTGCCCTTGCCGCCGGTCTTGCCGGCTTCCTCGTACTTATTGGCCTTGCCGGGATGCAGACGTGCATCCTCTTCCAGCATGGCGTTAACTATTCTGAGCTCTTCTTCATCAACGGGCTCTTCGTAGCGACGGCGCTGCTGAGCGGCGGAGATCATGGAGAAAGCAATGGCTGCCAGCAGGCAGTTTGCGTAGGAACCTACAACCTGCTGAACAAAGGTGGTGGCCAGCATGCCCCAGCCCATCATGAGAGGCCAGGGAACAACGCACATGGTGTTTGCCAGGGTACCGCAGATGATGCCGGCGGTGCGGCCCCACTTCTTGGTGGCTGCGCCAAAGCAGGTAACTGCAAAGGCCATGGTTATCATATAATAGGGCGCAAGGGGAGCCCAGCCGGAGAAGCCGGACATAAGCTCGGAGAAGAATGCACCGAAGGCGGCTACTATGGCGCCTATCTGCCAGCCGAACATCAGCGTGCCGAAATAGCCGGCCAGAGAGTCAAAACGGATGCTGGTTGCGCCGGGAAGGGTGATAAGACCACCTGCCGCAGAAAGGGCAGTGAATATTGCAATTCGGGCGATAACACGGCTGCTCCAGCCTTCGTCAACAACAGCGGAATATTGATTGCGGTTCCACCAGATACCAAGCACTACCAGTATGACGATGTAGGCCAGGGCAAACACATAGCATGCTGCTGCGCCCTTGATTGTCATGCCGAGAGGCTTGAACAATGCTACAGTATAAAGCTGCGCCAAAATAAGTACCTCCAATACTTTTTTATAAATTATCCAGATACGTTTAATGCAACCGCACATATAAATGCGGTTGCATTAATTGAATATGTTTTTATTCGTCCTGTGACGCATCCAGAATGGCCTGGATGAGCTGCTCATAGCCGGTGCAGCGGCAAAGGTTGCCGGCGATGGCTACTTTTATTTCCTCACGGGTGGGGTGGGGATTTTTGTTGAGCAGAGCGGTTGCGCTCATAAGGAAGCCGGGAGTGCAATAGCCGCACTGGAGAGCATGGTGATCCAGCACTGCCTGCTGAAGCCTGCTGAGTCTTCCATCCTTTGCAAGGCCTTCAACGGTGAGGACGTTCTTACCTTCTACGCTCATGGCCAGGGTGAGGCAGGAATCCACTGCATCGTCGTCCACGATAACGGTGCATGCGCCGCATTCGCCAACGCCGCAGCCCTCTTTGGTGCCGGTAAGGCCCAGCTGATCTCTGATAACGTCCAGCAGCCTTGCGTTTGCGCTTACTTCAACGGAGACGGGCTTGTCGTTAAGGGTAAAATTGAGTGTGGGCATTTATTCTTCCTCCATAGATATGCCTGCTGCCATGCAGAGAGCGCTGCTTACAACGCTTGCAAGAACAGGCTGCTTGTACTCTGTACTCCAGCGTACGCCGGTTACAGCTACCATTTCGTTTGCTACCTCTTCGCCTATTGCATTGAACAGGGCGAGGGAGGGTTCCTTATCCTTGAGCATATCTTCAGCCGCTGTGCAGCGCCTGGGGGATACGAATACGCAGCCGGGGGCGATGCGTGCCTCTGTGATCTTGCCATCCACAAAGTGGAGTGCGGTGGAGGCGGTTATTCTGGAAATAGCCAGCGCGCGCCTGCGGCCCAGCTTAAAGAAGGCGGTGTTCCACTCCTTGAAGGAGGGGAAGCTGAGGCTTACCAGGATCTCATCCGGCTGGATGCAGGTTTTCTCGGAGCCGGTGATGAACTGGGCGAGGGGAATGCTTCGGCTTGCGGTCTTGCTCTGCAGGTTGCATACAGCATCCATGGCAGCAAGGGGAGAAAGGCTGTCTGCCGCGATGGAAGCATTGCATACGTTGCCGCCGATGGTACCGGCATTGCGGATCTGGGTTGCGCCTACAGTGTGGCAGGCCTGGGCCAGCATGGGAGCATGCTCCAGCACGATGGGGTGATGGGATACGCATTCATGGGAAACCATTGCGCCC
Source organism: Clostridia bacterium (assembly GCA_045592165.1). Taxonomy (GTDB): domain Bacteria; phylum Bacillota; class Clostridia; order Christensenellales; family CAG-138; genus SFEL01. The sequence goes on along the minus strand of JAZNUG010000148.1, from coordinate 22,088 downwards.
ACGGTAACGGTGCCGTTTTCGCAGGTAACGCTCTTAAGCTCCTGCAGGTCGCCAAGGTCCATCATATAGTCAAGGTTGTCAAATCTTGAGCTGCCGCTTCTCAGGTGCACCATGATATCGGTGCCGCCTGCGTAGGGGCGGATACGGCCTGCGTGAAGCTGCATAAGCTCCAGGGCCTCATCAAGAGTTTTAGGTCTTACGTAAGAAAATTCTCTCATATTGCCCTCCTATCTCAGCTTCTTGCCAAGGCGCACGTTTTCAAGGGTGGCAGGGTTGTTGCGGATGCGTCTGCCGGTTGCGTTTGCAACGGCGTTCGCAACTGCAGCGGCAACTGCCTCAGTGGCAGGCTCGCCAACGCTCTTTGCGCCGTAGGTGCCGTTGGGATCGTCACACTCGAAGATGTTCACCTGCATTTCAGGCATGTCCATTGCGGTGGGGATGAGGTATTCATCAAGATTATGGCTGAGGAGCTGACCCTTGCGGGTTTCAACTTCTTCCATTGTGCCGTAGCCCTGACCCATTACGATGCCGCCGTATACCTGACCGGTAATGAGGGCGGGGTTTATGGCGGTGCCCACGTCATGGCTGCTGGTTACCTTTTCAACCACAACTTCGCCGGTGGCGGTGTCTACTTCTACTTCTGCAACTACGCAGGCATAGGAGTAGTTGGGGAATGCCTTGCCCTGCATGGTGTGGTGATTCAGATCGTAGGCAGGGGGAGAGAACCATTCGTAGGCGGAGAGGCACTGGCCGGTCCAGAAAATGGCGCCTGCTGCCTGTGAGAGAGGAAGCTTATAATCGGGGTAGTTAGGATCATAGAACATGCTGTCGCGGAGAATGATATCGTCCGCAGTTCTGTCCTTATCGCAGCCGCCCTTACCTGCGGCAAAGAAGCCCAGCTCGATGACGTTGTTTCTGAGGATGCCGTTGAGCTTTTCGCCGGCCTTGCGTACGGGCTGAGAGCCCATTACGGTACCGCGGGAAGCAACGGTCATGCCGCAGTCTGCGATGGAGTGGGTGTCTGTGCCGTAGAAGTGAATGCTGTCAAGGGAAACGCCCAGAGCCTCAGCGGCTATCTGGGAAAATGCGGTTTTAAGTCCCTGACCGTTTTCCGCCATGCCGGAGTGCAGCATTACGGAGCCGTCTTCGTTTATGATGAGGAAGCAGCCGGCAGCGTCGGGAGTTTCTGCGCCGTAGCCGCAGCCGCGGTGGGAGATGGCCATGCCGATACCCTTGCGGAAGCGGCCGGTCTGGTTCCTGTACTTATCCTGCTTTGCCTGATAATCGGTCTGCTCTGCAGTATAGTCAATCATTTCGGGAAGGATCACGTTGTCCACTTCAGTGCCTACAGCAACGGTGGCGCCATCCCTCAGGCAGTTGAGCTTGCGGAATTCCAGAGCGGTCATGCCTGCTGCTTCGGCCAGTTCTTCCACGAACTGTTCCTGAGCAAACAGCAGCTCGGGGCTGGAGTAGCCGCGGAATGCGCCGCTGTGGATGTTGTTGGTGAATACGCCGTAGGTAACACCGGAGATATTGGGAATGTTGTATGCGCCGGCGCAGTGAATGGTTGCGCGGCAGTTCATAAACTGGGTCTGGTTGTTGTATGCGCCGGAGTTGTCTATCTGTTCAGCCTTCCATGCGATTATGCGGCCTTCCTTATCAAGACCGGCCTTATAGCGCAGGATGAAGGGATGACGCTTGCTGCTTTCGATGATGGACTCTTCACGGGTGAAGACCATCTTTACGGGGCGGTGGAGAAGCTTGCACAGATATGCGCTGCGGCCTGCGATAAGACCGAGACCTTCTTCCTTGCCGCCAAAGGTTCCGCCAACGGTTTCCTGAATGACGCGTACCCTGTTCATGGGCATGCCGAGGATATCCGCAACGTAGTGACGGGTAAAGAAGGGGTTCTGAGCAGAGGCGTGAACGGTCATTTCGCCTGCGGTGGGCTCTTCAACGGCTACAACCGCTTCGGGCTCGATGTAGGCGTGCTCTGCATACTGGGTGGTATATTCTCTTTCCAGAACTATTGCTGCCTCTGCAAATGCTTTTTCAGCGTCGCCCTTTTCAAGGGTATAGCGGGAAGGGGTGAAGATGTTGTTGGGATACTCCTCGTGAAGCTGAGGAGCGCCGTCCTTCATGGCTTCGAGAACATCAAATACGGCGGGAAGCTCTTCATACTCCACCTTGATGTGCTTCTTTGCTTCTTCACAAAGTTCCCGGGTTTCGGCGGCTATAAGCGCAACAACATCGCCAACGTAGCGAACGCGGTCGGTGAGGTACATATAGTTGGACCAGCTTCTGCATTTGGGAAGATCCCAGGGCGTAACAACGGCGAGAACTCCGGGGATAGCCAGAGCCTCGGAAGCGTCGATTGAGGTTATCTTGGCACTGGGCACTTTGTTGAGCCTGAGCATAGCGCCGTAAACCATACCGGGGAAAGCAAGGTCAGCGGCATAGGTAGCTCTTCCGGTTACCTTGTCCACTCCGTCTACGCGGGGGGCAGAACGGTTGATCTCATGAAATTGTTTTTTACCGTACAACGGCATGGCAGTATTCCTTTCGGATAGAATTTTAGCGGGGTTGATGTATGTAAGTGTGTAAGAATAAATAGGATACCATCCCACTTAAATTATATAGAATTGACAGGGTTTAAATCAATCAATACGCAACAAATACTTGCTCCATATGATAAAATACACATTTGTGCAAGTTAGAATTCTGTGGCTTCACGGTGGGATTATGTCGTATAATGGAGCGGTAAGGAGGGTGATAAAAATGCATAAAAAATCTGTACTGATTCAAAACGTTACAGCGGTTACTCCCCATGGAGTTATGGATGCCGATATCCTCGTGGCGGATGGTAAAATAAGCCGCATAGAAAAAGGAATATCCGCAGAGGGGTGCGATTGCTTTGACGCAAGCGGGCTTATCGCCCTGCCCGGAGCCATTGATTCCCATGTGCATTTTCAGATCCCCACTCCTGACGGCGGCTTCAATGCCGATGACTTTGGGGCGGGCTCTGCTGCAGCAATATGCGGCGGTATAACCACCTTCGTTGACTTTGCAGGCCCTCTGCCCGAAAAAAGCTGGGCAGACGGCGTAAACGCAAGAAGGGTTCAGGCGGATGGCAATACCTATGCCGATTATGCTCTCCACATGGAGGTTACCGGCGCGTTTTATCAGGATATTGACAGGCTTGAGGATATTGCTGCCGAGGGTATAAGTGTACTCAAGATATACACCACCTATGGGGCGGACAAATTCCCCGCTGAGGATATGGAAAGGCTGTTCTCAAACGCTGCAAAGCTGGGGCTGTCCATTCTTGCCCATTGCGAGGATGACGATATGATTGCCCGGATAAAGCAGGACTTTATCGCTGAGGGCAGAGTGGGTGCCGGGCGCCATGGCGAAAGCCGCCCTGCCGCAGCAGAAGCGGCCGCTGTAAAGGAACTGATTGAGATAGCGGAAAAGACCGGCGTTCAGCTGATAATTGCCCATGTATCCTCCGGAGACGGAGCCGACCTTATTGCCCAGGCACGCAGGCGAGGCGTAAAGGTATATGCGGAAACCTGTCCCCACTATCTGCTGCTTACGGATAGCTGCTATGAGGGCAGCGAACCCCAGAAGTACATAATGACTCCTCCTCTCAGAAAGAGCAGCGACTGCGACAGGCTGTGGCAGCATGTAATAAACGGGGACATCGGCATGATATCAACCGACCATTGCCCCTATACCCATGAGCAGAAGATGAAAGCGGACAGCTGCTTTGACGTGCTGCCCGGCGTTGGCGGCTGCGAGAGCATGCCCTCGCTTATGTTTTCCGAAGGCTATCAGAAGGGCAGGATTACCCTTGAACAGCTTTGCGACAGGCTTTGTGCAGAAGCAGCAAAGAGACACGGCCTGTATCCCCAAAAGGGAGCCATTGCCGTGGGCAGCGATGCAGATATACTCCTTATGGATCCCAACGCACCCAGAGTGATAACCGCAAAAGAAGAGCACAGCAATGCGGGATATACTATTTTTGAGGGTTATCCTGTAGGCTGCACTGTCCGCAGGGTGTATCTCAGGGGCGAACTTGTCGCTGAAAACGGAAAACTGCTGGGCAGACCTGAGGGGAAATTCCTCAGAAGTACCCAGCAGAATTAAACTTTAATTACTTGCAGAAGCGCATGGGAGTGTATCCCTTGGCGGCTTCGGGTATGGTGCCGTTCTTCCAGTAATCCGCAATCATGTCGCCTATGGAGGGGGACAGTGCGATTGCGCTGTGGAAGGAGTTGGCAACAAACAGGTTCTTGGGGCTGTCAAATGCGCCGAATACGGGATCCTTATCCGCAGCGTAGGATACCAGACCGGACCACATACGGATAATATCAATATCCTTAAGGCTGGGGAACAGGGAGATTACCCTGTTTGCTACGCCCTTCATACCTTCCAGAGTATTGGACTTATCATAGTTGCCCGGGCGGGATGTAGCCTGGGCAATTACTATATTGCCGCTGTGTGTCTGGCCCAGACATGCGCCTATTACCATGGGGTGATCCGCAGTAAGGGGCTGATTGAACAGGGCGCCGTCGGTTATCATGCGCTTGATGGTGGGACGTACCTGCATGCTGACCATGGCTTCGCCGCGCTCATAGAATATGGGCAGGTCGTGGCCGGCAAGAGCGGCAAGATCCCTTGTCCATGCGCCGCCGCAGAGAATTACCAGTTCTGCGTATACGTCGCCGTTGGTGGTTTCCACAGCCTCAACAATACCGTTATTCATCCTGAGGCCGGTAACGGCGGTATGGGTCATAACGGTGGTGCCCAGAGCTACGGCCCTGTCTGCCATGTTCAGGTTAAGCTTGAAGGGGTTGAGGCGGCCTTCGCCGGGGCACCAGCAGGCGCCAACCAGCTTGCTGGCATCCAGCTCAGGTTCCAGCTCCTTGGCCTTTTCAGCGGTTATCATATGAATATCGCTCAGGCCCATACCCTTTACATGCTTGCAGAGGCCTTCCAGTATGCCCTGCTGAGCGGTATCGGTGAGGGGAATAAGTCCGCCGGAGGGATTGTATTCCACATCGCCTATCTCGCTTACAAGGGCATCCCACTGGGCCTGCTGACGCAGCGCCATATCCATTACAAGGGGATTTTCCCTGTAGCTGAGCACGCAGAAGCCGGGGTTGGTGCAGGATGCACCGGCACAAAGGTCATCCTTTTCAATGAGAACTACCTTTGCTCCGGCCTTGCTGAGCTTCCAGGCAGCGGCAGCGCCTACTACGCCGCCGCCAACCACTGCAACATCAAATTTACGTTCTGTCATAAAATCACCCTTTAAAGAGTATTTTCGTAATAGCTCTTAAGCAGCATTTCGGGGCAGATATTGCCCTGCTTGAAGGTGCGGCCGGTGCGCAGATTGGTGATCTCGATTACGGATACCTTATGCACATCCAGATCCATCTTGAATATATCCCTGTCAGCTGCATCGTAGAGCTCAGCAAAGGTCTTGCCGTAGTGTGCGGTGTTGGAGCAGGTCAGGCGGGGAATTACAGCCTCGATCTCTGCATCATCGCAATCCACAACATACCTTGCAACGGAGCCGTAAAGGGTAGAACTGTTAACCCTGTCCATAGCGATAAGCTCATCGCTGATTACGGGAGGGATAGCAGCGCTGCCGCTGAAGGAGAGAACCTTCTCAAGGGGGAAGCCAAAGAAGCCCAGACCCCACAGGGAAACTTCTGCCATACGGGCGGCTATCTGTATGCCGCCTACGAGGCTGCCGGTCTTTGCTGCCAGCAGGTATACGTTTTCGGGCTTTACGCCGCACTTTTCAACGACGTCTGCAACCAGTTCTTCGCCGGGCAGCTCTGCGGTCTGTACTGCCAGAACCGTCTTTTCGTACTTGTCCTGATAGGGCCACATCTTGGCAATGTTGTCATCGTAGGATATGGCGCGGGCGGGACCGGAAGCGAAGCCGGGCAGGTTATACTCGCCGGAGGGGGCTACTTTCCATGCAGAGAACTGGGAGGAAAGGGCGGCCTCGTGGGGGCGGGCAAGGTATACGTTTACGCTGGGGATATCGCGGTCGCCAACCTGCATGGTGCCGTAGGTTACTTCGCCCTGGGCGCCAAGGGTAACCAGAGTAAACAGTCTGCCTGCTTCCCAGCTGCCCGGAACGTTAACACCCATATCGATTACCAAGGCGCCGCTTTCCAGGCGGTGTTCTTCGCAGTTAAGCTCCCACAGACGGGGGCGTATTTCTTTTTCAATAAGTTCAACGGTCTGCTTGCTGAGACTAAACATTGATAACCTCCTTAATAGCGGCCATATGCTCCATAAATTCTGCGGTAAGGGCAGCTTCGTCAAGGTTTACTATGTTGTAATCCTTTACAACGGGCTTGCCGCCGATGTATACATCCTTAACGTCGCGGGACTGAGCGCAGTAAACGATGGTACTGATCAAGTCGCTGCCGTCGCTGATAAGGTTGGGCTTGTCCATGGGGATTACGATAAAGTCGGCATAGCGGCCGGCTTCCAGGCTGCCTGCGTCAATATTGAGCATGTGTGCGCCGCCTGCGGTGGCCATGTCAAATACATCCTTTGCAAGTACTGCGGAAGCATCCTTTGCGGATACCTTCTGGAGCATTGCACCCATACGCATTTCTTCGAACATATCCAGTATGTCGTTGGATGCGGGACCGTCGGTTGCCAGAGCGATGTTGATGCCTGCGTCAAGCAGCTCCCTTACGGGACATACGCCGCTGCCCAGCTTCATGTTGCTCTTGGGATTGTAAACAACGGTGATGTCCTTCTTTGCGGCAAGCTCGATCTCCTTCTTGGAGAGGTGGATGCCGTGTACAGCGGAGAAGCTGCCGTCCAGCAGACCGAATTTATCGAGGTATACCAGCTCAGCAGCGCCGCGCTGAGCGACGGCCTGCTTGGCTTCTGCTTCGGTCTCGTCCACGTGAATCTGAACGTGAACGTTATGACCCTTTGCAGCCTCTGCAACGAAGGACAGGGTATCGTCGGTACAGATGTTCAGCTCAGAGGGGGTGAGCACGCACTGGCCGGGATGGTCAGTCAGCAGCCTTACAACCTCCAGAGCATCGCTGTTGATGGAGCCGTCCATGAAATAATCCGCAAGCTCAATGCCGAAGAAACCGCGGATGCCGGCATCTTCTGCGGCCTTGAACATACCGTCCTGACGGTAGTTAAGGTCCATATCCACAAAGGCGGTTACGCCGCTGTGCAGCATGTCGCAGATGCCCAGAGCGGTCCACAGATAGCTGCGGCGCTCCTTAACCTCGGGATCCTTTTCAGCATAGAGAGCATTGATGGTGGGGGTAAGAACTTCATCACACCATGTGCTCAGGGGAAGGTCATCGCGCCTTCCCTTGATGGTCATCTGCCACAGATGGGTGTGGGCGTTTACAAAGCCGGGCATAATGGCCTGACCGCTGCCGTCAACAACTTCTGCATCGGCGGGGACATTCAGGTCGCGGCCGAAGGAGGAGATGCGGCCATTTTCAATGAGCAGATCCACATCCTTCAGTACGGTGCCGGAGTTTACTATGAGGTAACTGATGTTTTGAATCAATAATGTCATAGGGTTAGCCCTCTATTCATTAAATCTTGGTGGATTTTTCCTTGCGGGCCATGCGCAGGGAGTAAATTGCCGCTGCAGCAAGGGCACCCAGGAAGGGGAGCATCTGAACGACACGGGCAGAGAAATTGCCGGTGGTCTGGAGAATATCGCCAAGGGCGGAAAGCAGACCCAGAGCCCAGGAGAAGATCAGAATAATGTAAGGGTTAGACTGAGCAACTATTACAAGGGCCATGGCCAGCCAGCCGCGGCCGTTGGTCATTCCGGTGAAACCGCCTACGAAAATGCCCTGAGTGAGGGACAGGGATGCACCTGCAAGGCCGCAGAACAGGCCGCAGAGAGCATAGGAGGAGTAGATCATACGGTCAACGGAGATACCGCGGGCAGAGGCTACCCATTCGCTCATACCAACAGCCCTGAGCCTGCGTCCGTATGCGGTCTTGAATATGACGGCATACATGACGATTACCAGAACTATGGTGAGATAATCAAGCACCGTATGGTTGCTGAGCACCTGGTTGAGGTAGGGTATGTTGGAGATAACGGGGGTGGTGAGGTTTTCCAGCCTGGGAGCGTCGGGGTAGATGATGGAACCCTGAGCGCCGGTGAGCAGGAAAATCAGGAAGGTGGTAAGGCCGGTACCAAGGGTATTGATGGCCATACCGACGATGTAAATGTCAACGTCAAACCTGAGGCTCATGAAGGCCATGAAGAGGCCGATTAGGATGGTGATCAGCACGCCGATTACCAGACCCAGAATGAGGTTGTTGAACAGGTTTGCAAAGTAGAGGGAGAAGAAGGCAGAGAAAAGCATCATGCCTTCCATACCCAGATTGAAGCGGCCGGAAATACCGGTCATAAGTCCGCCCAGAGAGCACAGAATCAGCGGAGTACCATAAGCAATGATGGTATAAAGAGCGCCACCAACGAATTCGTTCATTACTCTGTCACCTCCTTGTGTTCTTCTGCCTTGGGTTTAAGGGCTTTTTTCTTTTTCTTGTTGCCGCCGGAAAGAGCGGAGATGAGCTTTTCGCTGGTAACCAGCAGCAGTATTGCACCCTGGATGATCTGCGCCACGTCGGGGGTGATGTCGGCAAAGAGGGCCGCACATTCAGCGCCCTTGGTAAGATAGGCGAAGAACAGGGATACGGGCAGCACCAGCAGGGGGTTGTTGCGGCTGATCATTGCGATGGAAAGGCCGCTCCAGCCGATACCGCAAAGCTGATTGCGGACGCGGTTGGAAGTGCACAGTACATAGCTGAGACCGCCAACGCCGCCCAGACCGCCGGAGAGAATCATAGCAAGACTTGCAACTGCAAGGGTGCTGATTCCGCCGTAGGCTGCAAAGGAGGGGTTTTCGCCGGTGATGCGGATTTCATAGCCAACCTTGGTGCGGCGCAGACAGAAGTACATTATGGCCGTAAGGGCAATGGCTATGAAGAGGGTTGCATTAAGCTCGGAAGCAGCCAGCAGATTGGGGAACTGGAATGCTTCGGGAATCATGGCGGTGGTAACGCCCTGACCGGAATCCATATCCCTGAAGGGGCCTTCAACCAGCATCATGATAAGGTAGAATATCACGTTTGCAATCATGAGGGAGCTCATCATGATATCTACGTTGAAGCGGCGGCGGAAGAAGTTACACAGCAGAGAAAGTACTGCGCCGCCTACGAAGGCTGCAACGAACATCAGGGGGATTGCAATGGCTGCGGGCCATCCTTCCATCCATACGCCGGCCATAGTGCCGGTGAGCATGCCGAAATACACCATGCCTTCAAGACCCAGGTTCCATACGGAAGCGGTAAAGGATACGCTTGCCGCAAGGCCGCAGATAATAAGGGGCACGGCGGTATTGATCATATCGCCCAGGAAGAACTGGCTGGAGAAGGGGCCGGTGAAAAAGAACTTAAGGGCAATGCCGGGCTCGCTGGAGCAGAGCAGTATAACTACTACTGCCATTACAAGGCCGGACAGTATTACCAACAGCTGAAAAAGAGTTTGTTTAGACCGCTGCATCGTCATCCTCCGATCCGCGGGTAAGTTCAGTCATGAACTTAATACCAAGCATGTATTCGCCGATTTCCTCACGGGTTACCATGTCATCGTTTACAAAGGAGGCGGTGAGGGCGCCGTCGTGAATGACCAGAATCCTGTCTGCCAGAGCAAGGATTTCGTTGATGTTGCTGGATACCAGAAGTATGCCGAGACCCTGATCCCTGAGCTGCAGCATGGTCTCATGGACGTAGCGGGTGCTCAGAACGTCAAGACCCATGGTAACTTCGCTTGCCAGCAGTACCTTGGGGTTGGCAGAAAGCTCGCGGGCCAGTATGGTACGCTGAATGTGACCGCCGGAAAGAGCGCCGACGATGTGGTTTTCACCGCTGACCTTGATGCTGTACTGGTCGATGAGCTGCTTGCTCAGATCGGACAGGGGCTTTGCCTTAAGGAAACCGTGCTTGCTGTAAGGCTCTTTGCTGCGGCGGTCCACCAGCAGGTTTTCGGATACGCTGGCGGTGGCGCAGGAGCCCACGTGGATACGGTCTTCAGGAACATAGCTCATGCCTGCATCTCTGCGCTTCTGGGGGGTAAGGTTGGTAATATCCTTGCCCATAAGGCGGATGCTGCCCTTATCGGCCTTACGCAGACCAAAGAGAACTTCCAGAAGTTCGGGCTGGCCGTTGCCGTTTATACCTGCAATGGCAACGATTTCCCCGGAACGGACGGTAAAGCTGACGTGCTTTACAGCATCCAGCAGGCCGTTCTTGACCCAGAGATTGTTGGCCTGAAGTACGATGTTACCGGGGTTGGCGGGAGTCTTGTCCAGATGGAGGGACAGAGTCTGACCTACCATCATGCGGATGATTTCAGCGGCGTCAACGGCGGCGGTCTTGTCGGTGCGGACGGATTCGCCATCGCGAAGAACGGTCAGATCGTCGGTTATGGAAATAACCTCTTCAACCTTATGGCTGATGTAGATGATGGTTTTTCCATTTTCCTTGAGCAGCCTGATGGTGTCCAGCAGACCCTGGATCTCCTGCTCTACCAGAACAGAGGTAGGTTCGTCGAATATCAGCAGGTCGGCCTTGCTGAACACAACGCGCATTATCTCTACCTTCTGGCGTTCGCCCATGGAGAGGGTGCCTACCTTACGGTCGAGGTCGATGGTGAAGCCGCACTGTCTTGCAGCTTCCTCGGCGGCCTGGCGCTGGGCCTTGAGGTCAACAAAACCAAGGCCCTTAACCGGCTCCATGCCAAGAACTACGTTCTCAGCAACGGTGTAGTCATCGATGAGGGAGAAGTGCTGATGCACCATGCCGATGCCCAGCTTCTGAGCCTGCATGGCGTTGCCTAAGGTCACTTCTTCGCCGTTGAAGGTGACGGTACCGCTGTCCATGCGCTCAACGCCGGACAGTATTTTCATAAGGGTGGATTTACCTGCGCCGTTTTCGCCCAGCAAACCGTGTACCGTGCCGCGGCGTACGGAGAAATCCACATTTTTCAGGGCGCGGACCTCACGGCCGTAGGCCTGATAGGTCTTTGTAATGCCCCGCATGCACAAATAATCAGACATGTTATGTCTCCTTTGAAATAGCGGTTTGGTATGGGTTAAAAATTATGCGAGAGGTCTGCGTGCATCGATGCTGCCGTCGGCAAGGCCCTGAATGGCGGCATCCATAGCGGCGCGGATATCTTCGGGAACAGTTTCCAGGTATACGGGATCATCAGTGGTGAAAGCGATTACGCTTTCAGCAACGCCTGCCCTGCGGCCGGTGCCGTATTCCAGAGTGCCTTCGATGGCGCCCTTGGCGGCACTGTAAGCGGCATCATAGCCCTGAACCAGGGATGCAGCGATGATGGTTTCGGGAGCCAGGGAGATGGCGTTGTTGTCGTGGGGGATAGCATAGCAGTTCTGAGCCTCGGCTTCGGTTACGCAGCCGTATGCAGAAGCGCCGCTGGTGTAATAAACGATATCAACACCCTGAGCGATGAGGGCACGGGTAACGGAAGCTCCCTTGGCGGGGTCTACCCAGTCGCCGATTACGGAGGTGATGATCTCGATATCGGGATTTACATCCTTAACGCCGTTGGTGAAGCCGGTCTTAAGGTCAACATCCCATGCGTCGTAAATGTCGGTGGTTACAAGGCCAACCTTCAGGTCGGGATTGGCGCGCTCCATGTCGCTCTGGGTAACGAGAGCGGAGAAGTGACCGCCGAGGTAGCCCAGCTGATACATATCGAAGGAAATGCCCCATACGTTCTCGGGGATCTTGCCGCCTTCGAACTTGGACTCATAGCCGAGAAGGTCTGCGTCAACCATAACGATTTTCTGGTTGGGATAAGCGAGAACGGTGTCGTTTACGCAGTAGCGCATAACGTCGGTGGTGGTGAAGATAACGTCGTAGATACCTGCGGCAGCAAGGCTGGTAAGATACTTGCCGTAGCTGGTCCACTGGTCGCCGCCTTCAACTACCTTGGGTTCGGGTGCGCCAAGCTCTGCACAGGCATCGCGAATACCGCTGGCGATCATCTGGAAGATGGCGTTTTCGCCTTCAATACCGGGCAGCATAATGGCGGTCTGGAAATCGGCATAGCCGCCTTCGCCGCTGCCGGAATCGTCTGCGGCGGGGGTGGAGCTGCCGCAGCCTACGGCGGTCAGCACGAAAGCAAATACCAGGGCAAGGATAAGGAATCTGCGCTTCATTGGGGGTCCTCCTTCGAATTATACAAGTTGATTGGTGAGAATTTCGGTATCTTTGCATCCTGCTACGGCGGTTTTGCCGGAGCGGATATCGCATATGGTTACTTCGGCCAGCTTATTGATGTGCATAACGTCGGGAATCTTGAAGAAATCCCAGCCGGCCTGCTCCAGCAGCTCATAGAACAGCTTGCCGTAAATGCTGAGGGAATTGAAGGCCAGGTCGTCGGCCAGTTTCTGGATATCCAGTCCCTCGGGGGCGTCTATGGTAAGGCATGCGCCGGAAGCATAGTGGAGATAGTCGTCAGGAAGCAGGAGATGCTTGCCTTCGGGGGCGGGGCCGTAGGGGCCGATGGGGCAGTAGCCCAGTATGTGGCGAACCATGGAAGAATCATAGCCAAGGGAGTTTTCCATGGTGAAGAGCATGTTTTCATTCATGCGGCCTGCAATCTGGGTGCTGCCGGCGGCGCTTCCCTGGGGAACCGCCACCAGGGTGAGCTGAGAGGGCTCGCAGCCTGCTGCCTTGGCAAGGCTTACCGCCCACTCATCAGAGGGGAACTTATCGCACTGCAGAACTGCCGTAAGGGCTGCGCTGCATGCATCGGGGCTGGGAGCGTCGTTTTCCAGGAACATCTTTATGGGACCGGATATCATTTCGCCCTCAAAGGGACGGGCGGACTGCAGAACGAGATTTGCGCAGCGGGGGATATAGGTTTCAACAAAGATGTGAGGGAGCAGAAGCTTGCCCAGATTCTGGGGGCGTATGGCAGCAGAGGCCAGACCGCCCTGACAGAGCTCTGTTACGAGAGCGCCTGCCTGATAGGAGCCGACGGCGTTTATGCCGGCATCCATAAGCTTTGCGCCGCAGGGCATCGAAGAAACTTCGATGCCGTACGCGCAGGCGTTGTCGTTAAGGTCGGAAAGTATCTTTGAACAGCGGGCCTGAATTGCTTCAATGGGAAGAGACATGTTTACCTTCCTTTCAGTCACTGCATCAGCTGTTGATGGACTTTACCAGTTCATCAAAGGCGGCTGCTTCGGCAACCCTGTCCAGATCGGTCTGGGTCTGGGGCAGCATGGTTGCGGTAAGGGCACCGGTGGGGCAGATGCTTACGCATACGCCGCAGTCACGGCACAGGTCTGCATCGACGTGCATGCCGGTTTCATCCAGCTTCCTTGCCTCGTAGCAGCAGGCCTTTACGCAGCGGTTGCAGCGGGTGCAGCCCTTGAAGCCGGTGGCAGGGTCTGCATCGGGACGGTAATCGAATGCCAGTCTGGTGACCAGGTCTCTGTCGGGGAAGCTGCCGAGAGCGGCGCCCCTGGCTTCCTCAAGGCTTGCATAGCCCAGCTTGGCCAGCAGAGCGGAAAGCTCATAGCACATCTTTTCTACGTAATCCATACCGTAGAGGATACCTGCGGAGCAGTAGCCTACGCCGCGGCAGCCTGCCATGATGAATTCCACTGCATCTGCTGCGCTCATGCATCCGCCGGAACCGTAAATGTCAAGGTTGGGCACCTTGCGGGAGAGAGCGGCATTGATGTACATGGACTGGGGCTTGATTGCGCCGCCGCTGATCCAGCCGCAGCCGTCTGCGCCCATCAGTTCGGGGCGAGCCTTCTTGATATCGATCTTGAGGCCGGGGCCTATGGAGTCGATGGCGCACAGTGCATCAGCGCCTTCCTGCATGCAGCGTATACCTGCGGCAACAGGGTCGGGCCAGTTGGCGGAAAGCTTGCAGATGACGGGGATATTTACCTTTTTCTTTGCAATGCGGAGCATAGGCAGCAGGGTATCCTCGGTGTAGGATACCAGCTCCAGCATATCTGCGCCGGCCTTTTCGGCATCGGCAACGATGGCTTCGGCTTCGGCAGGAGTGTGGCCAACGGATGCGATAACCACTGCGCCTGCGGCCTTGGCTTCGGGTATTTCCTTTTCATACCACTGGAGCCTGTCGGAATCTGCCCATTTTTCGCAGTTTATCAGGGAATTGGGACCCATGGTGCCAATGTGGTGGGCGGGGTTGATTGCCCTGTTGAGACGCAGAGTTTTGGTAACAACTGCGCCGCAGCCGGCGTTGTGTGCCCTGATAAGGCCTTCAGCGCCGTAGCCCAGAGGGCCGGAGCTGAGGATGAAGGGGGAGCGGAGCTTTATGCCCGCATAGGTGGTGGAGATATCTGCGCCTTTGCAAAGTTTGGGATCAAACATTTTCTTTTCTCCTTAATTTCCCGACCAGAAACGCTGAGCAGCATCCCTGAGGTCTGATTTTGCTTTGGGTACGTCCACGGTGAGCAGGGTGTGGTCCCGCTTGAGGAAACGGCCGTTTACCATTACATCGCAAACGTTCTGGGGATTGCGGAACAGTACCAGCTGATCGTATACATTGTCCGGATTGATGGGGGTAGGAGTATCCAGATCGACGGTGATCAGATCCGCAAGGAGACCCTCTTCCAGAGCGCCGGCCTGGATACCCAGTGCCTCGGCGCCCCGCCATGTGGCCAGTTCATATACCGCCTTTGCAGGCATTATGGTGGTGGACTGCCAATGAGCCTTGGGAATGAGGAATGCTCCGCGCATTATTTCGAAGAAGTTGTTTATATAGCCGTCGGAGCCAAGGCCAACCTTCATGCCCAGCTCCAGCATATCGCTTACAGGGGCTACGCCGCCGCCAACCTCGCAGTTGGACAGGGGCATATGTACTGCGCGTACGCCGCGCTTTGCAAGGAGCTTCAGCTCATCGGGGCTGAGCTGCACGCACTGGGAAGCGATAACCTTGTCATCAAGGTAGCCCAGCTTGTCGTACACTTCAACCGGGGTGCTGTTGAGATGCTCCTTAACCCAGGTGGGCTCGAAAACGCTCTCGGAAAGGTGCATATGGATATCTGCGCCCAGTTCGCGGCTCATGGCCTTTGCCTCGGAAACGTAGTCCTCGGGGCAGGTGAACAGGGTGTGTATGCTCATTATGCCGGTAACGGTGGAATCGGGCTTATTGTGGTTGCGGATGAAATCTGCGTTTTCCTTAAGGCCCAGAGCGCCGTTTTCCTCGCTGATGCGGCAGCAGGCTTCAAAGCAGAGAACGCCTCTGAGGCCGGCAGCCTCGGTCACTTCCGCTGCGATTTCCAGTGCGCCGGGAATGGAATTGGGGGCTTCAAGGATATCGCAGAAGCAGGTGACGCCGCTGTCTATCATTTCCACCATGTTCCATGCGGCGGTGGTGCGGACCAGGTCGTGGTCTACCCTGTTTTCCACATAGGGCCACCAGAAATCTTCAAGGAAGCTGGAGAATTCGGTAACCAGCGCTTCCACGGTTATGCCGTGGGACAGCATGCCGTACATGTGGTTATGGCCATTTATAAAGCCTGGGGCAATGAGCTTATCCGTAGCATCAATCACCGTATCTCCATCATTGGGAAGGAGGGAGGCGTTTGGTCCTGCGGCTGCAATGCGGTTTCCTTCGATTATAACGCCGCTGTCGGCAACGATGCCGCTGCGGGTCATAAGGTATCCGCCGTGAATTACTGTACGCTGCATAGTAAAACCTCCTGTTGGGGTTGCGGGTTATTTGCCGCGGCGTCTTGCAGGGGGAACGTGAATTGCTTCGCCAAGGAGACGCTGCATGCACTCCATGAATGCCTCGGCAAGGCTGGGATGTGCGTGCATGGTGTGAGCGGCTTCTTCAACGGTGAGCATGCTCTTCATGGCGATTACGGCCTCATGGATAAGGTCGCTGGCATGGGGGCCTGCAATGTGTACGCCCAGAATGGAGCGGAGGTCCTCAGAAGCGATTATCTTTACAAGACCGTCGGTTTCGCCAAGGCTCAGAGCCTTGCCGTTGCCGGAGAAGGCAAAGCGGGCTACGTTGTACTTAACATCCTCGGCCTTGAGCTGCTCTTCGGTCTTGCCTACGCTGGCAAGCTCGGGGAAGGCGAATACGCAGGCGGGGATAATGTCGTAATCCACATAGGTGTTCAGTCCGCAGATGCGCTCTACACATACGCGGCCTTCGTCGGATGCCACATGAGCCAGCATTGCGCCGCCGATAACGTCGCCGATTGCATAGATGCCGGGAACGTTTGTGCGGTAGTTTTCGTCTACCTTTATCTTCCTGCCGTCCATTTCGATGCCGGCTTCTTCAATGCCGAGACCGTCGATGCAGGGGGTGCGGCCTGCGCCGTTGAGAACGTGGGTGCAGGGGATTGCAACGGTGCCTTCGCTTGTTTCAGCGGTAACAACCATGTTGCCCTTGTCGCCTTCGATGGAGGTGACCTTGGTGCCGGTGAGTACCTTTATGCCCTGAGCGGCAAGGCGCTTTGCGGCAAACTTGGAAAGTTCTCCGTCCAGGGTGGACAGTACTGCGGGCAGGAACTCGACGATGGTTACTTCAGAGCCGAATGCCTTGTAAATGCCGGCCATTTCCACGCCGATTACGCCGCCGCCGATGATTACCAGGCTCTGGGGGATTTCCTCGAGGGCCAGGGCTTCGGTGCTGCCCATTACGCCGGGCAGATCGATACCGGGAACGGGGAGACGGGCGGTCTTGCTGCCGGTTGCGATGATGATATGGTCGGCGGTATAGCTTTCGCCTGCTGCGGTAACGGTCTTGTCCTTACCGATGGAGGCTTCGCCGGTGATTACGGTTACGCCGTTGCCCTTGAGAAGGGAGGCAACGCCGGAGGTGAGCTGGGTAACTACCTGTTCCTTGCGGGCGCGTACGCCTTCAACGGAAACAGAGGGGGCGGCTGCGGCAACGCCGTACTTTTCAGCCTCAGCGATGATGTTCATTACCTCTGCAGAGCGATACAGGGTCTTGGTGGGGATGCAGCCATGGTTAAGGCAGGTGCCGCCGACTCTTTCACGCTCTATAAGGGCAACGTTCTTGCCCAGCTGTGCGGCGCGGATGGCGGTTACATAACCGCCGGGGCCGCCGCCTATTACGATAATATCGAAATGCATTGCAGATCCTCCATGAATTACTGCCAGTCGATGGTGTTGAGCAGGTTAGCAACTTCGGTGGTGAAGCGTCCTGCGGGTGCGCCGTTGATTACTCTGTGGTCATAGGTGAGACAGAGGTTCATAACGGGTTCGATGAATATGCCGCCATTCTTAACCACGGGTACTTCCCTCAGCTTGCAGATGCCAAGGATGGTAGACTCGGGGGGATTGAGTATGGGGGTGAAGGCGGTGACGTTTGCCATTGCCAGATTGGTAACGGTGGTCACTGCGTTGCCCATATCGTCGGCGGTGAGACGGCCTGCGTTGGCCTTTGCGGAAAGCTCTGCAAGGTCTTTGCAGATTTCGCCAAGGGTCTTTACGTCAGCATTGCGGATGACGGGTACAACCAGTCCCCTGGGGGTATCCACGGCAACGCCGATGTGGATAGCTGCGGGGAGACGGAAGTGAGATGCATCCATGTACTGCATGCGGATATCCGGCCTGTCCTTGATGGCAAGGGCAACGGCCTTTATGATCATGGCGGTGTAGCTGAGCTTAAGGCCCTTCTCGGCATAAACGGGCTTGAGGCGCTTGTATGCCTTTACCATGGGAGCGAATGACTCCTCAATGGTTACCACTGCCTGAGCGGAGTTTTCAAGGCTGGCCTTCATGGCGGCAGCAGTTGCGCGCTGTATGCCGTTCATGGGGATGATTTCATCCTTCAGCTGGATTGCCTTGCCGTGTGCCTTAAGGTCGGCAACGGTTACCATGCCCAGCAGGCCGGTGCCTACGATGTGGTCATAGCTGAGGCCCAGCTTGGCGGCCATCATCTTTGCTCTGGGAGTGATGCTTACAGGACCTGCGGGAACGGCAGGAACTGCAGCAGGGTGAGAAGCGGCAAAGCGTACATCGTCAACAGTGATTTCGCCGTCCTTGCCGGTGCCCTTGATGCCTGCAACGTTTACGCCGTGAGCGGCGGCTGCTGCGGCAGCGCGGGGAGTCATGGCAGCCTGCACGGGTGCGGGGGCTGCGGCAGGTGCAGCTGCAGGGGCGGGAGCCGCCTCTGCAGCAGGGGCTTCGCCGGAAACTGCAGGAGCAACGTCACCCTCTTCGCCGATAGCGCAAAGGGGAGAGCCGCAGGGGGCGGAGTCGCCTTCTGCAAGATACTGCTTGAGAACTATGCCGTCGCGGGAAGCAACAGCGTTATTGGTAAGCTTTTCAGCTTCGATAACTGCAAGAGCGTCGCCGCGCTTAACGGCTGCGCCTTCTTTTACAAGCCACTGGCCTACGATGCCTTCCTCCATGGAAAGGCCGAACTTGGGCATTACTTCAACGGTGGCATTGCCGGCAGAGGCTGCGGGAGCGGCGGCAGGGGCTGCAGCGGGAGCTTCTTCCTCTGCGGTAGCTGCGGGAGCGCTGCCTTCTGCATCGGGAACTGCTTCGCCTGCATCGCCTATGACGCAGAGGGGAGAACCGCAGGGAGCGGATTCGCCGGTTTCAAGGTAGAGCTTGAGCACTACGCCGTCACGGGAGGCCACGGCATTGTTTACCAGCTTTTCGGCTTCGATAACAGCGAGGGCATCGCCGCGCTTAACGGTTGTGCCGGGCTTTACCAGCCATTCGCCTACTATACCCTCCTCCATAGAGAGCCCGAATTTGGGCATTACTTCAATAACAGCCATAGCATAGCCTCCTTTAGAAAGCTACGGTCTTCTTGACCGCGGAGACGATATCTTCAGGGCTGAGCATGTAGTAATCCTCAAGGGTGGGAGCGAAGGATACAGGGATGTCGAGGCAGGTTACTCTCTCTACGGGAGCAGCCAGATACTCAAAGTACTTTTCGGTTACCATGGCGCTGATCTCGGATGCCCAGCCGCCTACCTTGGGGCCTTCCTGAGCGATTACGAGACGGCCGGTCTTGGCAACGGACTCGGCGATGAGTTGCTCGTCATAGGGCTTGATGGTACGCAGGTTGATTACCTCTGCATTGATGCCTTCCTTTTCCAGGGCCTTGGCAGCCTTGAGGGCCATGCCTACGGTTATCTGCAGGGCAACGATGGTAACATCCTTGCCTTCCTTTTCTATTACGCCTTTGCCCAGGGGGAGAGCATAGGGCTCTTCGGGTACTTCGCCGCGGGCATTCAGCAGCATCTTGTGCTCAAGGAAGAGCACGGGGTCGTCGCTGCGGATTGCGGAGATCAGCAGGCCCTTTGCCTCGTAGGGATTGGCAGGGGAAACGATTACCAGACCGGGGGTGTTGAGGAACCAGCTCTCAACGCAGGCGCTGTGATGGTAAGCGCAGCGGATACCGGCGCCCTGGGGCATGCGGATGGTAACGGGGCAGTTTGCCTCATCCTGGAACATGAAGTTCAGCTTGGCGGAGCTGTTTACGATCTGGTCGAAAGCAACGCCGGCAAAGTCGGCAAACATCATTTCTGCAACGGGACGGAGGCCTGCGATGGCGGCGCCGTTTGCAAGACCGACGATAGCGGCCTCGGAAAGGGCGGTATCAAAGATACGGTTGGGCCAGCGCTGATAGATGCCCTGGGTAAGACCAAAGTCACCGCCCATGCGGGCAACGTCTTCACCGAGCACGAATACGTTTTCGTCGCGCTCCATTTCCTGAATCATGGCCTCGTTAATGGCCTTGGTGTAGGTAAGTATTCTGCTCATTAGTTATACCTCCCAGTTGAATCCTTCATAAACATGAGTGGTTGCGCTGGAAACGTCGGGCAAGGGGCTCTCAAGGGTAAACTTGAGCATATCGGCAACCTGTGCGTCAACGTCGGCATCGATGGCTTTCAGCTCATCTTCGCTTACGCCTTCCCTGTCCTTAAGTACATTGGCGCAGAGGACGATGGGATCGCGCTTCTTCCAGTATTCCATCTCTTCCTTGGGACGGTATGCGGCGGGGTCGCCTGCGAAGTGGCCCTGCCAGCGGTAGGTAACAAACTCCAGCAAGGAGGGACCTTCGCCATTACGTGCCATCTCTACGGCCTTTTCGGTGGCCTCTACAACGGCTTCGATGTCGTTGCCGTCAACTCTCCAGGAGGGAACGCCGTAGCCGTCTGCCCACTGCCTCAGCTCTTCCTGGGGATGAGCTACGGAACAGGGGGTGCTGATGGCGTAGCCGTTGTTGATGAGGGCATATATTACGGGGAGCTTCCAGGTGGCTGCCAGGTTCATGCTTTCGTGGCAGGTACCTTCGCCCAGAGTACCGTCGCCCATGAAGACTACGGATACGTCGTCGTTGTTCTTATACTTGGAGGCAAATGCGGTGCCCAGAGCAGTAACTACAGTGGAACCCTGAATGCCGTTGAAGCCGTGGTTATGGCAGGACCAGTCATGGATATGCATTGAACCGCCGCGTCCGCCGTTTACGCCGGTAGCCTTGCCGAATATTTCAGCCATTACCAGCTTGGGATCGGTGCCGCACAGCAGGATAGCGCCATGTCCGCGGTGATCGGGGTATTTGTAGTCGGTGGTGCGAAGTGCGCGTACCACGCCGGCCTGACAGGCTTCCTGGCCGGTGGACAGGTGCACGAAGCCGGGAACGGTGCCGTTTGCCGCGTATTCCTGGATGCAATCCTCAAACTTGCGGATCAAAACCATGTCGCGGTACAGGCCCAGAAGTCTTTCTTTGCTCAATGCCATAGTCTTTCCTCCGTTAACAATAATGTTGTTAAAGTGTTGTTTCGCTTACTTTTTCCGCGTCTGCAAAAAATGGTTTTGCTGGGGCGGCCGGTGTTTGCTTGTGCCGGTTTAATTTTTATAATGTCTGCCTTGCAGTGTGTGCGCGGCAGTCATTTTCCGGTTCAATTACTCTGTTTATTTGAGTGTGACAAAAGGTTTGTTGTGTTTTAGCCGCAACGCAGCTTTGAAAATTTATCTTGGTGGAATATGGTGTGTAGATAACCTGAGTGTTATCGCCAGTATTTTTGTTCTGTGGGAACAGTCCCGTTTGTCAGCGGATTTCGCGGTTTTTAAGGATGTGTGTGGTGTTGTGGAGTATCTGTGTGTTTATTCCTGCCTGTACAAGATGAAAACAGCAAGAAAACAGCAGCAGGAAATATTTGATTACAAGTGAAAAAAATAAAAGCAGATGGAATTAATAAATTTGGCCGATGTGGCATAAGCCACATCAGCCAAATCTTGATTTGAACTAAAGCGGATAATTAAGCAGCGGGCTGGATGTAGAGGAGATCATAGAGGGTGTAATCGCCCAGACCGGGAGCGGTTCCGTCATAACCGCCGTCCTCCATCAGCTTTACGGTGCACTCAGCGATATCGCTGGCGGGTACGTTGTGTACATAACCATCGGCACATACGAAGTCATAGCTGTCAGCTTCTACCATGCCTACAGCGGCAAATACGTCAGCAACGGGATATTCGTCCTTAATGCAAGCCATCATAACATCGTTGCCTACGCGAACATAAGCTACTTCCCAAACTGCCCAGTCGGGATCCTGTGCTTCGCCAACTACGATGGGAGCTGCGTCGCCTTCGAGGGTGAGGTACTTCTGCATAAGGTCATCATACATTTCGTCAGCAGCATAGCCGTCAGAACCGATTACCTGGCAGGGCTCGGTGCCGGCGATTTCGCACTTGGCTACTACATCGGCGAATGCATAAGCTACGCGCATTTCAGCGCCGCGGGGCTGCTCGGAGCTGGTCAGATCAGCAACAGCAGTGTTCCATACGATAACGCGGTTTACGCCGTCAGCAGCGGGAGCTTCTTCAACAACAGCTTCCTCAACGGGGGCTTCCTCAACAACGGGAGCTTCCTCAACAGCGGGGGCAAGTCGGATCGTAGCCATGTCGTTCTGTGAGCCAAGGAGTTGGACTTGCCTCTTGTCTTCCTAAGACCGCTTGGCTCC
>JAZNUG010000147.1:0-28308 GCA_045592165.1 Clostridia bacterium | reverse complement strand
CAACCTTAATTCCTCCCGCAAGGCGGGTGCCGTTGCAGGCATCGATCAGCATGGCATCTTCTTCAAAGGTTTCACCGTCTGCGGTAATGACAAAATGATCCCACTTAAGATGTATCAGGCTTTCCATTATGCCCAGCATATAGGGCAGCATGCCGTTGAAGCGCCGCTTGTACTTTTCCGTGTTGCGTATTACGTCCACGTCAAAGCCTGTGCCTGCGGCGTTGATGAATATGGTGTCGTTTGCGGCGGCTGCGTCTATCACGGCGGGCTGAGCCTTCAGCAAATCCTCCATTGCGCCTATGGGGTCCACCTTAAGGCCCAGCGCGGAGGCAAAATCGTTGCCTGTGCCAAAGGGGAATATGCCCATGGGTACGCCGGTGTTCATCAGGCTGCCTGCGATCTCCCTTGCGGTGCCGTCGCCGCCCACGGATATCACGGCCTGCTCTCCCCGCTCAACGGCGGCCTTTGCAAGCCGGGCGCCATGGTCCTTGCCCTCTGTGTAGTCGTATGAAAAATCCACACCCCTGTTGGCAAGCTCTTTTGCCGCCTGCTCAAACCATTCCTTTGAGCGGCCGGAGCCGGCCACAGGGTTTACTATGAAATAAAACTTACTCAAAACTCGTTTTCCTTTGTTATTTAACCAGTATATTCAGCGCCCCCGGCAGCAGCCGGAAGGTAACCGGAGTATCCGAAGAAAGCTCGCCGTCATAGTTTATCAGGCTATGCTCGGGGCAGGATACTTCCAGACGGTCTGTGCGGAAGTACTCCACCTCTTTGTAGCCCGCGTGCTTGCCCTTTATAAACAGGGGCAGCAGCCTGAGGAACTTCATCACGCTCAGCTTTTTCACTATGCATACATCAAACAGCCCGTCAAAGGGGTCTGACATGGGCAATACGTTCATACCGCCGCCGAAGTGGGTGCCTATGCCAACGGCGATAATCAGCGCATCCCTGTTCCACTCCCTGCCGTCATCCCTGATGGTAAGATGCAGCGTGCGAAGGTGGGTAAGGCTGTGTGCAATGCCCAAAAGATAGGGAATCATGCCGCGAAAGCGCTTTTTGTATTTATCCGTTGCCAGCAATACATCCACATCAAAGCCAAAGCCGGATACATTGAAAAACATCCTGTCATTGGCAACGCCCACGTCCATGGCCTTGGGGGATTCCAGCAGCAGTATGGTAAGGGCTTCCCTGGGGTCTGTGGGTATCTTCAATGCCTTTGCAAGGTCATTGCCTGTGCCGAAGGGCAGCACACCCAGCACGGAATCGGTATGTACCAGCCCCTGCGCCACTTCATTAAGAGTGCCGTCGCCGCCCACGGATACGATATATCTCTCTCCCCGCTTTACCGCATCCACCGCCAGCTCTGTGGCATGGCCCTTGTACTGGGTATAGTCGAAGGAATAATCCATATTCATTTCATCCAGCATGGTGCAGACTTCTTTGAAGGAATCTCCCGCCCTGTCCGCCCCTGCCGTGGGGTTAACGATAAAATACAGTCTTTCCATATTTATCCCCTATCATAATTATCCATTTAAATATTACTGCAAAACGGCGAAATTGTACAGAAGATAGAAGTAAATTATATATGTACGGTGTGTAAAATATCTTTTCCCACCCCCCCCCCTTTTAATGCAGCTTTGCCTACGGCAAAGCCGAAGAGTTATCCAGCCGCACTAATAAAAAACAGGCAGCGAAATATGCAACGCAAACCAAACAATCCTTGCTGCTTTAAGAGTACGGATTGCCTCGCCGGTTTGCCAACCGGCTCGCAATGACAGTATTGCTACTTTCTCCCGCGCAAAAAGCCGCTCCCGTTGAGCGGCTTTTTGAATAGCGTATCAATATTTTTTAGTTTTTCTTTGTCTTTTTGCTTCTTTTTCTGCTTTCTTTTTTCTTAAAAAGAAAGAGAAAAAGAAGAATTAAGAAACTAACCTACCTGCTTGCTGTTCTCAACGAACACGGTCAGTGCGGACAGGCCTGCAAACTTATCCACCTTGCCGTTGCTGTCGATAACAAGGGTGGGGGCCTGCATTACGCGGTACTTCTTGGCAAGGTCGCGGTTTTCCTCGGCCTGCACCACGGTGTACCTGATGCCTGCTGCGTTGAGCATTTCCTTTGCTGCGGCGCAGTTGGGGCAGGTGGAGGTGGTGAACAGCATGGGCAGGGCTTCCTCAACCTTGGCAGCCTTTGCGATTCCGGGCCAGGTGGAGCGGTTTGCCACATCATACTCCTTGCGCTCCTTGTATTCCTGGCTCTTGCCGTCGTTCCAGTTCTGAACGGGGCGATAGTAGCCGGTTATGCGGCTGTATACCTCAGCATTGCTGCCGCACTCGGGGCAGGTGAAGTGCTCGCCGGAAAGGTAGCCGTGCTTGGGGCATACGGAGTAGGTGGGGGACATGGTGTAGTAGGGCAGACGGTAGTTCTCCGCGATGGTCTTGACCAGCTTTGCGGCGGACTCCCAGCTGGGCAGCTTCTCGCCCAGGAAGGCGTGGAATACAGTACCGCTGGTGTAGAGGGTCTGCATCTCGTCCTGAATATCCAATGCGGCGAAGATGTCCTCGGTGAAGCTTACGGGCAGGTGGGAGCTGTTGGTGTAGTAGGGAGCGTCGCCATTGCCGCCGGCGGTGATGATATCGGGATACCTCTTTACGTCATGCTTGGCAAGGCGGTAGGAGGTGGACTCGGCGGGGGTAGCTTCCAGATTGTACAGCTCGTTGTCGTACTTCTCCTGATAGTCGCTGAGACGCTCGCGCATATGGTTGAGCACGTCCTTGGCGAACTGCTGGGTCCTGGCGTCGGTCATGTCAGCCTTGAGCCACTTGGCGTTAAGGCCGGCTTCGTTCATGCCAACCAGGCCAATGGTGGAGAAGTGGTTATTGAAGGTGCCCAGGTATCTCTTGGTGTAGGGATACAGGCCCTCGTTCATCAATCGGGTGATGATCTCGCGCTTGATGTGGAGGCTGCGTGCGGAAATATCCATCATGCGGTCCAGCCTCTGATAGAATTCTTCCTCATTGGCGGCAAGGTAGGCTATGCGGGGCAGGTTGATGGTAACAACGCCCACGGAGCCGGTGCTTTCGCCGCTGCCGAAGAAGCCGCCGCTCTTTTTGCGCAGCTCGCGCAGGTCAAGACGGAGACGGCAGCACATGGAGCGAACGTCGGAGGGCTCCATATCGCTGTTGATGTAGTTGCTGAAGTAGGGAGTGCCGTACTTTGCGGTCATCTCGAACAGCAGACGGTTGTTCTCGGTGGGAGACCAGTCAAAGTCACGGGTGATGGAATAGGTGGGGATGGGATACTGGAAGCCGCGGCCGTTGGCATCGCCCTCGATCATGGTCTCGATGAAGGCCTTGTTGACCATGTCCATTTCCCGCTTGCAGTCCTTGTACTTGAAATCCATCTCCTTGCCGCCTACGATTGCGGGCAGCTCGGCCAGGTCAGCGGGAACCGTCCAGTCCAGAGTGATGTTGCTGAAGGGAGCCTGAGTGCCCCAGCGGCTGGGGGTGTTTACGCCGTAGATGAAGGACTCAATGCACTTCTTAACGGCATCGTAGGAAAGATCGTCCACCTTTACAAAGGGGGCGAGGTAGGGATCAAAGGAAGAGAATGCCTGTGCACCGGCCCACTCGTTCTGCATGATGCCCAGCAAGTTTACCATCTGGTTGCAGAGGGAGGCAAGGTGCTTTGCGGGCTTGCTGTTGATCTTGCCGCTAACGCCGCCAAGGCCTTCCTGAATAAGCTGCTTCAGGGACCAGCCTGCGCAGTAGCCGGTAAGCATGGACAGGTCATGGATGTGGATGTCCGCATTGCGGTGGGCGTTGGCGATTTCCTCGTCATACACCTCGGACAGCCAGTAGTTGGCGGTGATAGCGCCGCTGTTGGACAGGATAAGGCCGCCTACGGAGTAGGTAACGGTGGAGTTTTCCTTTACGCGCCAGTCCGCAACGTTAACGTAGTTGTTGACGGTCTCCTTGTAGTCCAGTATGGTGGACTTCATGTTGCGGAGCTTTTCCCGCTGCTTGCGGTAGAGAATGTATGCCTTGGCAACATCCGCATAGCCTGCAAGGCTCAGCACTTCTTCAACGCTGTCCTGAACGTCTTCCACGGCGATAAGGCCGTCCTTTATCTTGCCTTCAAAATCGGCGGTGACCTTAAGGGCCAGGAAATCTATAACGCTCTGATTATACTGCTTTTCTACGGCGTCAAATGCCTTGGTAATGGCGGCGCTGATTTTGGTAATGTCGAAATCGGCTATGGAGTTATCGCGCTTTATAACACGGTACATTCTCTTTTCCCCTCCTGATTGCTCTTATAAAAAAGTAATTGGTGATGATTTTTCTTATTTCCGGATGATATTGCTATACTTGTCCCCCAAATTGCGGGAACAGTACAAAGTTTATCACATTATTTTGGTTTTGTCTACCATATATTGTGTATCAAATGCGATACAGCAGACTATATATGGTGTATTCTTTGACCCTGCCACAATATCTAGCCCCTCAGTTCCGCACCCGGGACATATTCCCTTGCGGCGGCCAGAAGTGCCTGAAGTTCCTCATCGGAATGCCTCTCGCAGCTGCGGTCGATCACCAGTTCGGAATCCCGATAGGGCTGAATAAAGTACTTTTCCGCCCCTTGTATCCATTTGCCTATATCCACTATATCTTGTGGTGTGTGCATTCCCTTTACCACAGTGGTGCGGAATTCATACCCGACGGTGCCCTGCAGCAGCAATCTTACGCTGTCCTTCACGGGCTGGATGTTGAAGCCCCTCACTCCCACCGTTTCGGCATACTTATCGGGACTGTTCTTTATATCCATGGCCACATAGTCCACCACGCCCGCCAGTATCAGCTTGTGCATCAGCTCGGGGTTGGTGCCGTTGGTATCCAGCTTTACCGAATAGCCCAGTGCCTTTACTTCCTTTGCAAAGTCCCACAGTCCCTTCCACAGGGTGGGCTCGCCGCCGGTTATGCATACCCCCTCCAGCACACCTCTGCGCTTTTTCAATAGGTCAAATACCTTTTCCTCAGGTATGCTGGGCTCTGCCCCCGGGTTCAGCACAATGCCTCCGTTGTGGCAGAAGGGGCAGCGGAAATTGCAGCCTCCGGTAAACACCGTACAGGCCACCTTGCCGGGATAGTCAAGAAGTGTCAGGGTTTGAAGTCCTTTGATCATAGCGGTTTTCCTTTGAATTGGTATACTCTTCTTTTTCTCTTTCTTTTGGCCTGCCCGCAGGCAGGTCTGGGCGCGGAGGAAGGCAAAGGTATATTAAAATGGCGGTGGGCGGATTTAGATACTGAAATCATAAAAAATTCGCCGAAAACCCATCCGGTTTTCGGCGACCTTGGGCCTCATGCCCATCCTACCACAATATATTGTGTTTTGTAAATACGATTATCACAATATTTACTTTTCTTTGTTCTTTTCCTCAATCAGCCTGTCCACTATGGCCGCCGCATCCATCACAAGGCGGGTACAGGGCCGCACAGCGTAATACTCCTCCGTCCTGGGCATGGGATTCTGCGCCTTTGGGCAGTTTGCAATAAGGTCACGGCACATTATGCTGCCGTTTTCCTCCTTGAACTTTGCCGCAAGCTCCCGGATAAGCTCATAATGCTTTGCCTTTCCCTCCGCATCGGTGGGACTTTGGTAGCCGTAAAGCATATCCGCCGCCATGAACATACCCGTCACCGCCCCGCAGGTATCCCTCAGCGCCCCCATGCCGCCGCCGAAACCGGAAGCCAGCTTTATTGCGGTTGCTTCGTCAATGCCGGTAACGTCGCTGAAAGCGGCAAAGGTTGCCTGAGCGCAGTTATATCCCTTGAGGAAAAGCTCCTCTGCTTTCTTCACGTGATCCACACTATCCTCCTATATAAGCCTTCCTGTAACGCTCACCTCGCCGCTGTTGAGGGCAAGGGATTCGCCATTGTCAAATTCAACCAGCAGCCGTCCGTCGGGGGTGATATCCACAGCCGCGGCTTCCCTTCCGTCAGGCAGTGTGACCTTTCTTCCCAGCAGCAGGCTGCGCTGTTTGTATTCGTTGTAGATCTCTTCGCTTTTGAAATTTCTGCAGGCTTTCAGCACCTCTGCCGCCGCCGCGCCCGCCATGGAGCTGAGGGTTATGGGGGGCTGTTCATGGGGATAAAGGCTGCCAGCCTTATCCGCAAGCTCTCCTGTAAATTCCGGACTCTGGTAGTTTATGCCGATGCCCACCACAGCGTATTTGAGGTTTTCCCCTGCGGCGGCGCCTTCCGCCAGTATGCCGCAGATTTTTTTGCCCTTAAGGTACAGGTCGTTCACCCACTTTATGCCGGGGGATATTCCAAGGTGTTTTTCCATTGCCCTGCATACGCCCACTGCCGCCGCCATGGTTATCATGGTGCATTGCTCAAGGGTTCCCTCCGGCCGCAGTACAAGGGTCATGTATATGCCGCCGTCAGGGCTTTCAAAATCGCGGCCCAGCCGGCCCCGTCCTCCCGTCTGCCGCTGTGCTATCACAAGGGAGCCTTCCGGCACTCCCTTTGAAGCCAGCTCCTTGGCAACGGTATTGGTGGATGGCAGCTCCTCGGCGCTCAGCAGCCAGCTGACATCCGGAAAATATTCCCTTATCTCATTATCCTTAAGCATCAGACTCTCCGTATTCCCATGGTATATCAATCACAAACAGCTCGGATTCCGGGGCGTGTTTGTAATATTTGTCGTGCTTTTCCTCGTCAAAGTGAACGTAGTCATCCAGCAGGGGAGAATAGGTGTATCCCCTTATCTCGCCCTTTGCCTCATCCACCTCAAAGAACATCATGTATCCGCTGCCGCCGCCGCTGTCCGCCGCCTGATAATTGCATATCATCTGCTGAACGGTTCTGTCAGGGATTCCGTCGCCGTCGTCGTCAAATTCCTCCGGCACCCTTGCCACGTTGTATCTGTGGCCCCCCAGCACCATGTATACGTTGGGGTATTTTTCCACAATTTCTTCTTTTATCAGCCTGCCGTCCTCAAGCAGGGACAGGTTGGTATCAAAATAGGTATGGGTGCAGATTATCACGGCCCTGTCCGGATGCTGCTCGATTACGCTCTTCATCCAGTCTATGCCCTCCTGCTTCACTCTGAATCCCATGTACAGGAAAAGCAGACGGCTGCCTTCGACGTCTATCAGGTCATAATGACCCCTGTTATCCTCAAAGCTGCCGCCGTAGCAGCTGCGGTAGGAGCAGTCATCCTCGCCGAAATGATCTTTGTAGTTTTTATATATGGCCTTGCCGCCCTGTACGTCGTGATTGCCGGCGCAAACGCCCGCAGGTATGTGGGCTATTTTTGCCATAGCTTCCGTTGCCACCTGCCACTGGGCCTCCTTTGTGCCGGATGCCACGATATCTCCGGTATGAATAACATACTGAAGATTAAGCTCCTCCTGTGCATCCCGCAGATATTCCGTCATTGCAAAGAAGGTATCCGGAAACTCCCTGCTGTAATGCTGGGTATCGCTCATCCATGCAATGGTATACACCTCAGGCGGCTCCGGCGTGGGCACAGGCGTGGGTGTGGGGGCAGGCACAGGGGCAGGCTCAGGCACAGGGGCAGGCGCGCAGCCCCACTGCGTCAGCAGCAGTATCAATATGAAAAATATGGAAACAATTCTCTTCATGTTATGGATTGTACCACAATATATGATTTGTTGTAACTCATTAATTGCCGCAAAGAAGTGCGAATTTATTATTGAAAAGGTGGGCAAATTCATCCAGCTCCGCCCATTTGACAACCCTGCCCCGCCGTGCTACCATATTGAACAAACCTTACAGGAAAGGCATTATTCCCGATGGCAAACCTTACAAAAAAACAGCGCAAGGCCCTCATGGCCGCCGCTGAAACCCTTCATAAAGAGGATGCGCCCTACAAGCGCTCCGCAAACGGCTCGTTTCTGCTGTATCTTGTTACGGTGGTGCTGATCGCCCTGTTCATCCGCAGCTTTGTTTTTGAGCCGGTGCAGGTTGTGGGCACCTCCATGTATCCCACCCTTCTTCCCGGAGAGGGCATGTTCACGGAAAAGCTCACCTACGCCTTCTCAGAGCCGGAGCACGGCGATATCATCATCTGCCGCTATTCCAATATGGACGTAAACTGCGTCAAGCGCATAATCGGCATGCCCGGCGACACCGTTGCCATCACCAACGGCGAAATTTACCTGAACGGCCAGCTGCTGGATGAATCCGAATACTGGAACGACACCATCTACGGCGATATGCAGGAAGTTACCGTCCCGGAGAAATCCCTCTTTGTGGTGGGCGACAACCGCAACGCCAGCGAGGACAGCCGCAATCCCTTCGTGGGCTTTGTGCCCTACGGTCAGGTAAAGGGCAAGGTGCAGGCAGTTATGCTTCCCTTGTTCAGGGCAAGATGGGTATAACAAAAAAACAGCACGCAAAAGCCGCCTGTTAGGGGCGGCTCTTTTATTTGCCCGCCTTGACACCCCGCCTGCGAAACGTGATACAATTAAAATACAAATACCGCCCTGAGCAAGGAGGAATACCGTCCATGGAAGAGAAAAAACTGTCCTGCATAGACTGCGCCGTTACAAACTGCAATCTTCAGGATAAAAAATATCCGGATTTCTGCCTTACAACCAATATGGATCCCGCCGTGCTGGAAGATGCCATGAAGCTTTATGAGGAAGACGAAAACCGCCGCTCCATGATAGCCGCAGGAGAGGTGGAGCATGACCATTACTGCCAGTATACCCGCATTGAGGAGATCATGGCCTATGCAAAGAAAATGGGCTTCAAAAAGCTGGGTATCGCCACCTGCGTGGGCCTTATCAGCGAAAGCAGAACCCTCGCCTCCATCCTCCGCCATAACGGCTTTGAGGTATACGGCATCGGCTGCAAGGCGGGCGTTCAGAAAAAGACCTCCGTGGGCATACCCGAAAGGTGCTGCTCCATCGGGGAAAACATGTGCAATCCCATACTGCAGGCAAAGCTGCTGAACCAGGCCAAGACCGAGCTGAACATAGTGGTGGGCCTGTGCGTGGGCCACGACAGCCTGTTTTATAAATACTCCGACGCCCTTGTAACCACCGCCGTAACCAAGGACAGAGTAACCGGCCACAATCCCGCCGCCGCCCTCTACGGCGCAAACTTTTACTTTAAAAAGAGATTCTTCCCGGAAAACAAGTAGGGAACGGATTGCCGCACCATTCAGCGCTCCTCGCAATGACAAAACAAAGCACCTTTTCTCCACATAAAAAAGCGAAACGGAAAGCTCTCTTTCCATTTCGCTTTTCTTTTTCTTTTGTTTCTATCTTTTACTCATACCTCAGCGCATTGATAGGATCCATATTGGCGGCCTTGTTGGCAGGGTAATAGCCAAAGAACACGCCGATGGACATGGAGAACAGCAGGGCGATGACTATGCTTTTTATGCTGGCGCTGGCAGGGAAGCCCAATGCGTTGCTGGCAAGGCTGCCTGCGGTGATGCCCAGAGCAACCCCCAGCGCGCCGCCGATAAGGCAGATTATCACCGCCTCAATTATGAACTGTATGCGGATGGAGCCGTTGGTTGCGCCCAGGGCCTTGCAGGTGCCGATTTCACGGGTGCGCTCCGTGATGGATACCAGCATTATGTTCATAACGCCTATGCCGCCAACCAGCAGGGATATGCCTGCGATTACCGAGATGGCGGTTTCAATGGTATCCAATACCGAAGCAAACTCGGATACCATGCTTTCCATGCTGAAGGCTGTCACTTCGTAATCCCGGTTTGTGCGGTAGTATGCATTGAGAAAGCGCTCTATGCGGGAGGCGAAGCGGGTGGAATCCACGCCGGGGGCGGTTATGGCGGTAACCGAAGAATAGCCTGCTGAGGAGTGGGTTGCAGCCCGGGCCGCGCCGATGGGGATGTACATCACGGTGCGGATATCCTTCTCTGCACCGAAATGCATATTGTATATGCTGGTCTGGTGCTTGTATACGCCCACGATCGTATAGCTGTAAAAGCTATCGCCCGTGGTAACTTCAACTGTCTTGCCGATGGCCGATGCATTGTCGCCGCCGAACATATTGTTCACCAGCTTATCGGATACCATGGCAAGCTGCCTGTCGCCTTCAAGCTCGCTGTGGGTCAGCATGCGTCCCGCAAGGACCTCCAGCTCGCCGGAAAGGAAGTAATCCCCGTTCACGCCGGTCATGGTGACGTTTGCATACAGCCTGCCGTCTTCAGCCCGGCCGTCCCCCGCCCCTTCGGATATGGATATGCCCAGCATTTCCTCTCCGTAGGACTGCCTGAGGGCGGTTATCATTTCGTCTGAAATATAGTCCTTGTCCTGAGGCATGACAGTACGGCCCACAGACATAAAGGCCATGCCGCTGAAAAGGTCCATTTCCTCCTCGTCCGGCTTTGGCTGAATGGCAACGGTTACGTTGTTTGCGCCCAGGGACTGCATGGAGGTGGTAAAGGAATCCGTTACGGATTCGCCGAGGGTCATTATGGTGATTACCGATCCTATGCCGATAATTATGCCCAGCATAGTAAGGAAGGCCCTCATCTTGTTTGCCTTAAGGCCGGAAAGGGCCAGCAGTATGTTTTCCCATATCAGCATAGGCTGCCCTTCCTTTCGTCTATTATCTCCCCGTCCATCAGGGTGAATATGCGGCCGGTCTCCTCCGCAAGCTCGGGGGAATGGGTTATGAGCACGATAGTCATGCCCTGCTCCTTATTCAGCCTGTGGAAGATATCCATTATAAGGCGGCCCGTTTTGCTGTCCAGAGCTCCGGTGGGTTCATCGGCGAGAAGTATGGCCGGCCTGTTTGCCATTGCCCGGGCTATGGCCACCCTCTGCTTCTGTCCGCCGGACAGCTCATCGGGATTATGCTTCATGCGGTCCTGCATTTCCACGATTTCCAGCAGTTCCATTGCCCGCTGGGTGCGCTCCCCCTTGGGGGTGCCTGCGTACAGCATTGGCCGCTCCACGTTTTTGAGGGCATTGGTGCGGGGAATAAGGTTGTAGGTCTGAAATACGAAGCCTATTTTTTTATTGCGTATATGGGAAAGGCTGTCGTCATTGGCGCTGCCTATATCCACGCCATCCAGTATGTAAGTGCCTTCGCTGGCCCTGTCCAGCGCGCCGATGATATTCATCAGGGTGGATTTGCCCGAGCCTGATGCGCCCACGATGGACACAAACTCCCCCTCATATACGTCGAGGTCTATGCCCTTTAATACCTCTATCTGATTTTCCGTCCCTTCAAAGAATCGCTTTTTTATTCCCCGAAGGTGAATTATGCTCTTTTTCTGCTCCATGCTTAGCCACCCATTGAGGCCATCATTTCTTCCTGCATGGCGGCAAGGTCAAAGTACTTATCTGTGGGCAGGGCTATCTCCATGCCTTCGGTTATAGCTCCGCTGACTTCAACGTAGTAATCTCCCTCCACGCCCACGGTTACAGGTATGGCGGTCCTGATTGCCTCGCCCTTTTCGCCCCGCTCCACGGCGTAGATTATATCGTTGCCCTGCTCATCCTGCTGAATGGCATCATAGGGCACGGTAAGCACATCTGCGGTTTCCGCAAGGATAATGTTCAGCTTGGCATTCATGCCTATGCGGAGGCGGCCGGTATCCGAATCTATCCGCACCTTCACCTGATAGGTAACGTCGCTGCCGAAGGTGGGGGTGGGGGACACGAATATAACCTCACCCGTCAGCTGTTCGTCGCGGGTGGCGTCGGTTTTGAATACCGCTTTCATGCCGATTTTTATATCCGCAATGTCGTATTCATCGATCTCCGCGGCAACCACAAGGGCATCGGTATCCTGTATTGTAACGATGGGGCCGCCTGCGTATTTTTCTCCCGCATGGATATTCACGGCGGTAACAGTGCCGCCGATATTTGCTGTAAGGGCGCCCTTTTCGATTTGCTCTTTATAGGTTTCCACAGCATTTTCCTGCTGAATGGTGGATACTCCCGCGCCTGCCTCTGCGCTTCTGAGTGCATCCTTGCTGCCCCTGAAGGAGCTTTCCTGGGAGGCCACAGTGTATTCATAGGCGGCCTCTGCGCTGTCCCGCGCGGTGCGTGCGGAATCCAGCGCACTTTCCGCGGCGGCAAGGGACGCCTTTACGGTTTCCAGGTTCTTTGCGGCGGAAGCATATGCGGCTTCTGCGGCCAGTTTGCGGAATTCAAGGGTTGCCCCCGCTTCCGCGGCCTTTTTCTTTGCCTCCTCGCAGGTCTTCTCTGCGGCAAGGGCGGCGTCCAGCAATGCTTCCCTGTTTGCGTTGTTTGTTGCCTCGTCCAGGGTTTCGTCAGGCACAAAGGCTTCAAAGGCGGCAAAGGCGGCGTCATATTCCGCCTGGGCGTCAAGGTACGCCTTGTATTCCTCCATCTCCTCGCAGGATGCAGGAACGCTCTGCTTCAGCTTTTCCGCATCCTCCAGCGCCTGCTTTGCCTCCTTGCTGGCGGTCTTCATGCTGTTGTAATTTTCCCTTGCGTTGTCATATGCATCGCAGGCGGATATCACATTGCGCGCGGCGTTTTCTATCTGATAGTTCTTTGTTTCGATTGCCATCTCCAGCGCACGGTATGCGTTGTTTACAGTCACATCGCTCTGGGTCTCTGCGGCATAAAGGGTTTTCTCCGCATCCTCAAGGCCCTCCTCAAGGTCGCCTGTATCGAATACGCACAGCACGTCTCCCGCCTGCACGACATCCCCTACCTCAACCTCCACGGAAAGCACCTCATACCCTGCAAGCTCCGCAGAGATATCCCGTGTATTGTCGCTGATTATCTCGCCGGTGGAGGAAATGCTGCTCTGTATGCTGCGGCGCTCCACATAGGCGGTCTCCTCAGTAAGCTGAGTCAGCGCCGCCATGGCCTCTTTGGCCTTGCTGCGTATAACAAGGAAGCCGGTCAGCAGCAGCGCCAGCACTATAATCAGAATTACCATCTTTTTGTGGCCTTTGATCCAGTTGAGCATATGGGTTGTTACCTTTCAGTAGAATATGTGTAGGGAGCGGAAGGATTTATCTGATCCCGTCCGCCGCCCTTTTCAAGGATACTTCTCCCTTGCGGGAGAAGTGGGTGCACTAACCAAGCAGCGGTGTAATTAACGGCACATTTTTAAAGTTTGCCGTTTGATTCCGCCCATCGCCTTCGCCGTAAGGCGAAACCGCGAAAAATCCAAAGCGACGCGACGATTTTTTTGCGGAGAAGAGGAGCGACGGAACAAATGAGAGGGGGCATTCGCAAATGCCGCCGCGAATGGTGCGGAGTCCGCGACGACGAGCCGTCCGGAAGATTACACAGGAATCGAGAGGTAAAAACTGAAGACCTCGCAGAAAACCCAATAGGTTTTCTGCGAAACGGCTATGCCTGCAAGCCTGTGTAAAGGGTATAATACCTTCCCTTTGCGGCAATCAGATCATCGTGATCGCCCCGCTCTATTATGCGGCCCTTTTCCAGAACCATAATTGCATTGGAATTCTGTACGGTGGAAAGCCTGTGGGCGATGACGAATACGGTGCGGCCGTTCATCAGCCTGTCCATGCCGTCCTGTACGATGGTTTCGGTGCGGGTATCGATGGAGCTGGTGGCCTCGTCCAGTATCATAACGGGGGCATCCTCGCAGGCAGCCCTTGCTATGGAAAGCAACTGGCGCTGGCCCTGGGAAAGGCCGCTGCCGTCTCCCTCCAGCATGGTATCGTAGCCATTGGGCAGCCGCATGATAAACTCATGGGCATTGGCAAGCTTTGCCGCCCGCTCAACCTCTTCATCCGTGGCAGAAAGATTGCCGTAGCGGATGTTGTCCCGCACTGTGCCGGTAAAGAGATTTACCTCCTGCAGCACCATGCCGAGACTGTGGCGCAGGTCGTCCTTTTTTATATCCTTGACGTTTATGCCGTCGTAGGTTATGGTGCCGTCCTGTATCTCGTAGAAGCGGTTGATAAGGTTGGTGATGGTGGTTTTGCCTGCGCCGGTGGAGCCGACAAAGGCTATCTTCTGGCCGGGCTTGGCATAGAGGGTAACGTCATGCAGTACGGTCTTTTCCGGTATGTAGCCGAAGTCCACATCGGTAAGCCGCACGTCGCCCTTAACCTCCACAAGCTCGCCGTCGGGCTTTTTCCATGCCCAGATGCCTGTGCGGTGATCCGTCTCCTTAAGAGTATCCCCATCCCTGAGGGCATTTACCAGCACAACCTTGCCTTCGTCTGTTTCAGGCTGCTCATCCATCATCTCAAATATGCGCTCTGCGCCCGCAAGGGCCATAACGATGGAATTCAGCTGCTGGGAAACCTGATTTATGGGCATATTGAAGCTCTTGGAAAGCTGCAGGAAGGAGGCCAATACGCCTATCTTCATGCCGCCCATGCCCAGGATGGCCATAATGCCGCCCACTATTGCAAGCAATACATACTGCACATGGGCCATATTGGCCAGTATGGGCATAAGTATATTCGAGAAAACGTGGGCATCCGAGGAATTCTTCCTGACGGCCTCGTTCTTTGCGTCGAAGTGCTCCTTGGCCTTATCCTCGTAGCAGAATACGTTTACCACCTTCTGGCCGTTTATCATTTCTTCGATATAGCCGTTGGCATCGCCTATGGCGGCCTGCTGCATGGCAAAATACTTTGAGCTGTTGCCTGCAACAAAGCCGGATACCTTCAGCATGGGCCACAGGGTCAGGAGTATCAGCACTGTAAGGGCGGGGCTGGTGACTATCATTGCGGCCAGCACGCCGATTATGGTGATACCGGAATTCATCAGCTGGGGGATGGACTGGGAAAGCATCTGCTGAAGGGTGTCCGTATCGTTGGTATAGCGGCTCATAAGGTCGCCGTGGGTGTTGCTGTCAAAGTACCCTATGGGCAGGGTCTGCATATGGGTAAACAGCCCGTCTCTTACCCCCTTCATGGTGCCCTGAGCCACGGTTACCATAAGGCGGTTATAAACAAAGGTGGATATCATGCCTGCAACATATATGCAGCCCATGGTGAAAAGCGCGCTCAGCAGGCCGGAAAAGTCCGGATTGCTGCGGCCGATGAGGGGCACGATATGGTCGTCTATCAGTACCCGGGTAAACATGCTGCCTGCAATGCCCGCGCCTGCGCTGACCAGTATGCACAGGAACACAAGACCCAGCCTGCCCCGGTACGGCTTCAGCAGGCCCAGCAGCCGCATGATGGTCTTCTTGCTGTTTTTGCCTATGTTCTTAAGGTCGTTGGGATTGAGAGGACGTCTGCCCTGAGGACCCTGGGGGCCCTTGGGTGCCTGCTGCTGCTTACTCATCAAAATCCCCTCCCTTCTGCTGAGACTGATATACTTCAATGTAGATGGGGCTGCGCTCCATCAGTTCCTCGTGGGTGCCGAAATCCGTAATGCGGCCGTTGTCCATTACTATTATTCTGTCCGCATCCTGCACCGAACTTATGCGCTGGGCGATGATAAGCTTGGTTACGTCCGCCATCTCGCTGCGCAGAGCCGCCCTTATGGAGGCATCCGTTGCGGTATCCACTGCGCTGGTGGAGTCATCCAGTATAAGTATCCTTGGCTTCTTCAGCAAGGCTCTTGCTATGCACAGCCTCTGCTTCTGTCCGCCGGAGAAGTTTGCGCCGCCCTGCTCAACCTCGGAATCGTAGCCATCCGTCATGGCGGAAACAAAGCTGTCCGCCTGGGCTACGCGGCACACCCTCTGCATTTCCTCAAGGGTGGCATCCTCATTGCCCCAGCGGAGATTCTCGGCAACAGTGCCGGAGAACAGCTCGTTTTTCTGCAATACCATGGATACGGAATTGCGCAGGGTCTCAAGGTCGTATTCCCTTACGTCCCTGCCGCCCACCAGCACCTGTCCCTCTCCCGCATCGTACAGGCGGGGAATAAGCTGCACAAGGCTGGTTTTGCCGCTGCCTGTGCCGCCGATTATGCCGACGGTCTCGCCGGACTTTATGCTGATATCTATATCCGTCAGGCAGTTGCGTCCCTTTCCGTAGCGGAAGGATACGCCCTTGAATTCTATGCTGCCGTCCTTCACCTCATACAGGGGATTTTCAGGATTGGTTATGGTGGGTTTTTCATTGAGCACCTCCGTAATACGCTCGGCGGATGCTCTGGATATTACCATCATCATGAATACCATGCTCAGCATCATCAGGCTGGAAAGTATGCCTGCCGCGTAGGTAAGTATGCTCATCAGCTGGCCGGTGGTCATGGTATTGGATACTATCATGTTGGCGCCCAGCCAGGAAGCAAGCAGCGTGCAGCCGTACATACAGGCCTGCATCAGCGGCATATTGAAGGCCACTATCTTCTGGGCCCTGGAAAAATCATTGAATATGGAGCCGGAAACCTGAGTGAACTTCTGCTTTTCGTGGTCTTCCCTTACAAAGGCCTTTACCACCCTTATGCCCCTGAGGTTTTCCTGCACAACGGCGTTCAGCTTGTCATAGGTATGGAACACCCTCTCAAATATGGGATGTGCATTGGACATGATAAGATATATGCCGATGCTCAATACAGGTATTGCGTATACGAATACCATGGCGATCCTGGGATTGATGCGGAAGGACATTATCAATGAAAATATCAGCATCAGGGGTGAGCGCACCGCTATGCGGATGAGCATCATATACGCATGCTGAACATTCACCACGTCTGTGGTAAGCCTTGTTACAAGGCCCGCGGTGGAGAACTTATCAATATTGGCAAAGGAGAACCTCTGCACGTTGTAATACATATCCTGCCTGAGGTTTCTTGCGAAGCCTGTGGAAGCCACCGCCGCAAACCGGCCGGACAGGGCGCCGAACATCAGGGATACCAGCGCACAGCCCACCAATACCAGGCCGCGGGTAACGGTATAGTTAAGGTTGCCTGCGGTTACGCCAAGGTCAATCAGGTCTGCCAGCAGGTAAGTGATGATTACCTCCATCACAACCTCGCCCATCATAAAAAAGGGGGTCAGTATGCTGTCCCGCTTGTATTCTCTTATGCTTTTTGCAAGGGTCTTTATCATGCCTTTTCCTCACCTTCTGCGTTTTCCACGTTGCGGCATATCCTGTCGCATATATCAAGGAACAGCTCAAGCTCTCTGCCGTCGATTCCGGCCAGCATCCTCTGCTCCGTCTCTGCAATCATATCTCCCACGTCCCGGCCGATTTCCATTGCACCATCGGTGAGCACCAGCCGCTTCAGCCTGCCGTCATGGGGCTCGCTCTGCCTTACTATTATTCCCTTTCGCTCCATGATCTGCAGGGCCCTTGTTGCGCTGCTCCTTCGGATGTGGAATTCCTCTTCGATATCCTTCTGATACATGGGCCTGTCTGTATTTTCAAGCAGGTATCCCATTATGGCGCTTTCGCCCCCGGTCAGGCCGTACTTATCTTCTATGTTTATGCCCTCCAGCTTGCGGCGTATGGCGTTGGATACCGCCTTTATCCTGCAAAAGGCGCTGCGGCTGCATTTCTCCATTGCTTTTCCTCTTTTCATAAAAAAGTTAGCATTCTAACAATATGCAATTATAGACTCGAAAATACCGCCCTGTCAATGCAGGGGCGGCAAAAGTCACAATTTATCACAGTTTCCCTTTTCCCGGCCGGCGGAGGGATGCCGTCCCCTGCTTTTTTGTGTCCCTGCTGTTAAATCTCGCAAAACCATAGTGCAAAAACCGCCGGGTTATATTATGATATTTCTCAAACGCCGGCTGTCCCCCATAAAAAGTGATTTTATCACGGAAGCAGCCTGCCGTTCCGGCTATAATAACACCGTAAACCAAACTTATGGAGGAAACCTGTATGAAAATCCGTATACTTTCTATAATACTCGTTCTTGCTCTTGCCCTCGCCGGCTGTGCCGCACCGGCCCCCGCAGAAGACGCCGTTGTTGAACAGCCTATGGAAGAGACTGCGGAAGCCCCCGCCGAGCCCGTTCAGGAAGAAGAGCCCGAGAAGAAAGAAGAACCTTCCTTCTATACTCTCTCCCTTGATTATGAGGGCGCAGGCAAGGAATACGTATTCACCGCCAACACCCTTGACGGCCGCACCGTCACCAGCCAGGAGCTTTTCGGCGGCGCAAAGGTAACCATGCTGAACATCTGGGGCACCTACTGCTACCCCTGCCTCAGCGAAATGCCTGATCTTGGCAGGCTGGCCAAAGACTTTGCGGATTCCGATTTTCAGATGATCGGCCTTGTATGCGACGTGGATGATCCCGAAAGCGCAACCGGCCAGACCGCCCTGTCCCAGATCGCCGAGACCGGCGCCGATTATACCCATCTGCTGGCCACCGTTGACGTTATCCGCAATGTGATGTTTGACGTATACGCCGTGCCCACCACCCTGTTCCTGGACAGCGAAGGCAAGCTGCTCTGCTCCGCAGTTGTAGGCAGCAACTCCTATGAAACCTGGGCCGCCGCCATTGAGGAACTTCTGGCTAAGTAAGAAATGGTTTTCCTCTTCTTTTCTCTTTCTTTTCTATGAAGAAAAGAAAGGAGAAAAGAAGCAAAAGAGAAAGAAAAGACAGACTTTAAACAGAATTATTGAAAAGTATGCTTTAGCAGTGCTATCCGAAAAGCCCCATGACGGATGGGGCTTTTTGTTTGAAATATAGTAGCAAACTTATGTCATTGCGAGGAGGGCATAGCCCGACGTGGCAATCCGTTCCATTTATAAAAAGTTTCGGTCGCCCCATTCCTTTCTCTTTCTTTTCTATGAAGAAAAGAAAGGAGAAAAGACAAACTTAAAAAATAGTTATTTAAGCAAGCTTAATATGATATCAATAAAGGCCGTTCAGCACGAGCGGCCTTTTATATATGAATAAGCCATCCTGTTTGCTCAAATACTAACCCCATCAAAACAGGAGGTATATGCATATTATGAGCAAAACCAAGGCTGGCTGTCAGACCATCGGCTGCGAAGTACGCAGCTGCGCCTACAATCAGGAAGGCACCAACTGTGAGCTGGACCGTATCATGGTTCAGCCCGGCCAGGGCTGCCATACCGGCAACCCCGCAGAGGAAAGCCTTTGCGGCAGCTATAAGAGCAGAGTCTGATTTTTTTGCAGAAGGACCGCCAAACGGCGGTCCTTTTGTTCGGTTTGCAAAAAAACGCCGCTGTCCTTTGGAATTTTTGCGCTTTTCGTATGCGGCGGCAGTTGGTTCTCCCGATGGTCACCGCAGCAGACAGAATGACATATCCCCGCCCCCGTTTTGATGCTGCTTTTTCCCGCAAACAAAAAAGCGAAGCGGAAAATCAGGCTTTCCGTTTCGCTTTTCTTTACATAAAATCAGCCGAATCAAAACTCCCCGCCATCCAGAAATCGCCGTATCATGCCGATCATCTCCTCGGCAGTTTCCGCCCGGGTGGCGGCGGCACGGAATGCGGATGCGCCCCGCATACCGCGGACGTAATAGGCGATATGCTTTCGCATCTCCACTACCGCCCGCTCTCCCTTGTGGGCCACTATGCCCTCTATGTGGCGGATGGCGATTTCCATACGCTCCCCGTCGGTGGGAGGTGTGTAGGGCAGGCCTGCCATGGCAGCCTTGATTTCCGGGAAAATATGGGGATTGCCCAATGCGCCGCGGCCTATCAGTATGCCGTCGCAGTTGGTATGCGCTTTGAGGGCAAGGGCGGATTTTGCATCCACCACGTCGCCGTTGCCTATTACAGGGATGGACAGGGCGGCCTTTACCTCTGCAATGGCATCCCAGTCCGCAGTCCCCGAATACATCTGCTCGCGGGTGCGGCCATGGAGGGTAACCATTGCGGCGCCGGATCGCTCCGCCATTTTTGCAAAGTCAAGATAGTTTTCGCCGGCGCTGTCCCAGCCCTTGCGGAACTTGACGCTGACAGGCAGGGAAGATGCCTTTGCCACGGCCTCGATCACCTTTGCAGCCTGGAGCGGCTCCTTCATAAGGGCGCTGCCTTCGCCGTTGCCGGTTATCTTGGGGGCAGGGCAGCCCATGTTGATATCTATAAGGGCGGCGGCATCCCGATATTCGTCGCAGATCCGCTTTGCCATATCCGCCATAATATCCGGCTCCCGGCCGAAAAGCTGTATGCCGCAGGGCCGCTCCACAGGGGAGGTTTCCAGCAGCTCTGCGCTTTTGCCGCCGTAGCTGAGGCCCTTGGCGCTGACCATTTCGCTGAAGGTAAAATCGCACCCCTGCTCACGGCAAAGGGCGCGGTATGTCATGTCTGTAAAGCCGGCCATTGGGGCCAGCATTATGGGATATCCGTCAAAAGGCAGCTTCATAGGCAAACTACTGGGGCTCCGGAGATGGGAGCAGGGAATAATCCGGGGTGGGCAGGGGCTGTTCCTCGGGGGCGTTCATAAGCAGCAGCATGTCGCTTATATACCAGCGGCCCTCGGTCTTGGTAAGGCGTACGTTGTATACGGCGGCAGGCCATTCGGGCAATGCGGCTCCCTCGGGCGCGCCCTCGTTGGGTGTGCCGGATATGGAGAGCAGCTTTTCGTATACCTTTACCGTGGCATTCTTATGCCAGGGCAGCACGAAGAGGTTCTTTATCTCGATTTTGTAGATAAAGTTGGTGACCTTGAAGTCCCCGTAGGTCTGGTTATACAGCGCCGGGTCCTTTGCCACAAACTCCTCGCTGAAATACTCTGTAAGGGCGGTTATCTCGCCCCCCTGCAGCACGTATTCCGCCCTCAGCTCCAGGCCCTCGGTGACAAGTATGTAAATATTGCTGATGTGCATGGCGGTTACAAAGGCGCCAAGGCACAGCACTATAACCAGCGCAACGCTGAGCAGCGTCCGCAGCATATACCATATGGATCGCCTTGCAATGGCGTACTGATTGCGCGACATTCTTTGTCCCTCGTTTCGCATATGTTCACGTATTTATCATAGCATATCGGGGCGGGGTACGCAAATGAACAGATTGTGAGGATTATCCGAATCCGGCCGCCCCGGGGCGGTTTCCTAATTGCAGTACTCCTTCGCCACGCCCTCCATGATAACCGTGATGGTATTGTTTGTATCCTCCGGCCTGTCCAGCTCCAGCAGCAGCTTTGCCGCCGCAACCCTGTCGGAAGATTTGGCTCCCTCATCATTGCATATGTCCAGCAAACATTTAACAGCCGCTTCTCGGGTGTTTTCCTGCATAAAATATTGTCTCCTTTTTGATGATTGTGTTAATTTTCCCCCCATAAGTTGAGGGGAGCCGGTGTTATGTGATATCCTTTATATATACGAACCCCTCAAAGGAGGCAGCTGCATGAAAAAATCCGTCTTTAAAATAACCGCCCTTGCCATGGCCCTTGCGCTGGTTACGGCAGGCTGCGCCCGGCCTGCAGAGCAGCCCCAGCCGGTCATTGACGTGACCGTCCCTGCGGAAACCCCCGCGCCGGAGCAGCCCCAGGCCCAGATAACCCAGACCGCCGACGGCTATGCGATTCTTTCCGAGGATATGACCCTGCCCAGGGATGTGCCGGAGGAGGAAGCGGTTTATCGGCTCAGCTATCAGGCTCCCCGGTTTGAAAATCAGTCCGCAAAGGAAGCGGTGGATCTTTACCTTGATGAGCTTTACACCAGAGTAACCACAGAGCGCCTGCCCTATGCGGATCCGGTGGATTCCCTGCCCTACACCAGAGTGACATTCGAGGCACGAAAGGCAGAGCTGCCTGCCGGCACCTATACCAACATCATCTTCACCGAGGAACATTCCTTCGGCTCAGATGAGGAGGCGGAATTTGACCGCCACGTTATCGTTATCGGCCCGGACGGCGCGGAATGCTGCCTTGCAGGTGTATCCGGCAGGTATTCTCCCGAGGATCTGGCAGTTCAGCAGGTGCTCAACGTTATCGCCTACGAGCCGGACAGCTACTACGGCGATCTGACCCCCGATACCATACTTTCCGCCCTTGACCTTTACAATGGCTTTACCATTGCAGACGAAGGCTACACCCTCTATCTCCCCGCAGGCAGCATTGCCTCCGAGGAAAAGGGCATAGTGGAGATCAGCTTCCCCCACAGGGCGCTGTATCCCGACTTTGTGGGCGACGTGATGAACGAGGAAGATTACTCCGCATTGCTGCCCGTCCTCTCTGCGGCTGCAGCCGCCTGCGGCCCCGATTTCACCGGCTTTGCAGGCGCACCTGAAGGAGAGCTTGCCGCCGCAATAATCCACCGGTACTTCCGCGCTCAGGGCACCGTCCATGAAAACGCCGCAGACTATGCCGCAGCATATGCCGAGGCATACAAGGCCATCTTCGGCGCAGACATCACCCCCGAGGGCGAAATCACCGCCGCCGAAAGCAATCTCCCCTTCTACGGCGTACAGTGGGATGACGCCCAGGCCGACGGCGAAACCGTCACCCTTTCCGGCCAGCTGATGAGCGGCGCCCCCGGCAGCAGCTCCGCCGCCCCTGCGGCCTCTGTTTCCGCAGTGGTAAGGAACACCGGCAGCGGCTGGATACTGGAAGCCTTTGAAATAATGTAATACCAAAATACAAAAAAAGCCGCTCTGCGAGCGGCTTTTTTGTTGCTTTGGCGGCTGAGGCGACTTATCCATACCTATCCTGCCGAAAGAAAGTCTGTGATATTGGTAAAAGGATATAGAATAATTATCTAAACCCACCCACCGCCCTTTCAAGGTAGCTTTTCCTGCGGAA
Organism: Clostridia bacterium; assembly: GCA_045592165.1. GTDB lineage: Bacteria > Bacillota > Clostridia > Christensenellales > CAG-138 > SFEL01. The sequence continues at coordinate 5,699 of JAZNUG010000147.1, read as the reverse complement.
AAGCAATGAGCACCAATGAAACTGCGGTACAATTACCTTCTTTTTATTATGCGGAGCGGTGTCCACCGCTGAAAGCCCAATAGATTTTCAGCGAACCCCCAAAAGGCTTCCAATCCGCATTTGGCGACATGCACGCCAAATGCGGAACCATCACCTTTCGGTGATGGTTTCCGCTATCTGATTTCCGCCCGGGAGCGGCCGCAGCCGCGAGAGGAAATCAGCTTCCCCCGCAGCGGTTATAATTGCGCACGCGCAAGGCGCTTGCGCGCCCTCGCAGAAATGGTCTCGCCATTTCTGCGAAAGCGTCAGCTTTACAGGTCATCCGCATCCTGCACAGGCTGAAGGTCATCTTCGTCAAGAGCCGTGCCGGTATAGCTGCCCTCCACGTCGGAGGGTATCCTGCTCCTCTGTCCCCTCAGGGTGTGCTCCAGTTCCTCAAAGTTCTTGCGTTTTTCCGTCATAATAAAGCATCTCCTTTTTTGCCTTTATTATGCCTCCGCTGCCGCATCTTTAGCCGCTGTTTCCTCTGCAATGGGGGCGGATTTTTCCTGCTGTTCCTCCTTTTCCTTCTCTGCCCTGGCCTCCTCCAGCTTTTTTGCCATAAGGCCCTGCACCTGCTCCTTGCCGTCAAAGTTCATCATCTCAAGGGCCACGTCGGGGGTGATCATGCCGGCCTTCAGCATGGTCAGCATAAGCTCATTGTGGGCCGCCACGGAGAAGCGGTTCTCCCGCTGCACCTTTACAGACACAATAAACTCAAGGGGCAGCTCGTTGCCAAGGTCGGTGAGCTTGCTAAGGCTCTTGCCCACAAAGGTGCTTATGCCCTTTTTTGTCCTTACGCTGCGGGGGAATATGCAGAACTCCCGCTCAATCTCGATTTCCTGACGGACCGCCTGCTCAAAGGCATCGTGTATGGAGCGGGCCGCCATACGGCTGCGCTTGCTGCTCATCTCCTGCAGGGCCGCAATGGCGGAGGCAGCGGTTACGCCGCCTGAAGCCATGCCCCGGGAGAAATCGTTTGCGCCGGATTCCTCCTTGATGCCGTTTCGCATGGAGCGGATATACTCAAGGATATAGCCGGGCAGAGGTGCAGTTGAAAACCAGGTTACACCGTTGAGGTTTTCGCCCCTGTGCACTTCCTTGGACCAATCCCTCAGGTCGTCCAGGTCAAAGCCGGATGCGCCTGTTACCAGCAGCTTGTTATGGCTGGCCATAAGGGCGTTCTTCAGCACGATCTGATCCAGCTTGTCGGAATACAGCTGCTGATTTTCAAACATATCCACAAGGCCGAAGCCCAGGCAGCTGCCCCTTCTGGGATACAGCGAAGTGATAATAAAGGGATACTCGCCGTGGCGGTAGCAGCCCTCGGGCTTTGCAATGCGGCTGTCCTCCAGCAGTACGCCGCCGGCCATTTTCTTCATATGCACCGCAAAGCTGCCGGTCTTGGGATCATACTCCCTCTGCCAGCATTCGATGAGCATTATGCTGTCCCCATCGGATACGGAAAGCAGGCTGTCCCGCACAGGCTTCAGCAGCAGGCTGTCGGAATCCATATCCCGCTCCTTATCGGGATATCTCTGCCTGAACCACTCCCTGGGATGAGCCACAAACTTGAACACCGCCCTGCTGTCGCCGATATCCGCGCAGAGGGGGTCAAACATTATACTGCGGGGATCAACATGCCTGAGGAATGCGCCGCCCATGCCGGAGTTCAGGCCGGGGTCAAAGCCTGCTTCCTGCACCATGTAGCCCCCCACCAGCAAATCGTGGGTCAGCTTTGCATACTCTTTCGCATAGCCCATGCGGGTATGGTTTTCCCCGATCACGGCGGTAAGCAGCTCCGCCGCCTCAGCGTGCTCCGGCCTGTCCGCGGTTATCACCGCCTGGGGGTACTGATCCATCAGGTCTGCCCTGACGTTTTCAATGGTGGACTGTATCACCGGGGTGACGGGGCGGGGCTCCCCCGCATCGGTTTCCGGCACATCGTGCCAGTGGTCGCCCCGGTATATCCTTTCGCACCGCTCCAGCCGCTGCCACTCAGGGCCGTAGGCATTGCGGTACTCGTCAAAAAGTGTATAGATGCTCTGCAAATTGGTATCCATTTTGTCCTCCTGTTGGGATAGAGTTTTTATATCTTCTTTTCTTTTTCTTTTCAGGAGAAAAGAAAAGAGAAAAGAAGCAAAAGAAAAAGAAAAGCCAAATGGAGAGGTATAACCTGTTTCGCTTATTTGTGCGGGGAAAAGATATAGCCTTTCGGAAAAGAATCCCGGTGTCCTGACGATGCTCCTGTGCTGTCATTGCGAGCCAGTTCGCAAACTGGCGCGGCAATCCGTTCCCCTTAAAAGAGCAAGGAGGCAGAGCTATTTTTTGCCCCCCATGCTTCCCTTCAGCTTTCCCTCAAGGGAAAAGCCACGTCACTTATTCACTGTTCACTTTTACCTTTTACTTGGACAAAAACCCGTTATCCTTCACCTCCTCCAGACTGAGGGGATCATAGGGTTTCTCTGCCCTTGCCTTGACCTCTGTGCCGGGGGCGGGGCGGGACATAAGTCCGTAGCGCAATGACTCGGGAGCGTGATCCTCCCCGTCCGCCGCATCCTCCCGGTTTCTGCTGTCAAACACAAGGGCTGGCAATGTTCGGATGAGATTTTCGCAGCAGCTGAATATCTGCAGGCGGGGCACGCCGTCCGGGGCATCCGCAAGATAGCTTCGCACCCGCTGCCAGCCTGCAATGCGGGAATTATCCGCAGGGGTCAGCGGCACGCCGGACAGGGCAAACAGCTCCGCTATGCTTTCCCCCTCAAAGCCGCCGCAGCTTTTCAGCACAGCGCCCCGCTTCTGCCACATATCCGGAGAGGCCACGGTATAGGCGATATCCTCACCCTCAGACAGCTGCCGTATCTTTTCCGCCACCTGATCCGCCCGGGTATAGCGCAGATACAGCTCACGGTATGTGTACACCCTGCCCTCCCCGTCCGCCGCATGCCACAGCACCGCACAGGGATCGTTGTATCCCCAGTCTATGGAACGGAAGCGCCGCCACCACCCGGGAATATCAAAAGGCTGCACCACATGCCGCTCCCTGGAAAATTCCCGGAAGAACTGCCCCGCCAGCACATCCCAGTCCCCGTCCAGATATGCCCGCCGCAGCTCCTCGGGAAGATTCTGCAGCTGACGGAGATATTCCGGGTCCGCAGTGATAAGAGCAGGATTGTCATACACCCTTGCAGGAATAAATACGTAATCCTCCGGCCGCTCCCCCGCCCTGTACTGCCTGTCGATGAACAGCCGCTTGACCCAGCCGTGCCCCACGCCGCCGGGATTGCAGGTGTAATACATCCTGGGTGAAAAATCCCGCCTGGTGGTGCGGTTGCAGGTGGTGAGAAACTGCATCTGTTCCTCTGTAAAGTGGGTGGCCTCCTCCAGCCCTATCACCTCGTATTCCTGCCCCTGATACTGATACACGTCATTGGCACTGTCGCAGTATCCAAGGCGTATGCGGCTGCCGTTGGGGAAGCGGAACACCCGCTCTGCGGCGTTGTAGACCGCCGCATCCTTCAGCTCCTTCAATAAGGGAATCACATGGTTTTCCCTCAGCTCCGGCAGCGTGCGCCTCAGCAGCAATACATTCAGCCCCGGATATGCAAGGCAAAGCAGCACCAGCTTGCGCCGCATTGCCCAGCTTTTGCCCCCACCCCTTGCGCCGCCGTATGCCGTATGTCGGGCAGAAGAGCAAAAAAATTCGGCCTGCCGGGGATTTGGCAGGCCCTTCAAACGAAGTATCAAATTGTACACATTCCTCCTTTCCCGAATATAAAAAAAGAGAAGCCGACAGCCTCGCCGTCAGTTTCTCACTGTAAAAATTATAATCTTATGCCCATTCTTATTCAAGGACAGCTTTTCTGCGCCTTTTGTGTGCACCCTGTGCAGGCAAATCGCGGCAAGTACCGTTTTCGGTACACTCGACGTTTTTAGATGTTGACCCTACTATGCAAAAAATGTATCATTTATATGCGCCGTCGAACATTTGTTCTATTTTATTCGAATCAAGGAGGAAAAGCAATCCTATGAATAACATCAACAATACTGAAAACCACATGGTATCTGAATTTGCCCTGAGCCAATATTACGGTGACAGCCCCATCACCCGCAATGCGGCGCAGGCTGCCTACGCCGCCACCGAAAGGCGGCTGTATGCCCTTCCCATACTGAGAGAGCGCATCGAAGACAACCGGGAGGAGCTGACCGAGCTGGAAACCCTTGGGGTGGAGGCCCTCAGGCACCATTCCTCCTCCCTTGTGCGGCTTATCCGCCCCGGCATGCGGCTGACCCCCGAGGAAGTTCATTCCGCCCAGATGGCGGAGCTTCGCGCCCGCCTTGCCGCAGACGAACGGGAGGTGCGCAAGCTGCAGAACGCCCTCCACTCCGTAGCGGAGGATCCCTATTATCTCACCATTGAGCTGAAGTACTTCAGCGGCATAAAGGACGCAGATGCAGCCACCCGCCTGCGCTGCGATCCTGCCACCGTCCGCCGCAACCGCAACCGCCTTGTAAAGCGGCTTGCGCTGAGGCTGTATGGGGTGGATTGCATATAGAATAAAGCCAAAGGCCCGCAGAAGAATCTGCGGGCCGAGTTTGTTGTTTTTTGCTGCCCATCCCTACGCGCAAAAAGGCCGCCCCCTAAGGGCGGCTCTCTCTGTTACAGTTCCATTATTATCAGCTTATTCCCGTGATTTTCTATTGCCCGCACAAGGTCCTCCGGCTTCAGCCACACGGATGCCGTATTTACATTTGGGTGCACACCGATGCTTTCATATCTCAGCACCGTCTCATCCAGCACCACGGTGACTGCCAAATCCTCATCATTAAGTACACCCAGGGGCGTTACGGCACCCCGCTCAAGAGAGAGGTGCTTCATAAGATCGGCTTCCGAAGCAAAAGTAAGTCCCTTTACTCCGAACATATCGGAAAGCTCCTTCAGATTTGCTGTCTTGTTCTGGTCCAAAGTAACCAGGAAATAGTTTTTCTTTTTTGCATCACGAAGGAAAAGATTCTTGGCTATTTCATCCCCCTTATCAAGACCCAGCTGTATCATCTCAGCAATGGTATGTATAGCAGGATGCCGGGCAAAGCCGTACTCTATTCCCAAACTATTCAGATAATCCAACACAGACTGTATTTCAGTCCTCATGGTTACTCCTTTACAGCTTATCCCCAAGGAATGCCATTACAAACATGAAGAACACCAGTATGGATGCGGCGTCGGTAATTGTTGTGAGCATGGGAGAGGCCATGAGGGCAGGGTCCAGCCTGAGCCGCTTTGCAAGCATGGGCAGTATGCAGCCCAGGGACTTTGCAATGACCACCGTAACCACAAGGGTAAGGCTGACGGTCATGGCGATGACGCCGTCGTGATACTGGAAGTATATGCGGGCGAAGTTTACCGCTGCAAGGGCCGCGCCGCAAAGGAGGGCGATGCGGACTTCCTTCCACCATACCCGGAAGAAATCCGAAAGCTCTATTTCATCAAGGGACATGCTGCGGATGATGGTGGTGGAGCTCTGGGAGCCGCTGTTGCCGCCGGTACCCATCAGCATGGGAATGAAGGACACAAGCAGGGGCAGGGCGGATATTGCTCCCTCAAAGTGGGTCATGAGGGCGCCGCTGACCATGGCGGATACCATCAGCACCATCAGCCA
>JAZNUG010000146.1:0-5067 GCA_045592165.1 Clostridia bacterium | reverse complement strand
TGTTGAAGACAGCAAGGACGGCGCAAAGCTGAAGAGGCTGTAAGCCTTTCGCTCAAATGCTAATGGCATTTGAGCGAGATACGCCCATTGCCTGAAAAGGCAACGGGCGATTACAACCCTTACGGGGGCTTTTACATGATTTTCTTATGGCAACTGCGGTTGCCACCGGGCAGAAAATCATGCAGGGAACAAATCCCTCCGGGATTTATCCGTTCTGACGCGCAGGTCGTCAGAGCCGGAATAAAGCTTCTGGAAGGCGGTGTCGCCAAATGCGGATTGAAAGCCCCAACATCATATTGCAGAGAAAAGCGGGACGTACTGAACAAGCCCGGATATGTCATTGCGAGCCGGTCCAGAGACTGGCGTGGCAATCCGTATTCCTTTTCCGCAAGGAAAAGCTGCCTTAAAGGGCGGTGGGGTAGTAAAATAATCTTCCCCACAGCGAAAAAATCCCATATTTCTCTGTAAGGATTAACATTCCATGAACATACCCCGCCATGTATTGAACAAGGGCGGCGGGGTTTGGTAAAATCAGGAGGTAGAAATGCAACCGTTCGGAATGATGACCATGTTCGAGCTGATCATCGGCGTGTATCTCGTATATGCCGCCATCAAGGGCGAGGGCAAGCTGTATGAAAACGACTTCCTCAAATGCTCCAGAGAGGAGTATGTGAAGGGCCTTCGCATACTGTCTGCCATCACCGGCGTGCTGATGCTGCTGTCCGGCGGATTGGAGCTGGGAGGTGTGGTGGATCCCGCTTCCGGCCTTGCGCTGATACTGTGGGCAATATCCTTTGCCAGCATAATCGCCATGATGGTCTATTCCGTAAAAAAGACGGACAGGGCTGCCGCCAAGGCAAACACCCCCACAAACCGCCCTCCCTCCGACAAACCCTATGATCCCCTTCGTGCCGCTTTTGTTTTTGATGACGAGGAGAATGAAGAGCAGGCTCAGGGAGAATAATACCTAAGACACAATATTCCAATCACAGAAAGGAATCTTCACATGAAAAAGAATCTTGTTCGCATCGTGGCCCTGGTGCTGCTTGCGGTGATGGTGCTCAGCGCCGTTCCTGCATTCGCATCCGGCTTCGTAGGCACAATCGCTCAGCCTACCAGCCTGTACAAAAAGATCAGCACCTCTTCCGAAGTGCTTGCCACCGTTTCCGGTACTGTAACCATACATTATCAGAACTACGAGGGCACCATGTATCAGGTTTCCCTGGTTCATAACGGCAAGAACTACACCGGCTGGGTACCTGCCAGCGCAGTATCCAACATCGGCCGCGGCACCGCCTCCGGCAATGTATCCGGCAGCATGGGCTATGAGATTCAGTACGGCAATACCACCAGCTCCGGTATCTACACCGCCGAACTGAACAACATGACCAACCTCTACGGCGATAACAACAAGCTGGTTGCCCAGGCAAAGGGTACCGTTACCGTTAACTACCGCAATGCCGACGGTTCCCAGATCCACATCACTGCCAGCGGCAGCGGCGGCTCCGCAAGCGGCTGGGTACCTGCCAGCGCTCTGACCAGGCTGTACAGCAGGCGTTCCGGCTCCATCAAGGTAAGCGAGCTGCCCGTATACGGCACCGGCAGCGCAGCCACCGGCGCATATACCGCATTCTCCGCCCCCAAGACCGGCATCTCCACCGACAGCGTCATCTATGTGCGCCCCACCGCAGCAAAGTCCACCTCCGGCGCAACCAAGATCCGGGATGCCAAGGGCCTGAGCTTTACTCTGCTGGGCGAAAGCGGTGATTTCTACTATGCCAGCTACGGCACTGCCACCGGCTTCGTACGCAAGCAGGACTTTACCGTAACCACCGGCACCACCAACAACACTAACACCAACACCAATACCAACACCAACACCGGCAGCGTGATCGGCGGCACCATGAAGCCTGCCACCACCTACCCCAAGGCAAAGGACGCCGTATCCACCGACAGCACCATCTACATGCGCGTCACCCCCGATAAGTCCACCGCCAAGGAAAACGTGGTTGTAAAGATCACCAGCGCAAAGGGCGTACAGTTCTCCCTGCTGGGCGAAAGCGGCAGCTGGTACTATGCACGCTATACCAAGGGCGCTTCCTCCTATGAAGGCTTTGTCCGCATGCAGGACTTCACCCTTGTAACCCCCGATGCCGGCAATACCGGCAGCTCCGGCACCATTCAGGGCGCTGTATCCAACTCCAGCTCCTCCAGCGGCGGCACCAGTGCAGGCACCGGCGCTTCCAGCGAAAAGTGGGGCAGCTTCTCTGTTCCCGGCGGCAATACCTATCCCATTTACGGCAACTACTACCGCACCGTGGGCGGCGCCAATTACTACTATTACGCCACCAAGTCCAACGGTAAGGAAACCTACGACTATCTCCACACCACCACCGCCCTGGGTTCCCAGATCCACGTTGTAATGGGTCACAACATGCGTGAATCCAAGACCATGTTCCACAGGCTGCATCACGTTCAGAATGCCATCCTGGGCAAGAGCACCTGTGAAGGCTGCGGCGGTTCCTGCGGCAGCACCTACAATACCACCACCTTCTCCGCCAGCCTTGACGGACGCAGCACCTGGGATATTGCCCTGTTCTACGAAATCCCCAAGGGCAGCAGCACCAGCATACTGCCCCATAACTCTCAGCCCTGGAAGACCAGCACTCAGAGCTATCTCCAGTTCCAGCTGAACTACGCCAAGACCAGCGGCTACAAGGGCTGGGTAAACCCCAACGTATCCCTCACCAACAACGGCAAGTACATGATGCTTATCACCTGCGGCGATAAGTACGAGAGCAGCTCCAACGCCACCTCCAAGCTGTACATGCTGCTGAAGGCCCGTTAATCGCAAAACCAAACACACAGGCGAACAAGCCAAAGCCCCGCTTTATGCGGGGCTTTTTGCTTGAGGTTATAAGTAACGGTGAAGAGGAAAAAAGTGGCGGGAATCCTGGTGTTGTCCAAAGAAACAGTATCAGCAGCAATGCTGTCATTGCGAGGCGGCCGAAAGGCTTGCCGTGGCGATCCGTACACCTGCAGACGGAGTGCTTGTTTGGTTTGCATTTCACATCCCAACCCGCCGCAGGCAAAGATATAAGTAATGGTGAAGAGTGAATAGGTTATTATCTATACCAACCTGCCTCGTAGTCGCGGATTGCGCTTACTCGCAGCCATATCCACAGGGGACATGCCTTCTCGCTTGCTCCATCGCTCCTCCTCTCCGCGAAAAATCGTCGCTTACGCTTTGGATTTTTCGCGGCATAGTCTGACGGAGAACAGGCCGCACCAATGAAGCAACGGTGAAATTACCGGCTTGTTTTTTATTGTGCGGATAGACACCGTCCCTTCGGCTTTGCCGTGAGGCAAAGCTACCTTGAAAGGGTGGCGGGTTGGGTATAGATAAATAGGCCGACAGCTTGGACTAACTGCAAAAAAACGGATTGCCACGCCAGTCTGTGGACTGGCTCGCAATTACAGTTATCAGGGCAATGGATGCACTATCGCTGCCAGGTGAGGATTGCAGCCATGGGCGGGGGATCACTGATAGCCCCTGCATTCCCCATACAAAAAAGCGAAAGGTCGATATCTCTTTCCCTTTCGCTTTTCTTTTTCTTTTGCTGCTTTTCGTTTTTCTTTTCGCGTCCGAAAAGAAAAAGAAAAGCAGATAATCAAACTCACTTACTCTCCGATAGCTTCCTTCAGCAGTTTTGCCAGCTGATCGCTGCAGGAGGTGGAGTTGGGGCCGCAGGTGATGACGGAAAGGCGGGCGATAACGTCGTTTACTTCCATGCCTTTGCACAGAGCGCCCAGAGCCTTAAGGTTGCCGTTGCAGCCGCCGGTATAGGTCAGGTTGTGTATCTTGTTGTCGATAACGTCCAGCTCAATGAGGAAGGAACAAACTCCCTGGGGATGCAGAGTGTAATGCATTATTATTTTATCTCCTTATGTTTATCTTGTTATATTATTGAGCCGCAGAAGGAAACCTCTGCAGGGCCTGTCATAAATATATGTCCGTTCTCCGCCCATTCTATCAGCAGAGTGCCCAGCGCAAGGCGGACGGCGGCGGTACGGGAGGTATAGCCCGCGATGGACGCGGCGGCCACGCAGGCGCAGGAGCCTGTGCCGCAGGCAAGGGTGCGTCCGCAGCCCCGCTCCCATGTGCGTACGCCGATGGAGCCGTCAGGCTGAACATGGGCAAAGTTCACGTTTACCTTTGCGGGGAAGAGGGGATGCTTTTCAAGGAGGGGTCCGTAATGGCAGACCTCCTGCTCGGTAAGGCCTTCCTCAAATACCACAAGGTGAGGAACGCCGGTGTTCAGGGCGGAGCAAAGAAACTCACGGCCGTCTACGGAAATCTTTTCAAGGGAGCAGGTCCCTTCCCCTGTCATGGGCAGATCCTTTTTATCCAGCAGGGGCACACCCATGTCAATGCGTATGGCGGTGACGGTGTCATTTTCCACCGTAAGCTCGGCAAGCTTGATTCCCGCAGGGGTGTCTATGGCGATGGAGGGTTTCCTGGCAATGCCGGCGTCGTAAACATACCTGGCAAAGCAGCGGATGCCGTTGCCGCACATGGCCGCAATGCTGCCGTCGCTGTTGAAAAGATGCATGTAAACATCCGCCCTGTCCGAGGGCTGCACCAGCATTACGCCGTCTGCGCCTATGCCTGTGCGGCGGTGGCACAAGCGTACAGCATCCGCGGCGGTAAAGTCAAGGGCTTTATCCATATCCTCAATGATGATGAAATCATTGCCAAGGCCGTGCATTTTAGTGAAGTTCATGGGTGATACCTTTCGTAAAGGGGGTATTCTTCTTTTTCTCTTTCTTTTTAAGAAAAAAGAAAGAGAAAAAGAAGCAAAAAGAGAAAGAAAAACTAAATATAGTTAAGGTTAGGGTGGTATGAGCGGCCTTGGTGCGCTGATTGGGTTTTAACAGCAGCCCATACTGAAGTTATTTTACTACAAAAAAGGAAGTATGTCTTGTGTTTGTTGGGATTATTTATCTATACCCAACCCCAATACTGTCGTTGCGAGCCAGTCCAGAGACTGGCGTGGCAATCCGTTT
>JAZNUG010000145.1:0-3379 GCA_045592165.1 Clostridia bacterium | reverse complement strand
GTAAATGATCGTTTATCTTCCTAATCACCACCGCACCCCAAGCCTCCCTCTGATGAGGGAGGTGGCAGCCCGGAGGGCTGACGGAGGGAGAGAAAACATTGCAAATACTGTGCTTTTCTCTCCCCCAGGCACAGCTTCGCTGTGCCTGGCCCTGCCGGGCCCGCGCCCCTTTTGTCCGCTTTGCGGACATTTTCCCCGCTAGCGGGGAAATCTGCCCTCATCAGAGGGGGCCTTAGATAGTGCGCTAAACGATCATTTACCGCAGTAACGATACCGGGCAGCGCAGGGAAGTAACGACGCGCATAAGTCCCGGTGCGAAATAGGTGCGGCGGCCCGCCGCTAAACGATCATTTATCTACATCTTTACTTTCTGCGCTTTGGGTGATACACTGAAGAAAACACACGATGGGGGATTCCACCATGTCCGCACCCGTACTTTCCGTCTCCAAAGAAACCAAAGTCCGATTGGACGCAGGCTTCTGCGCCGCCTTCGGCGGCAAGCCGGGGCGCCATTTTTCCGCTCCCGGCCGCACAGAGATAGGCGGCAACCATACCGACCATCAGCGGGGAAGAGTGCTTGCAGGCGCGGTAAATCTTGATACCGTGGCGGCGGTGCGCCTTAACGGATCCGATGCCATCCGTGTATGTTCCCAGGGATACCCCATGTCCACGGTGGAGCTTTCCTGCCTTACCCCCCAGACCGGGGAAGTGAATACCACCCCCGCCCTCATAAGGGGCATAGCGGCCCGCTTTGAGCAGCTGGGCTGCAATGTGGCGGGTTTTGACGTATACTGCGAGTCCACGGTGCTGCCCGGCAGCGGCCTTTCATCCTCCGCGGCCTTTGAGGTTCTTATAGGCACTGTGATCAATCATCTGTTCTATGAGGGCAAAGCAACCCAGCCCCAGATCGCCATGATAGGCCAGTATGCGGAAAACGTATTCTTCGGCAAGCCCTGCGGCCTGATGGACCAGACCGCATCGGCGGTGGGCAACCTTGTTACAATAGACTTTTTTGACAGGGACAACCCTGTGATAAAGCCGGTCAACTTCGACTTTGCCGCCTGCGGCCATGCCCTGTGCATAATAGATACACGGGCAAGCCATGCCGACCTTACGGACGAATACGCCGCCATACCCAATGAGATTAAGGACATTGCGGCATATTTCGGCAAAGAAGTGCTGACCCGGATAGACGAGGCGGAATTCTACGCCGCCATACCTGCCCTGCGCCAGCAGTGCGGAGACAGGGCGGTGCTCCGCGCCATACATTTCTATCAGGAAAACGCACGGGTGCCACTGCAGGTGGAGGCCCTTGAGAGGGGAGATATGGATACATTCCTCCGCCTTATAAAGGAAAGCGGATATTCTTCCTACATGTATCTGCAGAATGTTATTCCTGCCGGCTACAAGATCCATCAGGATGTGGCCATAGCCCTTGCGCTGTGTGAGCATCTGCTGAAGGGCAGGGGAGCATACCGGGTGCACGGCGGCGGCTTTGCAGGCACCGTGCAGGCCTTTGTTCCCTTTGACATCCTTGACGGCTTCGTGGCGGGAATAGACGGCGCTCTGGGCGAAGGCGCCTGCCATGTGCTGTCCATCCGTCCCCAGGGCGGCGTGGAAATGGAGGTGGAGCAATGATATATACCTATATCGATTCCCTTGTGAACTATGCGGTAAACTGCGGTCTTGCAGAGAATGCCGACCGTCGGGTGCTCACTAACCGCATTATGGATATACTCAGGCTGGATGACTATATCCCATCCGGGGAGCCTCTTGTTGAAGACATAGAGACCATCCTTGCAGGCATACTTGACTATGCGGTTTCCCAGGGCCTTTGTGATGACGGCATAACCGCCCGGGATATATTCGATACCCGCATAATGGGAGCCGTTACCCCCATGCCCCGCGAGGTTATTTCTGCCTTCCGCAGCCTGTATGCCGATGACCCTGTGAAGGCCACGGACTGGTACTATAAATTTTCCTGCGATACCGACTATATCCGCCGCTACCGCATAAAGAAGGATATGCGCTGGAAGTATCAGAGCGAATACGGCCAGCTGGATATCACCATAAACCTTTCCAAGCCGGAAAAGGATCCCAAGGCTATCGCTGCGGCAAAGAGCGCACCCCAGACGGCATATCCAAAGTGCCAGCTGTGCGTGGAAAACGAGGGCTACGCAGGCCGCATGAACCATCCCGCCCGAGCCAACCACCGCATACTGCCCATAGAGGTGTGCGGGGAGGACTGGTTCCTTCAGTACAGCCCCTATGTGTATTACAACGAGCACTGCATAGTGTTCAATTCAGAGCATATCCCCATGAAGATCGACCGCTCCGCCTTTGCGAAGCTGCTGAGCTTTGTGGGCAGCTTCCCCCATTACTTTGTGGGTTCCAATGCGGATCTGCCCATAGTGGGCGGCTCCATACTGAGTCATGAGCATTTTCAGGGCGGACATTATACCTTTGCCATGGAGAAAGCCCCTGTGGAGGAAGAACTTACCTTCCGGGACTATGAGGATATACAGGCCGGCATAGTAAAGTGGCCCATGAGCGTTATCCGCCTCAGCGGCAATGACCCCGAACGCATGGCAGACCTTGCGGAGAAGATTCTCGCCGTATGGCGGGGATATTCCGATGAAACCGTGGGCGTTGCAGCCTTCTCCGACGGAGAGCCTCATAATACCATCACCCCCATCGCCCGCCGCAGGGGAGAGGCCTATGAGCTGGATCTGGTGCTGCGCTGCAATATTACCACTCCCCAGCATCCCATGGGACTGTTCCATCCCCACGCCGATAAGCACCACATTAAGAAAGAAAACATCGGTCTTATAGAGGTGATGGGCCTTGCGGTACTGCCCAGCCGCCTGAAGGCAGAACTGACCGCCCTGGCAGAGGCCGCGGTACAGGGCAGGGACGTGTCCGGAGACGAGGCATTGAGCAAGCATGCCCGGTGGCTGGAGGAGCTGAAGCAGCAGCATACCTTCACCGCTGAAAACGCCCTGGATATCATACTGGAGGAGACCGGCAGGGTATTTGCCGCGGTCCTTGAGGATGCAGGCGTATACAAGAACACCCCCGAAGGACGCAAAGCCTTCCTGCGCTTTGCAGATGCTGTAAATTCTGCGGAGTGATTACCCATAGCAAAAATAAAAAAAGGCGCCTTTCAGGGCGCCTTTTTGCGCGGCGCAAGCAGGCAAATGCCAGAGGGCCGCGGCAGCGGATATTCAGACCGGCCGATCGCTTTTGGCGTTATCGATAACGAAGTTTTGATATCGTTTTTTTGAATATCGAAAAATTGAAATAGGCAGGGCCAAAGCTGTATACTATACACATCAAAGAATAAAGGCAGGAACACATATTGGATATCAGCCTTGGACAA
>JAZNUG010000144.1:0-3352 GCA_045592165.1 Clostridia bacterium | reverse complement strand
AACTGGGTCATATCGCCGTCTTCTTCGGCAGGCAGCAGCTCAGGGGATACGGGGGTATCCAGAATATCAAGAAGAACTTCCGCAAGAGCGGGGGATGCCGATGCAGCATAATGGCGCACAAGATGGCGCACAAGGGTTTTGGGCACGTCCGCATTTACGCTGTACATGGACATGTGGTCGCCGTTGTAGGTGGCCCAGCCCAATGCAAGCTCCGACAGGTCGCCTGTGCCGATAACAAGGCCGTTCTGCATATTGGCAACATCCATAAGCACCTGAGTGCGCTCCCGGGCCTGGCCGTTTTCAAAGGTGACGCTGTGGTCATTGAAATCGTGGCCGATGTCAAGGAAATGCTGCTTTACGCTGTCGCCGATGGCTATCTCACGGAAGGTGACACCCAGCTCATTGCAGAGTATTTCCGCATTGGAACGGGTGCGGCCGGTGGTGCCGAAGCAGGGCATGGTGATGGCCAGCACATCGCTGTGAGGGCGGCCCAGAATGTCCAGCGCGCGAACTGCAACGATAAGGGCAAGGCAGGAATCAAGGCCGCCTGAAATGCCGATTACCAGAGTATTTGCATTGATATGCTGCACCCTGCGGGCAAGGCCGCGGGCCTGAATATCCAGTATGCGCTGCGCGCGGGCAGGGTCTTCGGGGATGAAGGGGGAGCGGCTGATTTTACGCTCAAGGGATGCCTTGGGGGCAATGTCAAAGGTTACAACAGGAAGCGCCGCAGGGGAAGCTTCTCTGCGATTGGGCTCGGATACAAGCATTTCAACATCCGTATCGCCATAGCACATATCTCCGGCAAAGGGAGGATTTTCTGCCAGTATGCGGCCCCGTTCGGCGATTATGCCGTGGCCGGAGAACACCATATCCGTGGTGGATTCCCCGCTTGATGGGTTTGCCGTAACACAGGTGCAGCTGAGGCGGGCGGAGGCGGCAATAAGCAGGCTTTTTCGCATTTCTTCACGGTGCACAAGCTCGCTTGCGGCGGCGGGGTTTGCTATTACGGCTGCTCCGCAGCGGGCAAGGAAATCCCCGTGGGGATCGGCAGAAAGCAGCTCATCGCCCACGGCAACGCCGAAGGTGAAGGCGGGAAGATTATTGCAGCTGAACAGCATATCGCTGCAGAAGGGAGCGCACTGGCCGGCAAGGTTAATCCGGCCGGAAACACCTTCACCGGGAGCAAAGGTGCGTATTTCGTAAAGCTCGCTCTTTGCGGGGAGCTGTTTGCGGGGCACGACACCCAGCAGCCTGCCGTGCTGAATCACCGCGGCGCAGTCGTATACACGGCCCATATACCTTACAGGCAGGCCGATTACGGCTATGGCGTCCACGTCAGCTGTGTCGGCAAGTATGCCTTCGAGGGAGGATTCGGCGGCCTTCAGCAGTGCGGTTTGATTGTATAGATCGCCGCAGGTGCAGCCGGTGAGGGCAAGCTCCGGAAAAACTGCAAGGGAACAGCCCTTGCTGTCTGCCTGACGGTAAAGAGCAAGTATGTTTTTGGCGTTTGCGGCAGGGTCCGCAAGGGCTACATTGGGGGAAAGGGCGGATACCCGCACAAAACCCATGTTAATCATATATGTACCTCCAAAGTCCGATAAAGCGGACAGAGTGAATCAGCGAATTTTGCAGGTGAGGGAATCTGCCTTGACCTTGTAAACGCAGACACCCTGGGTCATTTGGGGAGTGAAGGAAAATTCCTTGCCGGTCATATGCAGCATAAGGCAGCTGAGGGCAGCGGCCTTGTCCTCAACGCTCTCCAGAAATTCCACATTGCCTTCGGCTATTACGCTGGCGAACTGATAGCCATAGGCACAGGGATTGGGGGATTCCACAACATCGCCTGCCCAGTCCAGCTCAAGGCATACGGCGGGGTTGATCTTTAGTATGTCCAGTTTGCGGCCTTCTGCGGCGCTGTGGAAGTAAAAAGTGAATATGCCGTTATCTTCGGTATAGCCGAAATTCAGCGCAACCACATAGGGTTTGTTTCCGTCGCACATTGCCATGCGGCAAACCTTGCAGCCGGATAAAAGCTCGTTTATGCGGGAAATGTCGGTAACTTCTCTGTCTTTGCGTCTCATGAAAAATCTCCTGAATGAAGTGTGGAAGTAATAGGGTGCGAAATCAGGATTTAATCCGCATTTGGCGGAAAATGGCAATACAATTTTTGCGAAACACATAAGGGAGCGGGGATTACCCGCCCCCTTTTTTATTTTGAGGATGAATCGGCTTATTAGCCCTGTATATCGCTGTCGTTGAAAGGATCGCCGCACTCGGGACAGAACTTGGGAGGATTGGCGGGATCTTCAGGCTGCCAGCCGCACTTATCACACTTGTAGGTGGGGGCGGATGAAGGCTTCTTTGCGCCGCACTCGGCACAGAACTTGCCCTTGTTTACAGTGCCGCAAGCGCACTTCCAGCCATTGGATGCACCGCATTCGGAGCAGAACTTGCCGGTGTTAACTGCGCCGCAGGCACAGGTCCAGCTGTTTGCGGGGGCTGCGGCGGGCTTGGCTGCCTGCTGCTGGGCACCCATCTGGAACAGGGAAGCTGCGTTTGCTCCGCCTGCGCCGCCAACCATGTTCATGCCGGCGAAGGCTGCGAATGCGCCTGCGCCCTCGTTCTGAGCGGCGCTCTGCATTGCGGCGGCCTGTGCGCTGGTCAGATATGCTGCTGCCATGGTGGGATCGGTGAGGGCTGCGCTCTGCTGCAGCTGCTTGATCCTCTCCTCGTCCTCATCGCTGGCCTTGATGGAGCTGATGCCCAGGGAGACTATTTCGATACCGCGCAGATCACGCCACTTGGCGGACAGCTCATCATTGAGCACCTGAGTGAGCTCGGCGGTACGGCCGGGCAGGGCGCTGTACTTGATGCCCATATCGCTGATGCGGGCAAAGGCAGGCTGCAGGGCAGTCATGAACTCGGTGCGCATCTGGGAATCCAGCTTGTCACGGGTGAAATCAGCAGTTACGTTGCCGCATACGTTCTTGTAAAGAAGCATGGGGTTGGTGATCTTGTAGGAATATTCGCCGAAGCACTTTACGGATACTTCCAGCTCAAGGCCTGCGCCGATGTTATTGTATACCACGCGGAAGGGAACAGGATTGGCGGTGCCGTACTTGTTGCCCATTATTTCCTTGGTGTTGAAGTAATAGATGCGCTGATCCTTAGCGGTATCGCCGCCAAAGGTGAAACGCTTTTTGAGGGTCTCCCAAACGGAGGCAAGGCTCTCGCTGAAGTTGCCGTAGAAGATGGTGGGCTCGGTGGAGCTGTCCCATACGAATTCGCCGGCCTCTGCGCAGAACTCAACTATTGCGCCCTGCTCTACGATCATCATGCACTGGCCTTC
>JAZNUG010000143.1:0-5661 GCA_045592165.1 Clostridia bacterium | reverse complement strand
AAATCCATGAGCTTATTGAGCAGTCCTGCCATTGTTGTTTCCTCCGTTTCAATTAAAAAATTTTAGTTTTTAATTGGCGCTTGGAGAAAAACATAATGTTTTAAGGCGGAGTCTATCTCTGTCTACGCTCCTGCCCCCGCCGCTGGCCGCGCCCCGAATATGCCCGTTCCCACACGGACCATGGTTGCGCCTTCCAATACGGCTGCTTTATAATCCCCGCTCATACCCATTGACAGCTCCAGCATATCCACATTTGGCATGTTCATACCGCGGATATCCTCAAAGAGCCGCCTCATCGCGGCAAAGTACCTGCGCGCCCCGTCCTGTCCCACAGCCGGCGGAACGCACATAAGTCCCTTTACCCGTATATTGGGCATAGCGGAAACTAACTCTATAAATGGGATAAGCTCATCGGTGGCAATTCCGCCCTTCTGGGCTTCGCCGCCGATATTCACCTCCACAAGAGTGTCCTGTATTACCCCCTTGTTGGATGCTATACGGCTTATCTCCCTGGCAAGCTCCATCCTGTCCAATGACTGGATAAGCACGCCGTTTCCTATGATATATTTTACCTTATTTGTCTGCAGTTGTCCAATTAAATGAACATCCAATCCGTTGGCAGTGAAAAATTCCTTCTTGTCGCGGTATTCCTGCACCCTGTTTTCGCCTACGCTTTTTGCTCCTGCGGCCACCGCCTCTGCAATGCGGTCGGTATCCACATACTTGGTTACGGCAATAAGCTTTACATCCTCAGGCCTGCGGCCTGCCTCGGCGCAGGCTGACGCTATATTTTCCGTTATGCGGATATAATTTTCGGCTATGCTCATATCTGTTCCCCCACAGAAAAATATGCTTACAGGTTATTTGCTGAACTTAAGCCCTTCGTACAATGCATCCCCTGTGATAAGCAGGGTATCCTCTCCTGCCGCAACCACGTTTACAGGTATTTCCCCGCCGGATGTGGAGATAGTGCTTGCGCCGCCCTTCACCTTTACGGCATCCGCAGGCACCTCATAGCCTGTCATGGTGGCAGATATATGTGCCTTTACCGTGCGTACGCTGAGAAGTTCGCCAATATCCTCATTGAACTGAAGGATATTCACCACGCCGCCGTCATATGCCACGGGAGCAAGGGCGGTTCCTACACTGGTTTTGCCGTGTATGCCGTCAAATGTAACATGGTAGCTTTGCCCCGCAAGCAGCCTGAGTCCTTCGGATGCAGGGGTAAGGAATGCCACATACCACTGATTGGGATTTACCAGACGGTACAGCATATTGCCGCTGGATGCAGTGCCGCCCGTACCTCCGTCAAATACCATTTCCAGTACGTCCGCATTTACCATATCCATCTTTTCTGCGGTAAGTATCTGCTCAAAGCCGTCAAAGTAAAAGCTTACCACGCCTGTCATCTTGGCGCTTACGGTGCTGGTATACTCGGAAAGCTGAGTAAGCTTTGTGCTTTCTTCGGTATAGAGAGAATTAAGGTCTACATCCGGCTGAACAAAATTCTTAAGGATAGATGCCCTCTGGGCAAGCAGCGCTTCCATATCCCGCTCAAGGGTGAGAAGGTCGCTGTCGTTTTTGCCGTTTACGCAATCCTTTATGGTGCTGCGAAGCTCGGTTATCTGAGCGTTTACCGAAGTGAGCTCGGTGGATTCAATGCCATCCAGTATGCTCAGCTGTTTGTCGTATATCTTCTGCTGAATGGTTACCAGAGACTGGGCCATTTCATCGGTATATCCCCATTTATACACGGTGGCCACAGGCATTTCCGCATTTACGGCAGCGCCTTCGTTTACCAGATAATCCACCATGTCAAACTGCTCGATAGGTATGCAGCTTTCTTCCCTTATTACCGCCACCTCGGGGGTCAATACCGCCTCCATGGTTTTTCCCTTGAGGGAGCCGCTGCCGCGGGCAGGCAGAACAAGCGCTGCCACGCCGATAAGTATCGCCAGCAACAGCAGCAATATGTAAAATCTTCCGCTCACCCTTACTCTTCTGGTCCTTGCCATTTATGCTCCTTTATTGTTACGCCTGCTCAAATACCCTGCGTACCTTGTCCATATTTTTGCCCCTGCCCACGGCAGTGCATGCCATTCGATCAGTATCCGTTACAACCGGGATAATGCCCATAACATCATCCATTGTAACCGCCTCTATGCGGCCTATAAGTTCTTCATCGGTATCCACCCTGCCCCGCATAAGCTCGCCCTTGCCGATGGCGCTGTTGCGTGCTGAGGTGCTTTCAAGGCCAAGTATATAGCTGCCCTTGAGCTGCTGCTTGCTGCGGTCAAACTCCGCCTTGGTTATGCCGTTTTTTCTGATGTTTGCCATCTCTTCCAGCATAAGTTCAGCAACTTTGGCAGCCTGCTTTTCGCCGGTGCCTGCATACAGGGTAAAGTAGCCTGTATCAGCGTAGCTGGTGGGATAGGAATAGACGGAATATGCCATGCCGTGTTCTTCACGTATCTTCTGAAACAGCCTTGAGCTCATGCTGCCGCCAAGTGCATTATTCAGCACCAGCAGAGGGAATCTCCCCTTTTCATCTGCGCCGAAGCCATGGAAGCCAAGGCATATATGCATCTGCTCAATATCCTTTTCCACAGGGCAAAAGCCGCGCTTCTGTATCAGGGTACTCCTTGGCATGATGGGCTTGTCCCCAGCCCCCCGGCAGCCGAATTTATCCGCAAGGATACTGCGAAGTTTGTCCATATCAAAATTGCCGGCACAGGATATCACCATATTGGAAGGGATATACCGCTTGTTCATATAATCCAGCATGTCCTGCCGTGTAAAGGCATTGACGGTATCCTGTGTGCCCAGTATGGGACTGGCAAGAGGAGTGTCTCCGTATATGGTACGGCACAGATACTCATGCACCAGATCCTCGGGATCATCCTCCAGCATCAGTATCTCCTCGCATACCACACCCTTTTCGCGGGCTATATCCTCATCGTCAAGCTTGGGCGAGCATACCATATCGCTGAGTATATCCGCAGCAAGATCAAGGTTTTCTCCCAGCACCTTTGCATAAAAGCAGGTGCATTCCTTTGCGGTATATGCATTGAGGCTGCCGCCAATGCCGTCCATTTCAGAAGCGATATCTGCGGCGGTGCGGCTTTCGGTGCCCTTGAATACCATATGCTCTATAAAGTGGGATATGCCGGCTTCATTGCCCTTCTCATACACAGAGCCTGCCCCTGTCCATATGCCCATGGACACGGAGCGGAAGGAACTCATCTGCTGGGCAACCAGCTTTATTCCGTTTGGAAGTGTTTCGCGTATTATCAATGTTTTTCGTTCAGTCCCAGCACATCACCTGTGCGGGAGACCTCCAATCCTTTCTGTTCTAATGCCGCAAGTATTCCCGGCAAAGCCTCGGCGCATGCGGCAGTCGGCTGCATTAATATTATGCTGCCCTCTATGGGCTGCTGCGGCAGGCGGGAAAGTATGTCATTCGCCTCCCCCTTTGCCGTGAGCAGGTCTATTGTGCAGGATACCTGGGTAAGGCCCAGCTTTTTTGAGGCCATGGAACAAACAGCCGTGCTGCGGGTACCCACATAATACAGCTTTGGGCTTATTCCGCAGAGTCGCTCAATTGTCTTCACAGCCCGCTCAAGATCTTCGCTGATCCGGCCGATGCCCCCATCCATATGGGGATAATATCCCATAACAGCTATTTCATGGCCATCCTGCACCATTCGCTGAAGCATATCGGGATTTTGCTCCGCCCATTCGCCGCTTATGGCAAATGTAACCCTGGCATCCCTTTCCTCCAGTGTATCCATTATATCAGATAAGGCCGCCGCATTCCAGCTGACGGCAAACTGCAGAGCAATATCCTCTCCCCTGCCCCTGTACATCGGAGCGGAAGCGGGGATAATTTCATTGCCCGGCTGAGTAGCATGATACAGCCCAATTATCAGCGCAGCAAGGAAAATATTTGTAAATAAGCTTCCAAGGCAGCTTCTTTTTTTCATTTGTAATCACCCCCATACGTTGCTGTTACAGCATATGAGGGTATGTCCATAAAAAGAACGGCTATGAAAATCACATACGGGCGGATAGCACTTTATCCGCCCGCATTAAGGGTTGTTTTAAGTTTTATTTCTTTGCGTCGGGAAGCAGTTCCTTGCGGGTCAGATCGATCTTGCCGTCGGGCTTGATGGCAATTACGCGAACCAGAATTTCGTCGCCGATCTGAACTTCATCCTCAACCTTCTCTACCCTGTAATTGGCAAGGCGGCTGATGTGTACCAGACCCTTCTTGCCGGGCTTGAGCTCTACCTGTGCGCCGATGGGCAGAATGTTTACAACCTTGCCCAGGAATACGCCGCCAACCTCGATGTCACGGCAGATATCGTCTATCATGCGCTTTGCGGCAGCAGCAGCCTCTGCATCGGGAGAGGCGATGAATACGCGGCCGTCATCCTCCAGGTCGATCTTAACGCCGGTAGCGGCGATGATGCCGTTGATTGTCTTGCCGCCGGAACCGATAACCTCGCGGATCTTATCGGGATGGATGCTGAACTGCATGATGCGGGGAGCGTAGGGGGACATTTCCTCGCGGGGAGCGGCGATGGTTTCAGCCATCTTGTCCAGTATGAACAGACGGCCCCTGCGTGCCTGCTCAAGAGCGCGGGTGAGGATTTCCTCATTGATGCCCTTGATCTTTATATCCATCTGGATGGCGGTGATGCCTTCCTTGGTACCGGCTACCTTGAAGTCCATATCGCCCAGGAAGTCCTCAAGGCCCTGGATGTCAGTAAGAACGGCAATGTTGCCGGTGGAATCGTCCTTGATGAGGCCCATGGCTACGCCGGCAACGGGCTTCTTGAGGGGAACGCCTGCATCCATAAGAGCCAGGGTGCTGGCGCAGATGGAAGCCTGGGAGGTGGAGCCATTGGAGCTTACAACCTCGGATACGAGGCGCATTGCATAGGGGAACTCGTTCTCATCGGGAAGCATGGGAACCAGAGCGCGCTCTGCAAGGGCGCCGTGACCCACTTCACGACGGCCGGGGCTGCCTACCCTGCGAACCTCACCTACGCTGTAGGGAGGCATGTTGTACTGATGCATGTACCTCTTGAAGGTAACTTCATCGATGCCGTCAAGATCCTGACCCTCTGACAGGGGAGCCAGAGTGGCGATGGTCATTACCTGAGTCTGACCGCGGGTGAATACGCCGCTGCCATGTACGCGGGGCAGAATGCCTACTTCGCTCCAGATGGGGCGGATCTCATCCTGGGCACGGCCATCGGGACGAATCTTGCGGTTGATAATCTTATCCCTGACGATTTCCTTGGTCAGGTTGTAGAGGATCATATCGATATCGGAAGCGGACTCGGGATATTCCTCGGCAAAGTGCTCGATAACTTCGGCCTTAACCTGCTCGCTGCGCTCCTCGCGCACCTTGCGGTCAAAGGTATCCAGCTGCCACTCTACCTTCTCGCGGGAATATTCGCGAACCTTCTCGGAAGTCGGATCGTAGCCATGTCGTTCTGTGAGCCAAGGAGTTGGACTTGCCTCTTGTCTTCCTAAGCCCGCTTGGCCTCCGACTTGCCTTAACCTGCTCGCTGCGCTCCTCGCGCACCTTGCGGTCAAAGGTATCCAGCTGCCACTCTACCTTCTCGCGGGAATATTCGCGAACCTTCTCGG
>JAZNUG010000142.1:0-5939 GCA_045592165.1 Clostridia bacterium | reverse complement strand
CAACAACCACTGCCGCAGCGGCCGCTATAAGCAGCATTACGGGAATGGCGCATACCAGCCAGACTATCGCATCCTCAATAAATACGCCGATGCCCGCAAGGCTCTCCCTGAAGCCCTCACTTATGCGCTGGCCTATGGTCTCCTTTGCGGCAGGGCCTGTGGTAAGGCGGTTTTCGCTGATGCTGATATGAATGGTGGTAAAGTCGATCAGGTCATCGTATTTGCGAAGCTGGGTGGTATACTGTTCTATTTCAAGGGTGGTTTCGGATATGGCCCTTTCCAGCTCTATTATATCCGCAAGGTTGTCGGTCTCCACCAGTATGCTCTGAAGCCTCTCCAGCTGGGTGCGGAGCACCTCAAGGCGGGTTTCGGTATCGTAATATCTGAGGGTAACATCCTCGGTATCACAGTTGCTGTAGGTTATTTCCCCTGTGCCCTTGGTGTATTCCACAAACTCCTCCGCCCTGTCGCTGGGCACACGGAAAGAATAGCTTGCATATCTGCCCCTGTCGTTATAGGTTTCCGGCTTTGTGCCGCTCACATTGGAGGACTGGATATAGCCGCCAATCTGTATTGCCTTATCCTGCAGCATCTGAACATGAAGGTCAAATTCATCCGTGTTCATCTCAATGCTGTATGTGGAGATTATTTTGTGATTGCCATAGCTGCCGCTCTTGGCGGACTGGGTCTCGCCGAACACGCCGCCTGCGGCGGTATCCGCGGTCATCTCGTATTCTACGGCATCCTCTAATATGACCTCTTCCATCATGGGTTCGGGCATGGGCGCGGCTTCAGCCGCAGCGTATGCGGTATCATAGCCCTTGTTTCTTCCGCCGCAGCCGGAGCACAGCAGCATTGCCGCTGCAAGTACAAGGCAAATCAAAGCTTTATTTTTCATCATGGCAAATACCTCCATCGTCCTTATATACAGAAAACGAAGCAGAAATGGAAACGGTTGCGTATTTTGATAAAAAAATTATAACAGACCGCCGCACATATTTAAAGGAACAGTATAAAAAGAAAAATGTGTTATTATTGCCATAAATGTGATACACTCTGCTGTGGATATTACAAAATACGCAAAAGGCGGATATTGCCAAATGAAAAACCGCAGTTTTTTCCTTACCATGCTCACCTATATCATATGGGGCCTGCTGCCCATATATTGGAAACTGCTGGCCCATGTGCCTGCCGTGCTGACACTGTGCTGCCGCATTATATTCAGCCTTGTGTTCGCCGTCGCGATCATTATCCTCACCCGCAAGCTGGATGCCTTCAAAGCCCTGCTGAAGGATAAGTCCACCATGATCAAGATGATTGCCGCAGCCATACTGATAACAATAAACTGGGGCACCTATATTTACGCCGTAGCCTCGGGGCATACCCTGGACGCAAGCCTGGGCTACTACATGAATCCCCTGGTGGTATTTGCCATGAGCGCCATAATATTCAAAGAAAAGACAAGCGGGCTGCAGATAGTTTCCATATGCGTGGCGGCTTCCGGCGTTATCATCACCCTGCTGCTCTTTGGCAGCGTACCGATCACCGCACTGTTTATGGCATTTTCCTTCGCCGGCTATGGCATGGTAAAAAAATTTGCCCATGTGGATCCGCTGCTTGGTATAGCCCTGGAAACCCTCATTACCTTGCCCGCTGCACTGATCGTTTCCTTTGCGCTGTATAGTGATACCATAGCCGCCCTTACCCTTAGTGATGGACTGCTGCTGATGCTGGCCGGTCCCATCACCGCTATACCTCTCATACTTTATTCCATCGGCGTAAACGATCTGGACTTTAAGACAGTTGGCATACGCCAGTACTTCTCTCCATCACTGATGCTGCTCATCGGCCTGCTGAGCGGGGAAGCCCTCTCCATTGAAAAGGTAATTCCCTTTATTGCGGTGCTTGCAGCCCTGGTAATCTACACCATAGGCCTGCTCCGCAAGGGCAAGCCCGCCAAAGAGGAAGCATGATCCTTAATATAAACAAAAAGCACACGAAAGTGTGCTTTTTGTTTATATGGATTATTCTGCCGATTCAGGCTCCTGATTTTTTTCTTCCTCAGACACTCTCCTGCGCTCGGTTACGCCCAGCACAACGCCGCCGATTATCATCACCGCGCCTATAATGCCCATTACGGTAACAGGCTCGCCCAGGAATATGCCCGCAGTTATCATGGTAACAAAGGGATTAACGTATATGTAGGCATTCACCTTGATGACGCCCAAAGTCCTGGTGGCCATGTTCCAAAGCACATAGCTTACGCCGCTGCCCAGCACACCAAGGAATATTATGGAAAACAGGGTATCCCTCTGAACAAGGCACTCAAAGGGCATATCCGCCTGACCGGTAATAAACAGCATGGGTATGCTTGCGATCATCGCGCAGAGGGTGGCCCGGCGCATCAGGAAAAAGCTGCTGAACCTGTGAACGTACTTTACAACGATTATGGAATACACCGCCCAGCTAAGAGCCGCGCCCAGGGAGAGAATATCGCCCAGGGGGTTGAACTTAAGCACAACTGTTCCGTTGAACACGACCAACGCCACACCCACAAAGGCAAGGGCGGAACCGTATACCGTATTGCGGCGGATTTTTTCTCCCTTGGTGAAGAAATGGGCCAGCATGGCTGTCCATATGGGCGCGGAAGCAACTATTATGCTTACGTTTGCCGCAAGAGTATACTGCAGGGCATTGTTTTCAAAGAGGAAGTACACGGTATTGCCGAAGAGGGACAATACAAATATTCCCACATTATCCCTGAGAGTGGTTTTCTCCACCTTGGGATAAAGGCACCACAGCACCACATATGCCACCGCAAAGCGCATGACCATTATCTGCAGGGGAGAAAAATCCCTGAGCATGATCTTGCTGAATATAAAGGTGCTGCCCCATACACATATGGCTACCGCCGCCATTATATGGCCGGCAAGTTGTCCTTTTGTTTTTTCCATAGTTATTATCCTTTCATACGGGTACGCCTTTCGCGCACGGGGGACATTATATCACAGTTTTTGCGTATTTGCTTTACTTTTTGCAAAAAAAGGTATAAAGTATTATTTGGTTAAGTTTGCGCTTTAGCGCAAATATGCCCTGTTTTACACGAATAATAATTTATTTTCACGGAGGTCAATCGTGGATATATTTACCGTACTAACCATGCTGGGCGGCCTTGCAATGTTCCTCTACGGCATGGAAATAATGGGCGACGGCCTTAAGAGCAGCTCCTCAAAAGCACTTAAGTCCATGCTGGAAAAGGTTACCCAGAGCGTGGTGATGGGCGTTATTACCGGCACACTGGTAACCGCCGTTATCCAGAGCTCCACCGCCACCATCGTGCTGACCGTCGGTCTTCTGGGCGCAGGCATACTCAACCTTCGCCAGGCCATCAGCATCGTAATGGGCGCAAACATCGGCACCACCATTACCGCCCAGCTTATCCGCCTTATGGATATCGATTCCACCGGAAACTTCCTGCTGGATCTGTTCAATCCCGATACCCTGGCCCCTATCGCCATGATCGCAGGCATTATCCTGCTGATGTTCATCAAAAAGAAAAAGACCACCGGCGTGGGCACCATGCTGATGGGCTTCGGCCTTCTGTTTACCGGCCTTATGCTGATGAGCGATTCCGTTGCTCCTCTGGCAGAATCCCCCATGTTTGTGGAGGCGGTGCAGAAGTTCTCCAATAATCCCTTCCTGGGTATACTCACCGGCCTTGTTACCACCTTCATCATCCAGAGTTCCTCTGCAATGATCGGTATCGTTCAGGCCCTGTCCTCCACCGGCGTGCTTACCTTCAATATGATTTATCCCGTAATAATGGGTATAAATCTGGGCACCTGCATCACCACCGCAATCGTTTGCTCCATCGGCACCGATAAGGATGCAAAGCGTACCGGCTTTGCCCATATCGCCTTCAATACCATCGGCACCATATTGTTCATGATCGTCATGACCCTGCTCCACCGCACCGGCGTACTGGACGGCATATGGAACAGCGTAGTGGACAGCGGCGGCATTGCAGACTTTACCACCCTGTTCAACCTTCTTACCGCTGTTGTGCTCGTTCCCTTTGCCAATCAGCTGGTAAAGCTCACCACCATGGTAATCAAGGATAAGGATGACGATCCCGATGAATATCCCGAAATCCGCTCCCTGGATGAAAAGCTGTTCATCTCTCCCCCCGTTGCCCTTGATCAGGTAAAGGTAACCACCGTAAAGATGGGCGAGCTGGCACGCAAGAACTTCCGCCGCAGCATACTGCAGCTTTCCGAATATTCTCCCGAGCGTTCCGCAAAGATAGCAGCCGCAGAAGACCGTCTGGACAGCTTTACCGATGCCGCGGAAAACTACCTCATCCGCCTTTCCAGATACATCGAAACGGACGACGACAACAACGAGCTGAATATGCTCATCCAGTCTGTTACCGACTTTGAACGCATCGGCGACTATGCCTGCAGGATAGACGACCTTGCCGGCAGGCTGGTTCAGGAAGGCATCGCCTTCTCCGAAAGGGCACGGGACGAGCTTAACATAATGACCAACGCCCTCCTTGAGATTATCGATACCACCGTGGATGCATTCTCCACCGAGGATGAATCCATTGCCAAGAAGATAGAGCCCCTTGAAGAGGTTATCGACGAAATGGTTGCCTCCCTTAAGGACAAGCACCTGCTCCGCCTTAAGAATGGCGCCTGTACCATAAGCGCCGGCCTTATCTTCATCGAAGTGCTCACCTTCATGGGCCGCGCAGCTGACCAGTGCTCCAGCATTGCGGTATTCCTCATGGGCCGCCGCCATGCAGAGATACTTTCAAATCACCACGCTTACCTTCACGAGCTCCACAAGGGCAACGATGCAGACTATGTCGCGGTGTTCAACGAAAAGCGCCAGCAGTATCTGGATCCCATCTTCTCCATCTAAAACCCATAAAAAAGCACCCGATCGGGTGCTTTTTTTGTGCTATATCCGTTTCATGAGGGCGGGGATCTCATCCAGACTGTTTATTTCATAATCCGGTACTATGCTGTCATCCACCGGCTTATCCTCAGGATTGAACCATACGGTTTTTATTCCGGCGTTAATGCCGCCCTTCATGTCAGAGGTAAGGCTGTCTCCTATCATGACGGTCTCTTCCCGCTTAAAGTCCGGTATATCCTTAAAACACGCTTCATAATACCGCACATCCGGCTTGTTGAATCCCACGTCTTCGGATATGTATATACCCTGAAAGTACCTTGCCATATCCGCGCTCTTTATCCTGCTTTTCTGCACTGCCGAGGTGCCGTTTGTGGCAAGGTACAGCCGATAATCCCTGCTCAGGGTTTTCAGCAGTTCTTCTGCCCCCTCCATAAAGTAATGTCCGACGCCAAGCAGTTTTTCATACACCGCCGCTGTCTCCTCAGGGGATTTATCTATGCCTGCCTCTTCAAACAGCAGCCTATACCGACGCACCTTTACCTGATCCCGCTCAAGCAGGCCCAGCTCAAACAGCCGCCATTGCTCATCATTGAGCTCATGATACCTTTTCAGCAGCTCGTCTGTGGGTTGTATCCCCATCTCACTCAGCGCCTTTGCGGCGGCAATGCGTTCCGCCCGGCTGAAATCCAGCAGGGTATTATCCATATCCAGCAGTATGTTTTTTATCATGCAGCCTTCTCCTGAAAGTATAGGGTAACCGATATAATCCGAACCGCGGTTTTAGCGGCCATATGACACGCCATAGCGGCGTCATCCTCGGTCAGAAGACAACCACAGTATTCCTCCCTCGATCTTCCTTGCTCTGCCATGCCCTATGGCCGTTAAAACTCCAAAGGAGCAAAAGCGGTGTAATTGAAGGAGATCCAAGGCGACGGAGTGCAGGAATAGTGGTGCTATTTCTCGCGACGGCAGCGCAGAAGCTCGCCAATTACACTACTTTTGGCGGGTTAGGATTA
>JAZNUG010000141.1:0-12690 GCA_045592165.1 Clostridia bacterium | reverse complement strand
GCTATTGCAACCGCTATTGCGGCAGGGGACAGCTGTTTGGCCTGTTGGGCGGCAGGTTTGGCCTGTCTCGCAAAAAGGACATCCCCAACTGGATGAAGAGCAAGGCCTTCAGGTATGGTTTCCTGATATTCTTCTTTGCAATGTTTTTCCTGATGCTGTGGAATACCTATCTGCTGTTCGCCGGGGCGCAGGATCTCAGGCAGGCGGGTACGCTTCTTTGGACCTTCAAGCTCCCCTGGCACTGGGCATATCACGGAACTCTGTTCCATCCCGGCGTGGCCCAGTTCGCCTTCGGCTTCTACAGCGTGATGCTTACCTCCACCGTGCTGGGCCTCATCACCATGGTGCTGTTCAAGCCCCGAAGCTGGTGCGTATATTGCCCCATGGGCACCATGACGCAGCTGATATGTAAGGTGAAGGATAGGTAAGAGCAGAATATGTGTATTGTAAAAAGACCATTTCCATGTGAACTGATAACTCAGTACATTTGGATATGGTCTTTTCTATATAAATAGAAAAATTTTGATAAGATTAAGAATTATTCTTAATTCGGTGATTTTGTCACAGAAGTGAGGTTATTGAATCGCTATAATAAAACCATAAAAGAAAACAGAAACAAAACCACTGAAAAACTAAAATTTAAATACTAAAACATCAGGAGGAGAAACACATGAATTACAGCGCATTGATACAGAATCGTAAGTCCGTAAGGGCCTTTATAGAAAAAGCAGTTTGCACTTCCGAACTGGAGAGCATCAAGGAATATTACAGCAAGTCCGTAAAGAGACTGATCCCCGAACTTAAGACCGAACTGCTGGTGCTGGGCACCGAGGCAAGGGAAGCCCTTGAAGGGGCAGCCGGATACAGCAGCTACCTGGTAGGCGCACCCCATTATCTGGTACTTCTCTCCGAGAAGGCAGAGTACGCAGGGGAGAACGCCGGCTACATCATGGAAGACCTGGTAATCAAGCTGGCCGACCTGAACCTTGACAGCTGCTGGCTCACCTTCACCGAAAGCGAGAAGGTAAAGAAGGCCATCGGCGTAGAGAGCGAACTGGAAGTAGCCGCCATCGTAGCATTCGGCTACGGCGTAAAGACCACCAAGCGTCTCAGGCTCAACATCCAGAGCATGTCCAATGTGGACATCACCGCCCAGCGCCACTACGTAGACCCCAAGCTCGGTATCAACGACATGGTCTTCATGAACTCCTGGGGCAACTCCGAAGGCGTTGAAGAGTACATCGGATTCTTCGATGACATGCTGTGGGAAGCCTTCTACGCAGCCACCCTGGCTCCCAGCTACCTGAACCGCCAGGCTTACGGCTTCGTGATAAGCAACGGCCGCATTACTCTCATCAGCAAGCCCGACGAGTACAACACCGAGATCGACAGCAAGCTGAACTTCGGCATCGTGCTCCTGCACTTCACCGCCATCGCCCAGGGCTGGGCCCCCACCATCAAGTGGGAGTTCGGCGGAGAACCCAGCTTCCAGCTCCCCGAAGGATACAAAGTGGTTGCCAGCTGCAGCCTGTAAGATAAGTTTAAAAACACAGAAAGGAGGTACACGAGCAGAAACAACACCGACAAAAATACACCAACAATAATATAAGCGCCATATACACCCGGCCCCCTGTCGAAAGATGGGGGGCTGGGTGGTTTAGCGTACTATGAGTAGCTTGTTAAGTATTGATGATGGGAGTATAATTGTGTTAATAATTGTCTCTCAGCCATGATGAATCAAGAATTATAAATATCATAAGATTTCTGTGGATAATATAACTGGTGAATTATACAGTAACAATAAAGCCTAATATTTTGATGTGGAGATGCGGAATGGGTCCAAAACAGAAATGATTAGAGAGAAAAGAGATATCGACGTGATGTGCACAACTATACTCGGCAGCAAACGAAAGCCCCTATCTATCGAACTAAAAGAAGATGGGCTTCTGGTTCGAGCACCCAAACGTATGAGCAACCAAGAGATTCAAGCCTTTATTCTCTCAAAAAGGGACTGGATAGAAAAGCATCAGAAAAATATAGATGAACGCCGAGAACTGCTGAAACAGTATCCGCCATACACAGAGGATGAACTCAAGGCTCTTGCCAAGAAAGCAAAGGAGATAATCCCTGCGAAGGTCAAACACTATGCTGAAATTGTTGGTGTGAGCTATGGCAGAATTACGATTAGAAGCCAAAAGACACGCTGGGGCAGCTGCTCAAGTAAGGGGAATCTGAACTTTAACTGTCTTTTGATGGAGTTTCCGGATGAGGTTATCGACAGCATTGTAGTCCATGAGCTGTGCCATAGAAAGCATATGAACCATTCAAAGGCGTTCTATGATGAAGTGGAAAGTGTATTTCCAGAGTATAAGAGATGTAGAAAATGGCTTAAGGAAAACGGTCATATATACCTTAGCCGACTTCCACAATGAATAGATAAACACGAAAGGACAAACCCGCATGTTCAACTTCAAAGATAAGGTCGTCGTTATAACAGGCGGCGCAAGGGGAATAGGCAAGTGCATTCGCGAACAATTCGAGACGGCGGGCGCTGCGGTTTGCGTTATTGATTTGCTGGAGAATGATTATTTCGTAGGCGATTTAGCGGACAAGGCTACCCTTGAACGATTTGCAGAGAAGGTCATAGCCGATTACGGGCATGTGGATTATCTCATTAATAATGCATTGCCCAAAATGCGCGGCATTGACAGCTGCAGCTATGAGGACTTTGAGCATGCCCTTAAGGTGGGCGTTACTGCGCCATTTTACCTTTCTAAGCTGTTCGCGCTGCATTTTGCGGAGGGGGCCAGCATCGTCAATATTTCTTCCTCCCGTGACAGGATGAGCCAACCCCAGACCGAAAGCTACACGGCAGCAAAAGGCGGCATAGCCGCTCTTACCCATGCTCTGTCGGTCAGTTTTGCAGGTAAGGTGCGGGTCAATTCCATATCTCCTGGCTGGATCGACACCGACTATACCGTATATGAGGGCCCTGACGCTGTTCAGCAGCCGGTAGGCAGGGTAGGGAACCCGCCCGATATTGCCAACATGGTACTGTATCTCTGCTCAGATATGGCCGGATTCATTACCGGCGAAAATATCTGCATTGACGGCGGGATGACAAAGCAGATGATCTACCACGGGGACTGCGGATGGAAACTGGAGCAATAAGACAGCGATTATAAGCTAACCGACCAAAGCGCACAATACAAATTTTAGGCGCCGCATACGGGTCATACCGGATAAGGCGCTTTTTATGTGCAATCTTTTTATCGCTGCAGTCTACGCTGTAGATGGGTAGCTCCTTTTTTGCCCGGCCAGGACTTCCAGTTCGTACTGTTCAACGGCGCGGGTATTTGCTGCTGCAGCATCAGGTGCAAAGCAAAGCAAAAGAATTATGGCCGTAATTATGGCGGCTAGGACGATTACTGCGATTATAAGAGCGCGCTTACTGATTACAAATATACGCAAAATTCAGACACCTCCATTGGATTTGTATGCTAAATATATGCAGGGAAAGACAGCACATTTCATTAATTGGTGATTTACTGTGCCGTGGGTGAAATAATTATCCATGAATGAAAAAACATTTTTATATGCAAGAAAAGATAGCTGTGGTATAATACTGACAATTAATTTCCCATTTCTTTTCATTTTGAGAGCTACATTTTCATTAAACCAAGGAGGAATTTTATGCAGTTGCAAGTTATCCCTCTCATTATCGTTGTGGCCTACCTGGTAGGCATGATGATAGTGGGCTTTATCGTTGGCAAGCTCAAGATAAAAGACAGTTCCGACTATATGCTGGCCGGCCGTCGTATGGGCTTGTTCATGGTTGCGTTCTCCCTGTCTGCCAATAACATCGGCGGCGGTTCCACCACCGGTCTTGCTCAGAAGGCATTCGGCGATTGGGGTATGAGCGCCATATGGTATGTATTGGCCGCTTCCGTGGCAATGATACCTCTTGCCTATTTTGCACCCAAAATCCGCAAGACCATGGCTGTTACTATTCCCGAAGTAGTAGGACGCCGCTTCGGTAAGGGTTCCAGCACATTCACTGCCATCCTTAGCATACTGTCCCTGTTCTGCCTGACTTCCAGCCAGATTGCTGCTTCCGGTACTGTTGTTGCTACCCTTACCGGTATCCCCACAAACGTAGCCCTGCTTATCGCCGGCTTGGTAGTTATTCTGTATACCACCTTTGGCGGTATGATTGCAGACCAGATTTCCGATATGGTTCAGTTTATCGTCATTCTGGTAGGTCTGGCCATTGCCACTCCCTTTGTAGTAAAGGGCTGCGGCGGCTGGCAGGCAATCTCCGCTGCGCTGCCCGGTGAGCAGCTGAGCGTAACCAAGATCGGCTGGGTACCCATCTTTGGTTATATCTTCAATTACTTCTGTACATTCCTTGCAGGACCTGAAATGGTATCCCGCTTTGAAACCGCCAAGGACGAAAACACCGCCCGCAATGCATCCTGGCTGTCTGCAATCCTTATGGCCGCAATGTCCATATTCCCCACACTGCTGGGTCTTGCCGCTCTTGCGATGAAGAACCAGATTCCCGGCCTTGCAGAAAACGGCAGCAACGCAATGATGGCAGTTGCCAGCGAGTTTGCTCCCGGCGCCATCGTTGGCTTGATTTCTGCAGCTATTATCTGCGCTACCATGTCCTCTGCAGACTCCAACCTGCTGTGCATGTCCACCATGGTCATCAATGACCTGTACATGGGTATGGGCGCCAGGAAGGAATTGAGCGAAAAGCGTATTATCTTCCTTACCCGTATGATCAACGTTGTAGCAGCTATCGTTGCAATGTTCATCTCCATGCTGGGTGTACCTATTGCCACCATGAACACCTTTGCCTTCGGTATTCGCTGTGCGGGTCCCTTCGCCGCATACGGCCTGGGTCTTGTAATACCCAATGCCACCAAGAATGCAGGTGTTGTATCTCTGGTTGCCGGTACTGTGGGCTTCTGCTTCTGGCAGTGGCTTACCGGCGGCGATCTTGCCAAGGGCTGGGGTATACTGCCTGTAGTATTTGGCTGTGCCATCAGCGTAATCGCCTTCTTCCTGGTCAACAGCATCGAGCGCAAGCGCGGCGTTGCGCCCGCTCCCTCTGCCTACGTTGACTAATTAAAAACCTAAAACATATCGATGGTCCCTCCGAACATTGGAGGGACCATTATTATATGACGGTTTTCTGTTGTTGGCGGCAATGGTTTGCATTATAATATAAACATGGTAGAATTTGAAAAACTGTACAACGAAATATTTGCCATTCTTTCCCTTAAGTATTTCTGGAGGGATTATTCCGATGGGTATGCAAAGGGCGAAAGTCCCGATTGGTACAATAAAAATGCATCCGTAGGCATAGAAATAACTCAGGCAATAATGCAGGAGGATGGTGAAGCCCAGAGCGTGGTAAACCAATATCTGGGCCGGCTGAAAGGCGATATACCGGAGGATATTCTGCTGCGTTATGCGGGAAGAGCATATTTTTACAACGACCGTCTGTGGGCCATAATGCCGGCGGAAGGGGTTGAGGATAAACTGAGCGCCTGCGAAAAGGCCTTGTATCGCTTTGGCAAAAAGCTGGAACGGCTCAATTCAAACTATACGGAATTTGATACCAACGCACTGTATCTGTACCTGCATGAATCAAATATTACCGATGGGGAAATTGCAGACTTTATTCACAGGGTCAGGACGCTGCAGCAGCCTTGTGAGCGCAGGTTTGACATAGCTTTTCTTAACTGTGTAAATGCCCTGCGGGTAGCCGACCTTAATGCAGGCATATGGGAAACGGTGCATATTCCTGCTGACGCCCTCGCATTTATACGCAGCAGGGCAGAGCAGCTTCGCCACAGCATGGATTGGCCGGACGGAACCGAGCTTTCGGTAGCGGAAAGTACATTGCAGTAAAGCAATTATTTTGGAAAACTGCTCATTTGCGGCAGTTTTTCTGTTTCAATCAAATATGAATATCGAATTATACATATCTTTACGTAGTTTTCGGCATATTGCTCTTTTGTTTTTCGACAAAATATAGTACAATTTTTTTAAGCAATTGCAAAGGAGAATGATATGTTTAAATATTTCTGGGAATCCAAAGAAACCATACCTGAGGGAATGGGCTTTGATTTGTTTGGACCTCTGCATCTTGGTTGGCTGGCCTTTTCCTTGGCATTTTATATCTTTATGTGGTTCTGGTACAAAAAGCAGGATGAACAGAGAAGGTTAAAGTGCCGCAGAGCAGTAGCCCTTACCATGCTTTGCACCGAAATCGTCAAGACTGCTCTGTTGATAATCACAGGCACATGGCTGCCCACTTACATTCCTTTGCAGCTTTGCAGCTTCAGTATTTATTTTTCCGTATGGCATGCCTTTAAGCCGAATAAGCTGAATACCGAGCTGTTGTATTCGCTGTCCTTTATTGGTGCGCTTATGGCGCTGCTGTTCTGCAACTGGGCAATGATGCCTTTTTGGAATTATCATCATATTCAGAGCTTTGTTACCCATATTTTAATCGTACTGTATCCCATACTGCTGCTTTCAGGCGGACACAGGCCCAATTACAAACTGCTGCCAAAATGCCTGCTGGCGGTTGTGATGCTGGCCATTCCGCTGTATTTCCTGAATAAGCTGTGGAATACCAACTTTATGTTCCTCAACTGGGCAGATGTGGGCAACCCACTTTCCTTCTTCG
Organism: Clostridia bacterium; assembly: GCA_045592165.1. Classification (GTDB taxonomy): domain Bacteria; phylum Bacillota; class Clostridia; order Christensenellales; family CAG-138; genus SFEL01. Next base: position 5,984 of record JAZNUG010000141.1, on the reverse strand, counting down.
AGGCCAGATGGGGCAGGCCCTGGTACATTTTCAGCGCAATACCTATGCTTGCTGTATGCTGGGTGCTGATGTACCTCCCCTGGGAAATCGCAAAGAAGCTGAAGAAGAAAAAGGAGTATGCCGAATAAGCAAAAAGGGCACATGGCTGTATGCTTTGTGCCTTTTCTTTGTGTTTTATCGTAATTTGACAAATAAACTCAATGCAGATACACTACCGATAAAGTGAACGACATCAAACAAACCGGATGAAAGGACAGAAATATGATCAAGCTGCTGTTTGTTTGTCATGGCAACATTTGCCGCAGCCCAATGGCGGAGTACGTTATGAAGGATATGGTGCGAAAGGCGGGATTGGAGCATATGTTCCATATTGAGTCCGCTGCAACCAGCACAGAGGAGATCGGCAATTCCGTATATCCTCCCGCAAGGCGTAAGCTTGCGGAGCATGGGATAGACTGCCATGGCCATGCTGCCCGCCAGCTGAAGAAAAAGGACTACGATGAATTTGATATGCTCATAGGCATGGACGATGCAAATATACGCAATATGCAGCGCATATGCGGCGGCCAGGATAAAATTTCCATGCTGCTGGATTATACAGGCAGGCCGGGCAGTGTTGCAGACCCATGGTATACAGGGGATTTTGAAGCAACATGGCAGGATGTGGAACAGGGCTGCCGGGGCCTTTTGAACAACATACTGAAAAATAAGTAATTCGGCGCGAAATCATGCGATAATTGTGCTTTTTTGCAGTATTAACAATTAGTTTAATATGCAGACGGCAGTTATGTGGTTTAAAATAATATAAAAGCACAATAATTAACGGTGTAATACACTGTATTCGGAGGAAATAAATGGGACGACCCATGAAAATTACAGCGGTCTTTATGGCACTGATATTGCTCCTGCCGATGGTACCTGCACAGGCTGCGGTGTTCCATTCGGATGTACGGGTTATGCTTTCCACGGGGAAGGGCAGGGAACTGTCCTTTACTCCTGTGGGGGAATTTACTCTGCAGGAAGATGAGGATATAAAGGTAGGGACTGATGAGCTTACTGTTAAGGCAGTGGGCGGTCAGGTATCCATAACCTTCGGCGATGATACCGTCACCGCTCCTTCATTGACCCTTCTCAGCAAAAACTATGGCGGGACCACCGACTATATCCGCCTGAAAAACAGCGAGCATGGCACCTGTACCTATCTTGGCAATATGACATTTGATGTATACGAGGGCAGGCTCAGGGCGAGAAATCAGCTGCCCATTGAGCAGTATCTTTACGGCGTGGTGCCCCATGAGATGAGCAATTCCTTCCCCCTTGAGGCGCTGAAGGCTCAGGCGGTATGCGCCCGCAGCTATGTTATGGGCTATTGCTCCAGGTATTCCACCCGCTCATACGATATACGGGATACCTCAAGCGATCAGGTATACCGCGGCTATGCCAGCAAAAATACCCGTGCAATCGCAGCGGTGGATGCCACCGCAGGTCAGGTGCTTACCTATGAGGGCAATATAATAGAAGCCTATTATTCCGCATCTAACGGCGGACAGACTGAGCGCACTGGCAATGTATGGGAAAACGACCTGCCGTATTACACTCACGCAGACGACCCATATGATCTGCTCAACGATTCCAGCATAGAGGAAAAGGCATTTATACCCGAAAAATACAACGAAACAACTTTGAAATTCATGGATCCTGCGGTGCGCTTTGCAATAGAGCAGGCGGCCTATGATAAGGCCGGCAGGGAAGTGGAGCTTATTGCCACAGTATCAGTGACTCCCGCTGCCCCGGAGCACGATGCTCCCAGCCGCAGCTATACTCAGGCGGATGTAACTCTTATCGTAGGATATACCGATGAAGAAACCGGCCTGCAGAATCAGGGTCAGGTAACGGTAACGCTTACACTGTCTGAGCTGGGCTTTGGCAGCTTTGAAAACACCATGGGACGCATGAGCGCCAGCAAGACCCGCCTCCGTCTTTACGGTGCGGAACGGGGCGAGTATTCCTACATAAATGAAAAGTATCCCGGCTGGTTTATTACCGCCCGCAGATACGGTCATGGCATTGGCCTTTCCCAGCGCAGCGCTCAGGAGCGGGCAAGGGCAGGACAGACCTATGATGAAATTACTTCCTTCTATTATGTGGGTACAAGCCTTGATACCATAGGCACATACGAAACCGCTCCTGAACTGGACGGCGGAAAATACAAAGTCCGCAGCTGGGGCGTAAGTGATATCACTCCCGGTACAATGGCCGAGAAACTTCTGGATGAACTGGATTCTGAAGGCACGCTGACAGTTGTGGATGATAAGGGCGGGGAAAAGACCAAACCCCTTGCCACGGGCGACTTTGTGCGCACAACATATGGCGAAGGCCGCAATTTCTTTGATCTCCCCATAGTCATTTTCGGCGACCTGGACGGAGACGGAGAAGTGGGCACGAAGGATGACATCAATGCTCTGCAAGAGCACCTGCTGCGCGTTCAGCTTATATCCGGGCCGTATCTTAAGGCGGCGGATGTGAATCATGACGGCGCCGTGGATCTTGAGGATATGATAAAGATAATTCGCTATTCACAGGGGGATGAAAAGATCTCCCAGGAGGATTAACAATATGAAGGGTAAAAAGTTTTTTGCAGTAATCACGGCTCTTGTAATGGCGCTGCTGCCTGCGGCCGCCTTTGCGGCGGTGGAAGCTGCTGTTGCTGCGGATAAGACCACTGTCGTGGCAGGAGATGTGGTGGAGGTTACCGTTACCGTTTCAGGCAAGGATCTGGCTGCCGTTGAGGGGGTTTATACCTATGACCCTGCAGTGCTCACCTATACCGAAAGCGAAGGCGGCGCATCTGATGGATTTATCAGCATGATATCCGCTGAAAAAGACGGCTCGGATTCCCTGACCGCACGCATAAAGTTTACCGCAGCAAGCGCCGGGAATGCAGAAATATCATTTGATATTACAAAGGCGTTGGATTACGACGGTGACGATGCCGGCAGCACAAAGGGCAGTATTGCAATAACCGTTCAGGCGGCTCCCGCTTCTGCAGAGCCTACTCCTGCTCCTCTTAACTATGCAGCGGAAGGCGTTGCGGCGGTCAATCTCACCTCTGAGCAGCCTATGTACATATGGCGCACTCTCGAGAATGTGACCGTTCCTTCCAAATATGCGGAAACCACCATTGATTATCATGGGGAAACCGTTGCTGCGGCTGTAGTTGCGGATTCCGATGCACCTACTCTGCTGTATCTTTCCAATGAAACCGGAGAGGTTGGCGGATATTATGTATACGATGCCGATAAGGATATCCTTTATCCCTATCAGACGGTGAATTCCGTATCCAAATCCTATATACTCCTTCAGCCGGACGGCAGCGTTGCCCTTCCAGCAGGATTCAGCGAAACCACTATAACCATTGATGAAAAGTCTGTGTCCGCATGGGTATCTCAGGATGCACAGGGAGATATATATCTGCTCTACGGCCGCAATCCGGACGGAGAGGTGGGATATTATCTGTATAACCCTCAGGATGAATCCCTCCAGCGCTATGCAGTAATGCCCGCCCGTCCAACACAGCCTGTATTGCCCGAGGTGGAGGAATCTGTGCCCGTGGAGGAACAGCCCGCAGAGGAAGAAAGCGGATTCTCCGGAGACGGCATAACCCTCAGCAAGCCGGTGTTTTACGGAATATGCGGCGCAGCGGCTGCGCTGACCATAGCCGTAATAGCAATGGCGGTATCCAATGCCCGTGAAAAGGCCCGCCGCAGGCGCAGGGCTGAACAGCGCCGGGCAGAGCGCAAAAAGATGCTTGCAGAAGAGGCGGAAGAAAAGGCATAAACAATACAAAAAAGGACAAAAGTGGGCATTGCCCACTTTTTGCTTTTATATAAGCTTGTGTATTCTGAACTTTTCCGCAATACATATCCAGCCGGGACGATAGAGGGGAGCTGTATTTTGCCAGCTTATGCCGCCAAGGCTGTATTCTTCTGCAAGCGCCAGCCTTGCCGAGATACTGCGAGGGTCATGAAACCAAACCATGTGTTCGCTGCCGGCGCTGTCGTAGTAGCTGAAATGGGGGGACTGTACTGTGTCGTCATAGCGTATATCGGCAAAATTATTGTATGCGAGGGTAGGTGCTTCATTGAGATATACCACCGGAGCCGAAGCGCCATGACAGGGAAGTTTCCAGTTGTATCCATGTGACGGCATCCCCATAAGTATTCTTTCCTTTGGGAGTATTTCTGCTGTCTGCTCAATCATTTCCCGCACTTCATCCACGGGGGAGAAAGGTACGGGATGTCTGCTGATATGTTCCCTTTCCCATGGCAGTATTATTGTATAATCCGCATATTCCGATGCAGAGGAGAGATGTTTGTCTGATTTGTATACGGTAGTCAGCAGGATCAGATTATCCATATGCAAAGCTTCCTTCAGCATATGAATAAATTCTGAATATGCAGAAGCATCTTCAGTACATATTTCGGAAAAATCGATATTCACGCCAGTGTATCCTCTGCATCTGAGATGATTCATCAGGGTGCTTATAAATGTTTCTTTCGCTTCCCTGGAATGCAGCAAAGCATGAAGAGTACTTTTGCACAATTCGTTGTTTGGGTGTTTGTTTGATAGAGTCAGCAGTGGAGAAATGCCAAGAGATGCGGCGCGGCTGACAATGGAAAAATCATTTGGAAAGGCTATATGGCCTTCCGCAAGGATGCGTGCGGCACAGACAGAAGCATATGTAAGATATGGGGAAATGTTCAAAAGAGAAGATTCTCCTATTACCGGCAAAACGGGGCTGTGGACGATTATCCTGCGGGTTGGCCGGCTTTTGCCGGGAATAATAAGCGACTGACCAACTACGGGTTTTGCGTGGGGGTCAAGTTGATTGAGTGTGGAAAGATCGGCTGGGGATATGTGATGGGCCGCAGCTATTGAGCTGAGACTGTCGTCGTATTTTACAGTGTAAAGCATACAAAAAGGCCTCCTTGCAAAGGTTTATATCTATAACCTTATGCAGGAGGGCCAAGCCTGATTACATATGATCAATCCACAGTAAGCCCGAAGCAGCTGTTGCCGCCCATAAAGCCGCCGTTTTCATCCAGCGTACCGTAGGGCTCAAGCTCCGGCATCTTTGCAAGACGATTATTTTCTATAATGGGCAATTCTTCTGCCAGCATTGCGCAGAACTCCTCATTTGCAAGTATACGGCGATGAACATTTCGCATAAAACTAAGGCCCCCGCCCATGATTACTATTATGTACATATCCTCAACGATGCCGCCGGAGAGAATAAGCCCGCTGATATCGGACTGGGAGAAGCTTTTCAGAAAAACCTTCATGCATTCTTCGGGGGAGGTAAGTTTATTCACTGGAATACGCATGCCCAATGCAAAGCGAGCGATATACATGGTTTGTCCGTATCCTTTCGGTTGGAAGTAATTATATCTGATTATCCCATAAACGTATAATATCCGCAATAGTTACAATGGCTTTGTGAAGTACAGGTATGTATGGTATAATTCATATATAAAATAACCGTGGAAGGTTTTATGCAGGGAGGAAATAACAATGTATGAACTGATACAGGTATCCGGAAACAGCTACTATATCCAGAGCCCTGCAAAGATTGGTCTTGTTAAGCTCAACGATACTGACGTATGCCTTATTGACAGCGGAAACGACAAGGATGCGGGCCGTAAGGTGCGTCAGATACTTGATGCCAACGGATGGAAGCTTAAGGCCATATACAACACCCACTCCAATGCGGATCACATAGGCGGCAACAAGTATCTGCAGGCACAGACCGGATGTGATATCTATGCCCCCGGCGTGGAGTGCGATTTTACAAACCATACTTTGCTCGAACCCTCATTCCTGTACGGCGGATATCCTTGCAGGGATTTGCGGCACAAGTTCCTTATGGCGCAGGAAAGCTGTGCCCAGACCCTTACAGCGGATGCATTAAGTCGGGGGCCAAGCGG
>JAZNUG010000140.1:0-2135 GCA_045592165.1 Clostridia bacterium | reverse complement strand
ACAACCCCATGGTTGGCATGACTGTTGCTGTTGCAGTAGCTATCAGCGAAGCAAAGTAATAAGTTAATACAAAGAAGTCAGACACATCATTTATCCAAATGGTGTGTCTGATTTATTAATTTAAGAAAGCAGGGGCGAATCCAATGGGATTGTTTTCGAAAAATAATGAGTCTAAGGAAGAAAAAAAGCAGAGAAATGAACAAAAGAAAGAAAGCTCTGCGATTTTCTTTGGAGAATCACTTCAGCCTATAGGAAAAATACCTATAAATGGATTATGCGGCTTGACCCTTGAACCTGGGAAAAGAGAGTTGGTGATCAAATATAATAAAATCGAAATTTCATTGACCTATGATAGGATCAGGGGATTTAAAGTAGAAAATGAAGTGACACTTGCTAAATCTGGAAGCGGCTTAGGTGGTGCAATTATCGGTGGAGCTTTATTTGGCGGGGTAGGTGCAGTAGTAGGACAGAATGCTAAAAAAGGAAAAACGCAAGCAAGGTGGATAGGTATTCTTACCTATGAGGATAAAGAGGGGAATTTACAGAGTTTGTGTTTTACAGAATATTCCATTACTGGGCCATATGGTGGGACGACAAAAAGTTATGCTGCTTCAAGTTTTGAAAACGTGGTTAATAAAATTGCATCTGATGTAGGAGAAGATATAACGGAATTATAAAACAGCTAAAAAACCCAGCTATGTGTATTTTATAATCATTTAGGGAAATTGTAGTTGCCATCAGTGAGGCAAAGTAAAAAGCGAAACAACCTTAACTATAAAGGCATCCGGTTTTCCGGGTGCCTTTTTTCGACTTGTTCCGCATACAGTACCGCAAACGGTACTTATATGGTATAATCCTATCAGGCGCACACAGGAGGAAATATGGGATTTTTATCGTATCTGTTTGGTCTGATAAGCTTGTTGCTGACGGCGGACGGACTGTTTTTCAAAACCGGCATTGCAGAGTTTTTGCCGTGGTTTACCGGGATGGGGGCGGCGGTGACAGGCTGTCTTATCGCGGTTGTGTGGTATTTTGAAATAAAGGCCACCCAAAAGGCAAAAAAACACAGGGCAAAGGCCTTTGCCGCAATGCTTTTCAATGTGGCGGCCTGCATACTGGCGGTGTGCCTGCTGATAATGGGCATACTTGAGACCATAGTATAGGAGGGGCATATGTCCAACACCAAGCTGAAACCCCTGTATCTTATGGACATCTTCAGGGAAATGACCGACGAGGAGCATCGCCTTACCGTGCCTGAGCTGGTGGAAGAGCTGCAGCGGCGGGGCGTGCGCTCCGAGCGCAAGGGCATATATCGGGATATTGATGCGCTGATAGAATACGGCGCAGATATACGGAAAACCGGCACGGGGTATTATCTTGCCTCAAGGGAATTCACCCAGAGCGAGCTGCGCTCCGTTGTATGGGCGCTGAAAAGCGCAGGCTTTCTCTCCCAGCGGCGAACTGCCATGCTTACTGCAAAAGTGGGGGCAATGGGTGGTAATTACATGGGGAAAAAACTTCTTCGTGCGGGGATGCATGCCCTAAAGAGCGAAAATGATGAACTGCTGACAGCTATGGATGTGCTGGATAAGGCCATAGGCGGGCGGCGGCAGGTCACATTTGCCTATGATAAAAGCAGGGATTCTTCCATGAGAAGGTATCGGGTAAGCCCTTACGGATTGATGTTTATAAAGGGCAGCTGCTATCTTGCCTGCAATATAGAGGGCAAGGAGGAGCTGAGCTGTATTCCGGTATGCCGTATGCGGGCCGTGCGCTCAGATATGAGCCCATGGCGGCATTACAGTGAGGTAAGCGAATACAGGGGGGAGTTTCCCCTGGAGGACTTTGCTGCCAAGGCTGTGCGAAACGGTATGATAGAGGAGGTACAATGATGAGGAGACGACGGCATATGAAAAAGCTGCTGTGCATCATGATGGCGGGTGTATTCGCTGCGGCAATGCCGGGCTGTGCCCAAAAGGAGCAGGCCAGAGAGCGTCAATGGGAGATATCTGTTCCCTGTGCAGAGGAATCGGCGCAGGATTCCTATGTGATAACCTATGGGGGCATGACCGTATCCTCTGATACCGGCATACTTACCCTTCAAAATCGCAATGACTTTGAAATAACTGTGCATC
>JAZNUG010000139.1:0-1638 GCA_045592165.1 Clostridia bacterium | reverse complement strand
AGGGCGAATTCATGCCCGGGGCTTATCCGTCAATAGGTTTCCCGCAATGCTGGCAGTACTTTTCTTCATTTCTGCCCAGCTGCTTGCCGCAGTGTGGGCACCTGTTATAGCGGAAATGCGGAATAAGACCGGAAAACATCACTATGGCGCCGATTACAATTAACGGTTCATAAATATAAGCCGCCAGCATTATTATAAATCCCACGACAAAGAGGGTATCTCTGAGCTCGCATGCTTTTCTGGGATTCATATTTTCCTCCTGAATATCACGGCAGGAGCAGCAGGAAAATCCGCGCCTGCTGTTTTCATCCTTCTCCTTTTACGCTTCGGGTATGATGCGATACTTGCCAATAAAGGGTATCTCGTAATACTCCCGCCTGAGGGTTCGAACGATTGCGATTATGGTAAACACCACGCCTGCAACCATGCCGACAGCGCCTGCAAGCCAGCCCAGTATGGGCACAATGCACACTATGCCGCTGAGGGCAAACCACAGCATAAGGCATATTGCCTGATTGGAATGATGGCGGATGTAGCTGCTGTCCTTATCAAGGAGCAGCATAATGAATATACCCAGAGGGCAGATATAGGTCAAAGCCGCAAGATAGCGGTATTTTTCCACGGCGGTGCGCCTGGTTTCATTTGGAGTATAGTTGTTTTCCATGGCATATCCTCCCCGATATTGTTTCGTTTTTCATCAATACTTTACTATTCCTGCCCTGTTTCCGCAATAAATCAGGGACATTGTTTGCATAATATTTAAAATATCAGCCCATTATGCGAAGGCCCTTCGGCAGATGGTTTTTCATGGTGCCCTCCACCGCCTTGCCAAAGCCCACAGGATATTCATCCGCAAGCACCGCTGCATATCCCTTCATATTGGTATCCATCGGCACTGTATTGCCCCTGAGATACGCATCAAGCTCAGAACTATCCACAGCCAAGGACAGGGTATTCCTGTACTCTCCGCCATGCTCCGCCATAAAGAGACTATGGGCAGGGATGAATCTGCCCCGCTGTATATCTCCGGCATAAACGCCTGCGCTGAGCATCCTGATATTTGCAAGCCCCTCCGGCAAAGGTGTACGCAATATGATTATACGGCCATCCTTAAGACGGTATGCCTCTCCTTTGGGCGGCTCGGCAAATGTTTCTTTTATAAAAGAAGCATATTCCTTATCTTTGCATATATCCAGCTTCATATCCCGCTGAATCGCTCCGCTGTCGCCTTCCTTTGCGAGCCTTGCGATGAAGTGGCCCTCGCCCTTGCAGGTATGGGGATACAGCCTGTGGGTAAACTCCACTGTCATGTCAGGATGGGACTTTGCAAATGCTTCCACCGTTTGCTCGTTTTCCTCCGGAGCAAAGGTACAGGTGGAATATATCAGCTTGCCGCCGGGAGCAAGGGCAGTATACGCGCTTTCAAGTATTGCCTGCTGACGCTGGGCACAGGCGGTCACATGCTCGGGTGACCACTCTGCAATGGCGGTATCGTCCTTTCGGAACATCCCCTCGCCGCTGCAGGGGGCATCCACCACCACCCGGTCAAAATACCCTTCCGGCGCCCCGCACAGGGCATCGGGATGGGCACATGTCACCACGGCGTTGCATACCCCCAGCCGCTCCATGGTAAAGGCA
>JAZNUG010000138.1:0-5276 GCA_045592165.1 Clostridia bacterium | reverse complement strand
GGCATGACCGGCGCAGACCTTGAAAACGTGCTGAACGAGGCCGCAATACTTGCCGCCCGCTTCAGGAAAAAGCACATCACCATGGTGGAGCTTGAGGAAGCTATCACCCGTACCGTAGTGGGTCCCGAAAAGCGCAGTCGTGTGGTTACGGATGAGGATAAGAAGATCACCGCTTACCATGAGGCGGGTCATGCAATAGTCGCCTACCGCATGAAGCACTGCGATCCCGTTCATGAGGTATCCATTATACCCAGAGGTCAGGCTGCAGGTTACACCATGACCATGCCTGACAATGACGATTCCCACATCTCCCGCGGCAAGATACTTGACCTTATCGCCATGAGCATGGGCGGCCGCGTGGCAGAGAGCATCGCCCTTGACGATGTATGCACCGGCGCAATAGGCGACCTGAAGCATGCCAGCGACCTTGCAAGGCGCATGGTAATAGAATTTGGCATGAGCGACGAGATTGGTCCCGTATTCCTGGGCGGTGATTCCGAGGTATTCATTGCCAAGGATTGGGGACATCAGCGCAATTATTCCGAAGAGGTTGCCGCCAAGGTGGATAAGGAAATCCGCCGCATACTGGAAGAGCAGTTCCAGAGGGCAAAGGATGTGCTGGTATCCGAGCGGGAGGCCCTTGACCGTGTGGTTAAGTACCTTATCGAATATGAACGCATCACCGGTGAGGAATTCGAAAAGATATTCCTCAATCAGCCCGTTGAACTGAAGACCTATAAGGAAAAGAAGGCTGAGCTGGAAACTCCCGATGAGGAAGTTGTTGAGAGCGAAGCACAGGCAGAAGCCGAGGCCGATGAAGCAAATGACGGCTTCTATCATCCCGGCAGCGTACTGCCCGATATCCCTCAGGCAGATCCTGATCCTGAACAGGAAGAAAACTAAATCAATGCATTTCGGGCGGGGCGCAGGTATGCCCCGCCTGTTTATCTGGAGAAAGCTATGAAACCCTTTGATCTGCATATTCATTCCGATATGTCCGATGGCACCTTTGCCCCGGAAAAACTGCCTGCTCTTGCACTGGAGCAGGGTGTGGCCCTTATGGCCCTTACGGATCACGATACCGCCGCGGGATGCAGGGATGCTGTGCCGGCTGGAAGGGATATTGGCGTAAAGGTAATATGCGGCATGGAGATAGACGCGGAATTTTCATCAGAGTTGCATATTCTGGCCCTTGGCATAGATCCCGACCATCCGAAGATAAAGCAATACGAAATATGGCGCAGAGAAGGGCGGATGGACAGGAACCGAAGGATACTTGCAAAGCTCCGTACCATGGGCAAGGACGTGGAGCACATAATGGAGCACAGCCGGGGAAACGATACCAGACTGCACATTGCAAAGGCGCTGGTTGCGGGGGGCTATGCCGCTACCCTTACGGATGCCTTTGACCGATACATAGGCAGCGGAGCTCCCGCATATGTGCCCAGCCAGCGCATATCAAGGCGGGCTGCTGTGGAGCTTGCCATGTCAGCAGGCGGAGTTGCAGTGCTGGCTCACCCCTGCAAGCTTAAGGCAGATCCCCACACGCTTATAAGGGAGCTGGCGGATTACGGCCTGTGGGGTATAGAGGCATATTATCCCATTTCCACAGAAGGCCAGCTGAAGGTGTTTTTATCGCTGGCTTCAAGGTACGGCCTGAAACCCACCTGCGGCAGCGATTTTCACGGAAAAAACAGGGAAACGTCAATCGGCGCGGGCTACGCAGAAGCGGCTCAGCTGGAGGATACATACGAGTACTTTACGGCCCTTTCTTAACGGCTATAACTTTTTAATATGAAGGATTTACTGCAGAATATGCAAACTTGTGTATAGCCTAAGTTTGGTACACAATACACTCCCTTTTTGCGGCTATAACAGAACCTTTTTGGATAAGGTGGGCTTATGGCATATGCAGGAGTTCCTTCGTATATCTTTTGTCGTTTCGTTGATTATGCCGGGGTAATTTGTTATAATACAACCGACAAATATAAGGGGGATTTTTGTACTTATGTCCGAAGGAATAATCAAGATTTTTGCCGGCAGCGCCAGCAAGGAATTTGCCAGCCAGATGTGCGAATATCTGGGCAGCCCCATGGGCGACTGCACCACTTTGGTATTCTCCGAGGGAAATACATTCGTACGTATCAACGAAAGCATTAGAGACAAGGACGTTTACTTTGTTCAGACTCTGGGTCTGGATCCCAACAATGAATTTGCCGAGCTGCTGTTCTTCCTGGATGCATTCAAGCGCGCCAGCGCAAACAGCGTTACCGCTATAATTCCCTACTTCAGCTACGCCAAGGGCGACAAGAAGGACGAACCCCGCGTATCCATCCGCGGCCGCGTATGCGCCGAGTGCATCGAGCTTGCCGGTGCTGACCGCGTGGTTACCATGGACCTTCACGCCGCTCAGGTACAGGGTTTCTTCAAGAAGCCCGTTGACCATCTTTATGCTCAGGAGCTGCTTTGTGCATACGCAAGGTATCTTGGCATCGTAAACGATGATCTGGTAGTTGTATCTCCCGACGCAGGCAGCGCAAAGCGCGCCCGTGCAATGGCAAACGAACTGGGCTGCGCAGTAGCCATCGGCGACAAGATGCGTTCCGGTCACGATGAAAACGCCAAGGTTCTGGAGATCATCGGTGATGTAAAGGGCAAGAACTGCATAGTTGTTGACGACTTCACCATTTCCGGCGGCACTCTGGTAGACGTTGCCCACGGCCTTAAGGATAAGGGCGCAAACGACATTTACGCATTCCTTTCCCACGTTGTTCTGCAGGAAAAGGGCGTAAAGAAGATCGAAGAGAGCCCCATCAAGCTGCTGGTTTCCACCGATACCGTAAACTGCCCCGCCGTAAAGGGCAGCGAAAAGATAAAGATTCTGTCTGCTGCGCCCATGTTTGCAGAGGCTGTACGTCACATTCACGACCGTACTCCTATGAGCAATCTGTTTGATAATCCCAGCCAGCGTATGCTGACCATGAGTTTTGCCAGCCAGATGTCTCTGGATGACATGATGAAGATGAACAAGAAATAACCAAAGGCAAAGCCTGCCGCGCCGCACTCAGCTGCGGCGCGATTTTTATTAAACATAGCGAGGAACAGCACATGATGTTTTCACAGGCGCTGGATATACGTCCCGGCATCACAGCCATAATAGGCGGCGGCGGCAAAACCGCCCTTATGCTTACCCTCGGGGAGGAACTCAAAGGGCAGGGCGACGTAATAATCTGCACCACCACCCGAATTTTTCCGCCGGAGGGAATACCCATACTTACAGGGGCGGACAGCCGAAGCATATACGACGCATTAAAGGAGCATGGCGTAATATGCGTTGGGGAAATATACGGAGAAAAGCTTGGTCCGTCGGATATACCCATGGAGGAGCTTGGTCGCCTTGCGGATTATGTGATCGCCGAAGCGGACGGTTCCAAGAGGCTTCCCCTGAAGGCCCATGCATCCCATGAGCCGGTGATACCGGAAGGGGCGAAGGTAATATATGTAGTCGGTGCAGACGGAATTGGCAGACCCATAGCCGAAGCTTGCCACAGGCCGGAGCTTTACGCTGAGGCTCTGGGGGTGGATGTGAATCACACAGTCACTCCGGAGGATGCCGCAAGAATGGTGGATTACGGGAAAACCGTATTGTTCAACAAGGCGGATACACAAGGGGATATTCAAAACGGACGGAGATTTGCCGCGGCATTCGGCGGCAAAACCGTGATAGCCACATTGAAATACAAATCCATCGCAGAAATTATTCAGCCAAAATAAACAGCGCCGCAGGGAATTTCCTGCGGCGTTTGTGATTTTATATTTTGTGCATTATGGGCTGCATATTTTTATAGGTGGCAATATACCGTATGCCTGCTGCCTTTGCCAGCTCCATAGCTTCTGATATGCGGCTGCCTACCCTTACAGGCTGATGGGCATCGGAGCCAAGGGTTACAAATTCGCCGCCCAGCTCACGGAAGCGGGAGAATACATCCAGCCCCCAGGCAGGGTCGTTTCTCCATGCGGAGGAGTTGATTTCCAGAGTGCGGCCGCTGTGGATAAGGGTGCGGAAAATATCGTCAAACATTTCGGGGAACAGGCTGTATCGCATTGGCCTGTCGGAATAGGGGCTGTACTTGGTGCAGAAATCATAGTGACCCATAACGGAAAAATCCGATACCTTTATGGCGTGGGTCAGCTTCTGGATATAGCAGCCGTAGGTTTGTTCCCGGGTGCGGTTTTCAAAGAATTCCGGGAAGTACGCATCCACGCCGTCTACCATATGCACAGAGCCTATGATGAAATCGATATGTGCATCCTTTGCGTGCAGATGGGCCAGCCTGTTGGCTTCGCTGCCGTCCATGCCCATTTCCATGCCAAGGGAAATATCAAGGGTGGGATACAGGGGGGCAAGACGAAGAATTTCCTCATTGCGGGCGGCAATGTCTGCCGGGGGCAGGTGAGAACCGTCAAAGTCCACATGGTCCGCAAAGCAGATATGGGTAAGGCCTGCTGCTGCGGCAGCATCCAGCTGAGCCTTTACAGGGGTATCGGAATCGCCTGAATAGCAGGTGTGAATATGATAATCGGGAAGCATACGGAAAAAATCCTTTCTATGGGGCGTTATGGCCGCCGGGTTTCATTATACATCATTTGGACGGCAAAGTCATTGACTTTTACATTGGGATGAAATATAATGTACAGGTATATTGGCAATGATGCGAAACAGTAGGAAAATGCTGAGTAAAGCGAGCCGCCGGCATGGTGTGAGGGCGGTACAGGAGCGCTTCCGAAGCTCGTCGCATGGCCACCGGACGTGAAATGTTTACGATAGCGGCCGGCGCAAGTCCAGCGTTAAAGGGACGTCGAGCGGGCGGTTGTTACTGCCAACGAGAGTGGTACCACGGAGGCTAAGCAGGCTTTCGTCTCTTGATGAGGCGAAAGCCTTTTTATATGTTAATAAGCAAAATTGCACACGGAGGAAATACAATGGCAGAACGTTACGATCATGACAAAGTGGAACTCAAATGGCAAAAGATATGGGAGGATGCTCATTGCTTTGAAGCAAAGAACGACTATACATTGCCCAAGTTCTTTCCCCTCATAGAGTTCCCTTACCCTTCCGCACAGGGCCTTCACGTAGGACATCCCCGCTCCAATACCGCTATGGATATCCTTGCCCGTAACCGCCGCATGGCAGGCTACAACCTCCCGTACCCCATCCGCTGGGATGCTTTCGGTCTGCCCACCCAAAACCACGCCACCCACCCCCGCGCCCACCC
>JAZNUG010000137.1:0-13382 GCA_045592165.1 Clostridia bacterium | reverse complement strand
CAGAGCTGAAGGCGGGTCTTCCTCTGCTTCGGGCAGAGCTTGAGCTGCTTAAGCCTGCGGTGGTGGTTACCCTTGGCAATACTCCGCTGAAGGCTGTGTCCGTAATTGCGGGGCTGGATAAGCTTACCGTGGGAGATGTTCACGGCAAGCCCATGGATATACATTTGAATGGCTGCATATGTACCCTTATCCCCCAATACCACCCTGCAAGCGTCATATACAACAGGGCGCTGCTGGAGGTGCTTGCAGAGGATATCTCAGCCCTTGGCAGATACATAAAAGATACGGAGGAAAAAGTATGAAGCTGAAGAGAACCGTTGCGCTGATGCTTATGCTGTGCTTTATACTCAGCCCGGCCTATTCCTTTGCGGCGGATATGGGCATAATCACGGCAGACGGCGTAAATCTTCGCGAAAGTCCGGATACCGGTTCCTCTGTGCTGGATACTCTGTCCTTGGGGCAGGAAGTTGAGGTGCTTGCTGTGGAAAACGGCTGGTATCGCATAATGCTTTCAGGCGGCACAGTTGGCTATATAAGGCAGGATTACATCTTCTCCAATTCCTCCGGCAGCCGCGGCGCATATGTTCTTGATGATGAAGCTTATATGCGCGGCGGTCCCAGCGAAAACACTTATGTTATCAAAAAACTGACCGTTGGTCAGGGCGTAAAGATAAAGGCCGTAATAGGCGAATGGTTCTTTGTGGTTGCAGATGAAACTGCGGGATATGTTTACCGCACTCATCTTACACTTACTTCTTCCAGTATTGCTTCCGGCAGTATGCTCAAGAGCGGCATGGAGGGCGAAGAGGTGGAAAAACTCCAGCGGGAACTTTACAACAGGGGCTTTATGTCAAAGAGCGACCTTAACGGCACCTATGACAGCACCACCAAAAAGGCGGTGCTGGAATATCAGCAGACAGCGGGGCTGTCCTCTGCGGACGGCATTGCAGGCGCCGAAACACTAAATTCTCTCTATGACAGCACAAATAAGCTTACCAAGGAAAATGCGCGCTATACCCAGCTTAAGGGCAGCGTAATAAGGATGAATTGGTTTGATGGCGGCAGCGATTGGCTAAATAAGGGTGCCCGCTTTACCATCGTTGACGTACGCACAGGCAAGAGCTTCCGTGCCCGCCGCTTCGGCGGATGGTATCATGCGGACTGTGAGCCCATTACAAAGTCGGATACTGCCGTAATAAAGAGCCTTGAGGGCTTCTCCTGGAATAGGCGTCCCGTATGGGTGAATTACAACGGAAAAACCGTGGCTGCCAGTATACATACCATGCCCCATATGGCAAACCCCACCCAGAGCAACGGCTATGACGGACATTTTTGTTTGCACCTGTATAAATCAAAAGTGCATGAAACCAGCGCCGAGTGTCCCCGCCATCAGGCCTGCGAAAACGAAGCTTACAGGGCGGGCAGGGCAGGATAGGCTGCACCGATGCTTGAACAGTCAAAAGACCTTCTCAAAGGAGAGGGTCTTTTTGTTTTGCATAATAGAATGGGCTTTTGCAGATACTTTTACCATATTACCCCTATGGAGACAGTCTATGGATTACATAAAAACTTTGGGGCGAAAGCTTGGCTTTAACAGAAGACCCAGCCAGTTTGAACTGCTGGAAACCGAGAGCGGAGCTCCCGGCTTTTTGCGCAATCAGAAAAGCATAATTTCCCGCCAACAGCACAGCAAGGCAGAGGTGAGTCCGTCCCTCAGGGAAAATCTTGAGCGGATAAAAATTGATTTTTCCACGGATATCAATCCGGATGTGGTGGTGCGCCGTTTTACTATGGGCGGCAGGGTTCCTGCCGCAGTGGTGTTTATAAACGGCATGGCAAAGCGGGAGATGATAAACGACTTTATCATCCGGGAATCCATGAACAAACCCTTGCCGGAGCAGCCGCCCTATGCCGATTACCTTATAGGCAGCGTCTTTTCAAACTGCGAAATGAGCAGCGAGAAAAGCTGGGAAAAACTAAAGGGAAATATCACTGACGGACAAACCGTGGTGTTCGTGGAGGGCGAAGTCGTTGCCATAGTAGCGGATACGCGGGGATACGAATACAGAGCTGTGAGCGCGCCCCAGAATGAAAAGGTGGTACGGGGGCCCCAGGAGGGATTTAATGAGAATCTTCGCACAAACATAACCCTGATACGCCGCATGATACGGCGGGAGGATCTTATCTGTGAAATACGGCAGGCGGGCTCCAAAGAAAATATCAGGGCCGCGATTCTTTATCTTAAGGATACGGCAAATCCTGCCCTTGTGCAGGAGGTGAAGCGAAGGCTTGCGGAGGTGGATACCCGCATGGTGATGAATACGGGAATTCTGGAGCAGCTGACCGAACATCATAGGTTTTCGCCGTTTCCCCAGCTGCTGTCCACCGAAAGGCCGGACAGGGCCGCATCCCATATTATGCAGGGGTATGTGATAGTGCTGCTGGATGGCAGTCCCTTTGCCAATATAATGCCCACTACCCTCTTTGCCCTTATGGCCAGCTCTGAGGATATTTACCTCAGGCAGCTGCCGGGTTCCATCATACGTTTTGTCAGGTATATGGGGGCAATGATATCCATACTGCTGCCGGGCTTTTTCCTTGCTCTGGTGCTGTATCATCAGGGAATGATGTCCACGGAAACCTTGAGCACGGTTGTGGCATCCAGAAAGATGGTCTTTGCTCCGATAGGGCTGGAATTGCTGTTTTTGCTGGCGGTGTTTCAGCTTATACGGGAGGCAGGACTCAGGGTGCCGGGCAGTATAGGCCAGGCCATAGGCATTATCGGCGGTCTTATTTTAGGGCAGGCGGCTGTAACGGCAAACCTTGCAAGTTCTGTGATGCTTATCGTGGTGGCTCTGTCAGGACTTGGAAATTTTTGCATACCGGATTATTCCACCCAGATATCCGCATCCTATATCCGCATTGCACTTGTGCTGGCTGCATGGCTGGCAGGGCTGCTGGGAGTGTTCTGCGCTGCGGTGGGGCTGATCGCTATGATGTGCGGCCTCAAAAGCTACGGCGTGCCCTTCCTTAGCCCTGTTGCCCCTAAAACAAGCAGCGGAAGGCCCGCGATTCTCAGGGGAAAAATAAGCATGAATTCAGCACCTCAGGATTTTATCAATACCATGGAGGAAAAAAGGTGAGGATAAGGGAAGGAAAGACAGGCCGACAGGAAAGCGCCGCGCTGATTGGCATTTCTGTGTATACCGCAATGATATTTACCCTCAGTTCCCCGGAGTCCTATGGGGGCGGCAACAGCACGTACCTGTGGCTGCCCGCCGCCATGGCGATTGCCTTTGCTCTGGTGCTGTTTGTTATGTATGTCATGGAGAAGAGCGGGGTCACTACGCTGGATATCCTTCTGAAAACCGCATTCGGAAAAATTCCCGGCGGAATAATGGGAGCTATAATAATTCTGCTGTTCCTTTTCAGCGTATTCGAGCTGCTGACAGATTTTGTGAATCTTATCCACAGCTTTGTTTTCTATGATCAGCCATATTGGAATATTATCCTGTGGATAACCGCAACTGTGGGATTGCTGGGATTTCTCGGACTTGAGCCGGTATCACGCACGGCGCGGCTCATGCTGCCTGCCTTTGTTGTAATACTTGCATTGTGGCTGCTGCTGCCCATAGATAGCTTTGACAAAAGCAATCTGTATCCTCTGCCCGGCAATACCTTTATGGAGATGGGCGGGCTGATATGGGAAAATATTCCCTCGGCATATATTCCGATAATTGCGGTACTGACCGTAACAAACGGTATGCATGGGATGAAATTTGCCCGCAATGCCTGTGGTATAGGCGTGATCTGCGCCATATTGGCAGCTGCCGCGACGCAGTTGTGCCTCGGGCTGACCTATGGATATAAGGATCTTGCAGAAATGCCTTACCCATTGTATCGACTGGATATGATGATGCCTCAGGAGGGGTATTTTTTTCGTATGGATAAAATTGCGCTGTTCTTCTGGCTTGCAATGGGGTTGATATCCGCAGCGTATTATGTATTTGCCGCCTCGATGATGTGGTGCAGGTGCTATGGACCAAAGGATACGCGCCCCGGTGTACTGGCCCTTTGTGTGATACTGGCCTGCTCGGTGCAGATTCAGGCGGAAGGGCATTATGAGGAATTTGCAAAGGTGATAAAGATTATAAATCAATGGGCGTGGGCAGGAATACTGCTGCCCGTGGCCGCATCTGTGATACAACTGGTAAAAATACGCAGGGCCGGGGAGCAAACAGCATGAGAAAGACAGCTATGGTTATATCGGCGATGGCGGTGTGTTTGCTGTGCGGCTGCCTTGGTCCGGTGCAGGCGGATGACTATATTTATGTGGTAGGCATTGGCTTTGACAGGGGTCAGCAGTACCGCTATAATGTATCATTTCTCGTGCAGACTGAAACCGGCGGCAATACCCAGTCCGCCCAGGGAGGGGCAGAGGTTTTGTCTGCAGAGGGGGATACTGTCCATGATGCCATAGTTACGCTCCATGCAGGCGGGCCTTTCCGTATGAATTTTTCCAGAGTGAACACATTGTTTTTCAGCGAGGAAATTGCCCGCGCCGGGGATATGCGGGAGCTGTCGGAGCTTGCTTTCAATGCCATGCGTATGCGCCATTCCGTAAAGCTGATGGTGTGCCTCTGTGAGGCAAAGGATGTAATGCAGGGCATGTGTATGGATAATTCTCCAAATATTACAAAGGTGCAGTTCAATGTATTTCAGAATTACTCCGGCGAGGGCATAACCGTGGTAACCAACTATTCCCAGTTTATGGCCGGCATAAGGGAGTGGCGGCAGGACAGCGCGGTAATGCTGGCGGGAATCGACACAACCGCCGTTCAGCAGCAGAATGCCGAAGCGGAGAAAATTACGGGAAGTTCAGGCGGCGCAGGGAATTCGGGAGGTTCGTCATCGGAGAATACGGAAGAAAAGCAGGAATTTACCACCCAGGGAGTTATCCGCACCGGTGGTATGAGCCCTTACATTGCAGGTGCGGCGCTGTTTGACGGATGGTATATGAAGGGCGTGATAAACGGTAACGATACGAAATATTTACTGCTTGCCAGAGGGGATTTTGAGCAGGGCATGATTAAGGTGCCATATGGCAGCGGCAGGTGGGCAGTGCTGTTTCTTCGCAATGCCAAACAACCGGATATCAAGCTTACCCTTGGGGATGTACCTGAGGCAGAGGTGGATATTGAGCTTTCCTGCAGCGTTCTGCAATACGTTGGAGATACGGCTGGGGTGAAGTGGAAAGGAGATATGCAGGAAACTACCCAGAGATACATAGAGCAGGAATTGGAACGTGTATTTGCCATATGCAGGGGACTTAATAGCGATGCCATGGGGTTTGGGCAGAATGGGGCGATGCAGTTCAGAGACACTGGCGAATGGGAACGGTATAACTGGAAGACACGCTATCCCACCATGCAGGCAAGGTTTGAAGTAAAGCTGGAGCTGATGGACGAAAGTCTCAGCGGGAGGATAGAATAGGAAATGAGCATATTCTTTTTTGCGGTGTGTATTCTGTGTATATTTTACTGCGGACTGTATGGGGCATATAATCTTGCAGACAGGCATATTGCTCAGGCGGTAAGCCTGTTTGTCATGACGGCAATTGCCTTGGGGGCGGTTGCTGCGCTTATGATGGTCATGTAAAAAGCAGTTTTATTGGCAGACGGTATATGATATAATTACATTAAATTAATAACAGTCACCGAGCAAAGGGGGAAACGCCGATGAGCGGCAGCAGCAAGCAGAGTGATATAGTTCAGCGTTTAAAAATGGCCACGGCAGAAAACGTGGCACTTAAAAATGAACTGGAGCAGGCAGACGGCATGAGCTACAGCGGCTTACCCATGGATTTTTCAGCAAAGTATCAGATGCTTATGGATGAGGCGGAGCAGGAGATGTCCGACGAATACAAATCAACCGGCATCATTAACAGCACCCGCATATGCGATATAAACCGCGGTATGGACGACTATGCCCTTTCCGCTCAGGATATTTTAATATTGCATGAAAAATACAAGGATAAGGAACAATAGCCATAAATCATTTCTTTTTGTGAATATTCAATTAATTGGCAACGGTATACGATGAAAGTATGCCATATTTATAGTATAATTACACCATGGAAAAATTAACATAGCTACGTCCACTGCGCGATATGTACATGCAAAAAATCGCGCTGCGGGGCGTTGTCGGCATGTTGATATTATAAATTGGCCCATGTATATGATACTGCGGGCCGAAGAAAGGCGGTATAATCGGTTTTGGCATACGATGTGCTGGCAAAAACAATATCCGGCGGATTTCAGCAGTTCAGGCTGACTGACGCCATAGACATAGTGATAATAGCGGTGCTGCTTTATCATCTGATACAGCTTACCAAGGAGACCCGTGCCTATCAGGTATTGAAAGGAGTAGGTATCATATTCCTTGCGGCTGTTGTCAGCGATACGCTGCAGCTCGAATCCATAAGCTGGCTGCTCAATTCCCTTATTTCCGTGGGAATTGTCGTGGCCGTGGTGCTGTTTCAGCCGGAAATACGCCGGGTGTTGGAGCATATCGGCCGCGGACATATTTTCTCCCGAGAGGCCCTCAATACCTTTATCTCCGGCAGGGGCGAGGATATTGTAGAGGAAATGCATCAGGCCATAACCAGCCTTGCAAGGCGCAGAGTAGGTGCCCTTATCGTTATGGAAATGCGTACCGGCCTTGGCGATATAATCAATACCGGCACCCCTATTCAGGGCTGCATTTCCGCCCCTCTTATCGAAAACATATTCGAGCCCAATACTCCCCTGCATGACGGCGCTGTGATAATACAAAACGGCGAGATAGCAGCTGCGGCCTGTATACTGCCTCTTGCGGAGGATATCGCTGTTGCCCGTGAGCTGGGTACCCGCCACAGGGCTGCCCTTGGCGTTTCTTCCATATCCGACAGCGTCACAATAGTCGTATCCGAGGAAACCGGTGTTATTTCCATTGCAAGGGACGGTAAGCTGGTGCGCTATATAGACAGCAAGGCCCTCAGGGATATGCTGGAGTCCATCTTTGTCCGCAGGGATAAGGAATTTCAGCTGCCCACGCTTAATTTCAAAAAAAGGAGGGGTGAGCGATGAAACCCAATAACGCGATAACCGCCGCCCTGTTGAATAAGCTTAAGGATTTCTTTACTAAAAACTGGCCTGTAAAGCTCATTTCTCTGGTATTTGCAATGCTGCTGTGGGGCTATGTTATGATGGAGACCAACCCTGACCGCACCAAGATAATCACGGATATACCGGTAAGCTTCAGCGGCGAAAATGAGCTTCATGAGCGAGGCTTTGCAGTTCGCGGCGATCACGATGATATCCTTCGCAGCATAACTGCCCGCGTAAGCGTGGAGCTTACCAAATACACCGGACTTGATGCATCTGATGTTTCCGCAACCGTAAGCCTGCGCTCCATCAGCAAGGCGGGCACATATAAGCTCAAGATAAATTCCACCTGTGCGGACGGTACGGTTTTATCTGTATCTCCCAGCGAAATAGTGGTTGAGGTGGATGAACTTGCAACCCGTATAGTACCCATTGAGGTTACTTATTCAGGTGAGCTGCCGGAGGGCTATTGGAAGAGCGAGCCCACCCTTGGCTCTCAGACCATCAGTGTCAGCGGTCCTGCGGATGATGTGTCCGTTGTTTCCAAGGCCATATGCACCATAGATCTTGCGGAGCGCACATCCTCCTGCAATGAATCCATACTGCTCAGCTATGTGGATGCTGAGGGAGAAAGCGTCAGCAGTTCACTGTTCCTCAATCAGCTTCCCTCCGTGGTTGTGAAGATGGATGTTCTCCGCATGATAACTGTGCCGGTAAAAGCAAGGGAGGCTGTGCTGGGCGGTGATTCCCTGGCGGCAAATTATGAAATTTACGACGTGGTTTCCACGCCGCCTGCAGTGCGTCTGGTTGGCTCCGAAAGTGCGCTGGCCGGCATAACCGGTATCGATATAGAGCAGATAGATGTATCCGGCAGCAGCTCAAGCGTACAGGTGCCCGTAACGCTGACTGCCCCCGAGGGAACTGTGCTGCTGGATCCCCCTGAGGCAACGGTTTATGTGGATATAAGGGAAATACAGGAAACCGTTGAACTTCAGGGAGTAAAGGTGGAAGTCCGCGGTCTTGAGGACGGACTTACGGCAGAACTTTCGGATACCGAGAGCGATATTGCCATAACCGGCAAGATAAGCCATATGCGCCGCCTTGAGCGCAAGGATGTGGTGATCTACGCAGATCTTACAGGTCTTGCTCCAGGCACATATGAGGTTGAGCTGAGCGTTGCTGTGCCCGATGAAACCATGCAGACAGAGCTCAGCTGGATAATGACTGTATCCAAGGTAGTTGTTACTGTAAAGGAATAGCGCCCAATGGCAATATTCATACGAGAAATAAAACTTTCAATACATGAGGATGAGTCTTCGCTGGGAAGGATCACGGCGAAGACTCTTGGCATACCCGAAAGCGCCCTGAAAGGTTTTACGGTAAAGCGCATTTCGCTGGATGCCCGAAAGAAAAACGATATATCCTTCATATATGCCCTCGAGGCTTCCCTTTCTCCTGCAGATGAGGCAAGGCTTATAAAACGGTCAAATCTTGTGGAAAAGGCCGGGGAAATAGAACACAGTGAGCCTATATTTGGCAATCGCCCCCTTAATAAGCCTGTTGTAGTGGTAGGCCTTGGCCCAGGAGGACTGTTTGCCGCATACACTCTGGCAAAATACGGCTATAAGCCCATCGTGATAGAGCGGGGCGAGGATATAGACAGCCGTACCTTAAGCGTGGAAAAATTCTGGGCAGGAAGCGGACTGAATTGCGAAAGCAATCCTATGTTCGGTGAGGGCGGCGCAGGTGCGTTTTCCGATGGAAAACTTACCACCCGCATAAAGGACCCCAGAGCACATCAGGTAATAGACATTCTTGCAGACCACGGTGCGCCGGACAGGATACGTCTGCTTGCCAAGCCCCATATCGGCACGGATTTGCTGGTAAAAACCGTAAAGAACATCCGCGAGGATATAGTACGTATGGGCGGACAGGTGAGATTTTCCACCTGCCTGCAAAGCATCAAAAAAAATCCCGATGGCAGCATAGCCGCTGTGGTTGTGGAGCATGAGGGAAATAAAGAGACCATTTCCTGCTGTGCCTGTGTGCTGGCAATCGGTCAGGGTGCAAGGGATACCTATCAGATGCTGTATGATACAGGGCTGGAGCTTGCCCCGAAGGCGTTTGCCGTGGGGGTGCGCATAGAGCATCCCAGAGAGTTGATAGACCGTTCCCAGTATGGGGAATTTGCCGGACATCCCCGCCTTGGCGCGGCAGAATACCGCCTTGCGGATAAGGCGGGCGAAAGGGGCGTATACACATTTTGTATGTGTCCCGGCGGCGTGGTTGTGGCATCTTCCTCCGGCGAGGAGCAGGTTGTTACCAACGGCATGAGCCGCTATGCAAGAGATGAAGAGAATTCCAATGCTGCGGTAGTTGTGCAGGTTGATGGCCGTGATTATCCCGCAGGCCCTTTGGGCGGCATGCATTTCCAGCAGCAGCTTGAGAGGGCGGCCTTCTTTGCAGGGGGCGGGGACTTTACCGCGCCTGCTGAAAGGGTGGGGGATTTCCTCAAAGGACGTACTCCCGGTGGATTTGGCGATGTGAAACCCACATACCGCCCCGGCGTATGCAAATCCGATCTTTACAAGTGCCTGCCGGATTTTGTTGCGGAGGGCGTAAAGCAGGGCATTTCCGCCTTTGGCAGAAAGCTCAAGGGCTTTGATATGGATGATGCGGTTATAACCGCCGTGGAAAGCCGCACAAGCTCTCCTGTGCGGATTCTGCGTAATGGAGAAGGCTGCGCCACACGCATGGAGGGACTTTACCCCGTGGGTGAAGGTGCAGGCTATGCAGGCGGTATAGTAAGCGCCGCTGTGGACGGCATGCAGGCCGCAGAGCGCATAATGGCTTTGTACAAGCCGGTATAACAGTTGAATTTACAGGAGATAAATGGCTCAGCATTCACGCAGAAAACGAAAGCGTAAAGGCGGGAAGTACGTGCTCAGGCGGGTACTTCTCCTTTTGATATTGCTTGGGCTTGTAATCGGTCTGCTGATATTCTGCATAAAGCAGATTGCAAAGCTGTTTGACAAACAGCCGGAGACCGAGCCGGCGCAGGAACAGATTGCAGAAGCTGCGGAGCCTGAGGTTCAGTCAGCCCTGCCCGCAGAGCTTCCCCCAAACCTTGCACCTGCTGCAATGAGCCAAAGTGAACTGTCCGCAAAGGGCTTTACTTCGGATATAATGCTCAGGCGTACCGCTGTGGAAAGTTTTTCAAGGGAAACGCCCATTTCCTTCGGCAATGATAAGAATTATACCGACCTTGTGGGCATTACCACCTTTGGCGGCAATAATTACCGCAATACCTTTACCTACGGAACACAATACGTAAACGAAAAGCGGCTCAGCCGCATATGGGAGATACCTATCGGTGTATTCACATCCGAGCAAAACGGCGTATGGACCGGCACGGGCTGGACAGGCATGCCCCTTATAATACAATGGGATGCATCGGTACGGCAGCACCTTGGGGTATATGAGCAGTTTAAGAATAAAGACGGCTTTACCGAAGTGATATACCCTGCGATGGATGGAAATATCTACTTTGCGGAGCTTTCCACCGGCGCGGCAACCAGAGATCCGCTGTATCTTGGCGTTGTTACCCGCGGCACAGCCACCCTTGATCCCAGAGGATATCCCTTGCTTTATACCGGTCAGGGCATACCGGGCACGCAGGATGGCACATTCGGTTCATGGGTAAGGGTAATATCCCTTATTGAAAACAGAGTGCTGTGGGATTTCGGTGGCGCTGATCCCTATTCATACAGGGCATGGCAGGCGTATGACTGCAGTCCATTGATAGATGCAGAAACCGATACGCTGATAACCGCCGGAGAGAATGGTATACTTTACAGCGTAAAACTCAATACCGCATATGACAGCGTAGCAGGCACTGTCAGCGTGTCCCCGGGAAACCTTGAAAAATACCGCTATAACCTCAATGGTTACGGCGATTCCGACAGCCGCAGATGGTGGGGCGTTGAGGGTTCACTTTCCGCATTCAAAAATTATCTTTTCTTTGCGGATAATGGCGGTACTCTCCAGTGCGTGGATGTGAACACCCTGGAGACGGTGTACATATCCGATGTGTTTGACGACAGCGACACAAGCTGTGTAATAGAGGAATCTCCTGAGGACGGCACCGTATACCTATACCTTGGCAGCGAGGTGGACAGACAGTCCGGTATCAGCGGAGGTGTAGGTACATCCGTTCACCGCAAGGTAAACGCCATGACGGGCGAAACCGTATGGAAGCAGGAATGGCCGGCAAGCGTGGGAGATGCCTCGTCAAACGGCGGCACAATGACCACGCCCCATGTGGGCCATGGCAGTATAGATGATATAGTAATATTCAACCAAACCCTTGTGCCGGTGGAGGCGGAAGGGCAGAGTCTGTTCGGCGGCCGCATAGTAGCCTATGACAAGAGCACGGGACAGGAGCTATGGAGGCATGAGCAGACGGCGGGCTATTGGAGCTCACCGGTGGTGATATACGACGAGAAGGAAAACGCATATCTTATCCAGTGCGATGCAAACGGAATAATGCGTATGCATGACCCACACACAGGCAGCATAATATGCGAACTGGATCTTGGCTCAAGGATAGAATCCACCCCTGCAGTGTTCAATAACATACTGGTGGTGGGCACCCGGGGTCAGTATGGGCGGGGCGAAAGCCAGAAGATAATCGGCGTGCTGATAAAGTAAAAAGACGATTGCGGAAAAATCCGCTTAGATCAATACTGTACAGGAGGGCGGCAAAATGAGAAAATTTATAGCCGGATTATTGGCTGTAATAATATCCATCTTTACAGTGGGATGCAAAAGCAGCGCAGAGCATATCCGGTTTCACGATGAGACGTTTAAAAGGGCTGACCTGTCCGAAGAAACAATTGAATGGCTGGAATGGTATAATCAGCTTACAGAGGAAGAACAGTTATCAATAAGCTATATCCCCGGCGAAATACACAGCGTGCTCTATGGTGAGGTCCGGGAAGGAATGGATGAGACGGCAGATGCGGACAGCTGAAACCTAAAAGAAGCAAACTGATGCCGTCAAAATTACAGCAAGTCACATACAGCGAAAACGCCGGATCGTTCCGGCGTTTTTAAGTGATAAAATCCAATGGGCTTTTTTGACACAGTAAAGGGACAGCGTCTGCTGTCCCTTTTACCGGATGGTTGGGGGTATGTCATCGGCCGGAGTGGGGGTTCCGCCGTTATGACCTTTCGCTTAATACTACTGTGAGGTCCTTGGTTTCGTTGCCTCTCAGTACGGTTATTGTAACCGTATCGCCTACATTATATTCATAAAGCATTGCGGCAAACTGGGAGGTGCCGGATATTTCCTTGCCATCCACAGCGGTGATGATATCGTTTACCAGGATTCCGGCAGCTTCTGCTGCGCTGCCTTCTTCCACTGCCATTACCTGTACGCGGGTAACGTAGCTGTTGAAGAAGGAGAAGGGATCATAGCCGAAGCCGAAGTTGTAGCCGTAGTTGTTGCCGTTGCCGTAGCGGAGGGAAACATCCTGCATGCTGATGCCGATGTAAGGTCTGCCGGTAACGTATCCCAGATCCATAAGGTCAGAGATGATGGGCTTTGCAGAGTCCACTGGGATGGCAAATCCCAGACCCTCAACATCTACGCTGGCGGTCTTGGCGTTTACTATGCCGATAAGTTCGCCTTCGGCATTGAACAGGCCGCCGCCGGAGTTGCCGGGATTTACTGCGGCGTCAGTCTGCATGAGGGTCATGCTTACGCCGTCGATGGTGATGGTGCGGTCAAGGCCGCTGATTATTCCGCGTGACACAGAGCTGGTGAATACGCCCAGGGGATTGCCGATGGCGTAAACGGTGGTGCCCACTACAGAGTTTACGGAATTGCCAAGGATGGCGGCGGGGAGATTTTCCGCTTCAATCTTGATTACCGCAAGATCGGAGAAGGGATCGGTTCCGATAAGGGTGGCGGGGTACTTGGTGCCGTCCTGCAGATATACGTTGATATTGCCGACGCCTTCCACCACGTGGTTATTGGTTACAATGTAGCCGTCTGTGGTGATGATAACGCCGGAGCCTGCGCCGGTATCCTGTTCCTGGGTTTCCCCGGTGTAGGTGACGGTGCTTTCGCTCATGTATATACCTACCACGCTGGCCATACAGTTCTGCACGATGCCGGTGGTGTTATCAACTTTATTATTGTCATCGGTGAGGGTAAGCCTGTCGGATGCGGGG
>JAZNUG010000136.1:0-20315 GCA_045592165.1 Clostridia bacterium | reverse complement strand
TATATTTAAACCTCCCTGTGTGTAATCGTATTTATACAGTGTAATTATATCATAATGCTTACTGCTTTCACATGAAATGCAGGCAATTTCACACATTTTTTTAATTCATTTTTCAATGAAACGGCAAAAATTAAAATTCGCCGCCATAATACTGACGCCGCCTGAATTATCAGGCGGCGCAAATTTTTTATTCACTTATTACAAAGCTGAAACTATTCGGCTCTGATGAAATATCATAAAATACATTCAGCAGCCTGTTTGCATATACTCCCAATCCGTCCTTCATGGCATTGGCATTGTTCAGTATAACCGTCACATGAGAGCC
This sequence comes from Clostridia bacterium, assembly GCA_045592165.1. Taxonomy (GTDB): domain Bacteria; phylum Bacillota; class Clostridia; order Christensenellales; family CAG-138; genus SFEL01. Next base: position 19,990 of record JAZNUG010000136.1, on the reverse strand, counting down.
CAACTCGCTGAGGCAATCTGCAAGCGCATCCAGATTGCGGCCATAATAGCCAGGCAGACGCATTATCTTTTTAAGATAATCATGCAGATCATCAAAGGCCATCATCTTTCTTCCGTCCAGAATAATTATCTCCATAGGTTATTCCTCCCCATAAAGAAGCTCGAATGTTTCATAATGATCATCGGTGTAATAAATGCAGCCGTCATTTGAAAATACAATGCGCTTTGCACCTCTGGATTTTTTTCCAAGGGTATCTATATCGCATTCGGTGTATTTTTTCCCTTCAGGAAGTACGCCTTCATAATTGCCGAATCTGTCGCCGCCTATGCTGCAGCCCGGCGCATAATCCTCAACTGAACCGCCCTCCCAGCCAAGATCTCTGGCTTCATTTTTTGTAATAAAATTGTGGGGCAGGTGTCCGTATGTGTGGATATACAAAGCCACATCTTCTTTAGAGGAATATGTGCCGTTTTCATCGATGGCCGGCTGCTGTGGCTGTTCCTCCTGCAGCTCTTCCTCTAAAATATCCTGCTGAGGCTGAGCCTGCTCCGGCTCTTCTTCCGGCAGCACAAGGTTCTGCTGAAGGGATGCGGCGGGTTCTGTTGTTTCAACGACCTGCTCCTGAACAACCAGCTGGGCAGCCCTCTCTCCAAAGAGCGAGCCCACTATATCCCCAAAGGTAAGCGCGCCGGTAGCAAGGCCGAGTATCAGAACAGCCGCCACAACGCACAATAATATCTTTTTACGCTTGGACATGTATATTTCTCCTTAAACAAGTGTTCCCGTACAGTATATCACAGACTACTGCCATAAAAAAAGCGGCAACTATTCATCACATTAACAGTTTATTCTCACTTTTTTTGTGTTATCCTTGCGCTGTCATGTTATAATGTAAGCATGATTAATTCTTTTTCTAAAAAAGCACTTGCTATTATAACCTGCCTGCTGATGATGACAGCTATGGCAGGCTGCGGCAGTATGGCTGCCAGCGGTTCCGCCTCGGATATTTATATCAACGAGGTGGTTTCTTCCAATTCCTTCTCGCTGGTGGATGAAGTTCTGGGCAGTCCTGACTGGATAGAGCTGCATAATCCCTCCAAATTCTCCGTAGAGCTTGAAGGCTATGCTCTTACGGATAATCTTAAGGATCCCCACAAGTGGACCTTCCCTGCTGTAACCCTTTCTGCCGGCGGTTATATAACTGTTTTTGCTGCCAAGTATGAAGGCGAAAGCAACATGCTCTGCACCGGTTTTGGCCTTTCCAAAAGCGGCGAGCTGCTATATCTTGTGGACCCTTACTATAACGTTATTCAGCAGCTTGAAGTGCCTGAGCTTGTAAGCGATGTTTCATACGCCAGAACTTCAGATGGCAGCTATGGCTACTGCAGCGCCCCCACTCCAAATGCAGAAAACAATACTGATATTTTCCTTTCCTCTGCGGATAGCCTTTCAACAATGTCTTCAGACAATGCTCTGACCATAACAGAAGTAATGCCTGAAAACACATCCACATTCCAGTCCGCAGACGGAAGCTATTACTCCTGGGCTGAAATAAAAAACATCTCCTCTGAAAGTGTGTTGCTCTCGGATTATTATATGTCCGATTCAATTGCAGAGCCCTCCAAGTGGAGGCTTCCTTCAACCACCATTGAGCCGGGGCAGTATGCAATAGTCTATCTTTCCGGTGAGGATTCCACCGACAACGGTGAGATGCATGCATCCTTCCGCCTCGGCAGCGCTGACAGCGCCCTGGCCCTTGCTAACGGCGCAGGCAGCGTTATTTCCATGATAAACTGGACTAATCCTGTATATCCCGGCATTTCGGTAGTGGGCCCTGATACCTATACATCCTTCCCCACTCCTGCCGAAGACAACTCTGCTGTGACCTTTGATTCTCTCACCCTGTCCCCCATGGATGCTTCTGCGGCTGTACGCATAAATGAACTGCTCAAGTTCAACCAATACAGCATTCGTGATTTTTACGGCGACCGTTCTCCCTGGGTTGAGCTTTATAATGCGTCTTCCGGTGCCGTCTCTTTGGGCAGCTATTGCCTGTCCGATAATTCGGAAGATCCCTTTAAGTGGCATTTCCCGGATGTGTCCATTGAGCCCGGCGAATACAAGGTAGTATTTCTCTCCGGCAATGAAACCTCTGATGGTGAGCTTCACACCTCCTTCTCCCTGTCCCGTACGGAGAATCAGCTGATGCTTACAGATACTGCCAACATGACATACGACCTGACGGAACTTGACCCCGCCATCGGTGAAAACGTATCCTACGGCCTTGGCTCAGACGGTCAGCATTACTATTATTCAAGCCCCACTCCCGGCGCGGCAAACACCACCCATACCTTTTCCGATGTTGCCGATGCTTCCGTAACCAAGCTCTCTTCTGTGTATATCAGCGAGGTGGCAGCGGTTAAAGCTGCAAAAAGCGACGAAACAGACTGGATAGAGCTGCATAATTCTTCCGGAGATTCCGTAAATCTTGAAGGATGGCATCTTACCGACGATCCAAATCAGCCGGATAAATTCACCTTTCCTTCATTTAAAATTTCCTCCGGTGAATACGCATCAATATCCGTTACCACTTCCTCCACTTCGGGCGTTTCGGCGCCCTTTAACATATCCGCCACCGGTGACACCCTTATCCTTACCGATGAGGACGGAAATATCAAAGACATATTTGAAACCGGTACGCTCCGCTACGGCGTAACTTCCGGGCGTGTCGATGGCAATCCCCAAAGGGTGTTCTTCTCATCACCAACCAAGGGCAAGGAAAATACCTCCTCCGCTTACAGCAGCTTTACATCCTCGCCTATTTTTTCCGATAATACCCTGTATCACAAGGATTCCTTCCAGCTGTCCATTACCAGCCTCACGCCTGACGCGAAAATCTACTACACCACCGATGGCAGCAAACCAACCACGGAATCCACCCTGTATACCGCACCTTTGACAATATCAAAAAACACCCCTGTCAAAGCCATTGCCGTAGCCGACGGTATGCTTCAGAGCGACACCGCAGCTGCAACCTTCCTCTTTGAAGAGCCTCATACTCTTCCTGTGGTATGTCTTTCCATCGACAGCGCGTCCTTTGATGAAGTATATTCCGTTACAGACAGATGGAAAAAGGTAGAACGGGAAGGATACTGCGAATACTACGAAGCAGACGGCCTGCTGGGAACTCAATTCCCCTGCGGTCTCAGGGTAAACGGCGCTTCCACCCTTACCATGCGGCAAAAATCCCTGTCAATTTTCCTGCGGGGAGGCTATGGACAAAGCTCTACCAGCTATCAGTTCTTTCCCGGAAACGACGTTACCGAGTACACTTCCATTGCTGTACGAAACTCGGGCCAGGATGCATCCAAAGCCCGTCTTAGAGATTCATTTTACAGCAAATGCGTTGCAGGGCTGAATCTTGACTACATTCAGACACGCCCCGTAATAGTATATATAAACGGCCAATACTGGGGACTTTACGACCTTAACGAAAACCAGAATGAGGATTATCTTGCAACTCATTTTGGCGTGAATCCGGACAGCGTAAACATAATCCGCCGCAACGAAACTCCCCTTGCGGGCACTCGTACGGATTTTTACAGGGTGAGAAAATTCGGCCTTGAAGAAGATACCTCATCGGAGGCAAAATATCAGGAATACTGTCAGTGGGTGGATGTTGATTACTTCACGGATTACCTCATTGCCCAAACCTACTTTGCCAACGGTGATATGTTCAATCAAAAATATTGGCGCACTGAGGACTACTCAATAAAGTGGCGACCCATATACTACGATCTGGATCTTGCATTCAGCGCATCCAATCCCACCAGAAACATACTGCCCAGCTACTTTAATCCCGAAGGAATACCCTCCAAGGATGGATCAATTACAAATATGGATCTGTATGTGGGCCTTAGGAAAAATACCGGATGGTGCAATCAATTCGGCGAAAGATACGTCTACGTGGCGCTGAATTATTTCAATCCTGAACGGGTAACCACAATCCTTGACGAATTGGTAAACACCATGGAGCCTGAAATGGCTCGCCACATCAAGCGCTGGGGTATGCCGTCCAGTATGTCAGCCTGGAAAAACAGCGTAAAGGAACTTCGCGATTGCCTTGAAAAGAGGCAAAGTCACGCCCTGAACTATCTGCAGAAGGAATTCGGCTTCAGCGATGCCCAGATGGAAGAATGGAAGGCAAAAGCCGCTGCAGTTCCTGCTGATACTCCGCAATAGCCCTTTATACAGAATTCAATACACAAAGAGCGGACGGTTAAACCGTCCGCTCTTATATTTGGTATGCGTAAAGTTAGATGGTAACGTCCTCAACGTACAGGTTATAAACCTTGTTGGGATCGGCGGGAGCTTCCTCTGCTGAAGGAGCGGCAGGAGCCTCCTTGGCGGCCTTGCGGGCTTCGAAGAACTTCTGTGCTACCTGGGGGAACAGGGCGTAGCTCAGTACGTCTTCTTCCTGCTCATAGTAGCCCATTTCCTTTACTTCCTGCTCGTACTTTTCCAGTTCGGGAGTAAGCAGGTCGGCAGGACGGCAGGTTATAGGCTGCTTGTCGCCGATAGCCATGCGGCGTACTTCTTCGTTTACCTCGCCGGGCAGAGCACCGTATTCGCCGGCCAGAACTGCCTTGGATTCCTTGGTAAAGGTCTTATAACGGCCCATCAGTACATTGAATACGGCCTGAGTACCAACAATCTGGCTGGAGGGGGTTACAAGGGGAGGATAGCCAAAGTCCTTACGAACGACAGGGATCTCAGCAAGAACGTCATAGTACTTTTCTTCCTTATTTGCCTGCTTCAGCTGGCTGATAAGGTTGGAAAGCATACCGCCGGGAACCTGATAGATCAGGGTGTTGGTATCGACGTTGAGTACCTTGGGATCCAGACTGCCCTGTTCCTTGAGCTTATTTGCGACACCGCGGAAATGCTTGGCAGCCTGAGCCAGCTTTTCAAGGTCATAGCCGGTATCATGCTCGGTGCCCTTCAGAGTGGCAACCAGAGCCTCGGTAGCAGGCTGTGCGGTGCCGTTTGCCAAGGGAGACAGAGCACAGTCTACGATGTCTACGCCGGCCTGCATGGCCATGAGGTAAGTCATATCGCCGGTACCGGTGGTGTTGTGGGTGTGCAGATGAATGGGCACATCCACTTCTTCCTTAAGACGCTTTACCAGAGAGTATGCATCATAAGGCAGCAGCAGGTTTGCCATATCCTTAATGCAGATGTTGTCTGCGCCCATCTGAACCAGCTCCTTGGCCAGCTTAACGAAGTAATCCTCGTTATGCACGGGGCTGATGGTATAGCTGATCGCGGGTTCGCAGATTCCGCCGTACTTCTTGGTGTACTTAATGGCAGCTTCCAGATTGCGGATATCGTTAAGTGCGTCAAATATACGTACTACGTCAATACCGTTTTCGATGGCCTTGCGGCAGAACTGCTCAACTACATCGTCAGCATAGTGCTTGTAGCCCAGTATGTTCTGGCCGCGGAAAAGCATCTGCAGCTTGGTATTGGGCAGAGCCTTCTTAAGCTTGCGGAGCCTCTCCCAGGGATCCGCATTGAGGAAGCGGAGGCAGCTGGCAAAGGTTGCGCCGCCCCAGCACTCCAGAGAGTAGTAGCCAATGCTGTCCAGTATTTCGCAGGCAGGAAGCATATCCTCCACCCTCATTCGTGTGGCAGCCTGAGACTGGTGAGCGTCGCGCAGTATGGTATCGGTTATCATCAATTTCTTAGCCATAGGTTAACCTCCTAGTGCTGGAACAGAGCGAGGAATACACCGGCTGCGATAGCAGAGCCGATAACACCTGCCACGTTGGGGCCCATAGCATGCATGAGCAGGAAGTTCTTGGGATTTTCCTTCTGACCAACCACCTGGGATACGCGGGCAGCCATTGGAACGGCGGAAACGCCTGCGGAACCGATAAGAGGATTGATCTTGCCGCCGGAAAGCACATTCATAAGCTTGCCAAGCAGTACGCCGCCTGCGGTACCGAACGCAAAGGCGCAAACGCCCATTACAAAGATACCGATGGTCTGCCAGTTCAGGAAAGCTTCTGCGGTAGCTGTAGCGCCTACGGAGATGCCCAGGAAGATAGTGACGATGTTCATCAGCTCGTTCTGGGCGGTCTTGCAGAGACGCTCGGTAACACCGCACTCCTTAAACAGGTTGCCCAGCATGAGCAAACCGATAAGAGGCGCAGCGGAAGGGAGCAGCAGGGAAACAAAAATGGTGCATACGATGGGGAAAATAATCTTTTCCTTCTTGGATACAGGCCTGAGCTGCTCCATTGCGATCATGCGCTCCTTCTTGGTGGTGAGAAGCTTCATGATGGGGGGCTGGATAACAGGCACCAGTGCCATGTAAGAGTATGCGGCAACAGCTATGGGACCAAGCAAATCGCCCGCCAACTGAGATGTGACGTATATCGCGGTGGGACCATCCGCACCGCCGATGATGCCGATGGAAGCAGCCTGATTATAATCAAAGCCCAGCATCAGTGCGCCAAAGAATGCAACAAAGATGCCCAGCTGTGCGGCGGCGCCCAGCAGCAGGCTCTTGGGGTTTGCAATAAGGGGCCCAAAGTCCGTCATAGCACCTACGCCCATAAATATCAGCGAAGGATAAATGCCCAGCTTTACGCCAAGATACAGATAGTCGATAAGACCGGCCTCTTCGCTGAATGCGGCCCAGTTAACATGACCGCCTGCATAAAGCTCGTTATGGAACAGATTTGCTCCGGGCAGATTAGTGAGCAGCATACCGAATGCGATAGGCACCAGCAGCAAAGGCTCGTATTTTTTTACTATGGCAAGGTACAACAGCAAGCACGCTACGGCTATCATAACCAGATTGAGAGGATTTTCGCCGATAAGCGCAAAGCCGGTTGAACCAATGAATTCCTTGATAGGTTCGATGTAGTTCATCTACTGTCTCCTTTCTATATTGTTTGGCACAAATCAGGAGACTAGCCGATAACTACCAGAACGTCGCCGGAGTTTACGGTTGCGCCCTTTACAACGTTCACAGCAGTAACCTTGCCGTTTGCGCCTGCAAAGATCTCGTTTTCCATCTTCATGGCCTCAAGCAGAACAACGACGGTGTTTTCGTTTACAACATCGCCTACCTTGACCTTGACGTCAAGAATGTTGCCGGGCATGGGAGCAGTTACGCTGGCAGCACCGGCTGCGGGAGCAGCAACGGGGGCAGGAGCTGCAACAGGAGCGGGAGCAGGAGCTGCGGCGGGTGCTGCAGCAACGGGAGCGGCGGCAGGAACTGCGCCTGCAGCAATTTCTTCTACTTCAACTTCGTAGGAAGTACCATTTACGTTTACCAGAAACTTACGCATTATAATTTCCTCCATTATTATTCGATAATAGTGTTTTTAGACCTTCTTGATGCTGCGGATTCTGAGACCCTGGGGCTCTCCGCCCATGTAAGTGGCAATGGCTGCAGCAATAGCTGCATCAAACGCCTTGCGGTCAGCTACGTCAGGTGCGGCAACCTTTGCGGGGGCTGCTGCAACAGGCGCCTGTACCGACGCTGCCTTTTCTCCGCCCAGAACCTTGCTCATCAGCTTGGTAAGCAATATAAGGCAGAACAAGCCAAAAAACACCGTTCCCATGCCGAGCAGTAATACAAATACGGGGCTAATGTTTGTCAATTTAAGTTTTCCTCCCTTCATGAGTTATGAATAATGAAGATGATGTGCCGATAAAAAAGCTATAATACAAGCTTATGCAGAGAAGAGCGGATTCAAATTCATCAACTCTCCCCCATTTTTGTATAATTGTACCTTAATATTGTAAAAATGGCAACATAAAAGCCCCGCTGATAATCATTGACGTTAAGCGGGGCATTATATATTATATCTGCTTATAGCAAAGTCTCGGCCATTTATTCAGTCGGATCCAGGGCTTTGATTTCAAGTTCTGTTAGATATCGCCATTGACCTGTTTTAAGGTCTGCAAGCTCCAGCGGGCCTTCTTTTATCCGTCTCAGCAGCAGCGTATCCTTGCCCACCGCTGATATCATGCGGCGCACCTGTCGGTTGCGCCCCTCGTGAATTGTAATATCCAGCTCGGATTTATTGTCGCGGCGAATGCGTACATTTGCCACATCTGCAGGAGAGGTTACTCCGTCATCCAGCGTGACGCCGCTCTGCAGGCGGGATATATCCCGCTCCGTTATAACTCCGCTGCATACCACATGGTAGGTCTTATCCATTTCAAACTTTGGATGCGTCATGCGATAAGCCAACTCTCCATCATTAGTCAGTAAAATCAGCCCTTCGGAATCATAGTCCAGCCGCCCAACATTATACAGCCTGTAAGGCAGGTCCTTCACATAATCAATAACGGTCCTGCGGCCCTCAGGATCGCTGCAGGTGCAGACCACGCCCTGTGGCTTATTCAACATTATCACTATGCGCTCGGTTTCTGCCGTAAGCAGCTTGCCGTCAAGCTCCACCCTGTCCCCCGGCTCAACCTTACAGCCAAGCTCTGCAATAACGCCGTTCACCTTAACTCTTCCGGCCGTAATATACTCTTCACACTTCCTGCGGGATGCAACTCCCGCATCCGCCATGAACTTCTGCAAACGCATATTCATACCCCCACAACCGCATATTATGCAGCAAATCGTCTCGAAATCCTGTTGAAATAATAGCTTATACCCGCATCGGGTATATCCTCTGCCGCAACCAGTTCCCGCCGCATCAGCAGAGCATCGCCATCCAGTATCTCCACATATCCACAGCTATCTCCCTTATATACCGGAGCAGATATCTCATCATCCGTAATCACACGGGTACGGTAACTTGCGGAGCCGCCTTTTTTCACTGGTACTATTATATCCTGCCCGGGTGTAAGTTCCAATAGGCTTTTTTCGCCGCCGGATACGGACACTCGCGCTGCAATCCGCCCCGCTCTTATCATCGTAACTGTTTCATAGTTTTCAAAGCCGTAATCCAGCATCTTTTCCGCATCTGCAAACATATCCGGACAGTTCAGCACCACCCCGATCAGTTCCATGCCATTATTCTCCGCCGAAAATACAAGACACCTCCCTGCAGCTTTTGTATAGCCCGTCTTTACCCCGGTTCCGCCCGCATATTCCCATAATATGCGGTTTTTATTTTTGAATGTGCGGGCAATCTCCCCTGTCTCTGCCCTATAATATTCCGTGGATACAATCTCGCGGAAAATTGGATTCCGCATTGCCGCCGCTGTAATGCGGGCAAGGTCGTATGCAGTGGTATAATGCTGCTCATGATGCAAGCCGTTTGGCGTTACAAAGTTTGTATTATATGCCCCAAGTTCAATGGCCTTTTTGTTCATTATATCCGCAAAATCCTGGGTTCCTCCGCCTATATGCACAGCTATGGCAACAGCAGCATCGTTTCCCGATGACAGCATAAGACCATACAGCAGGTCTTTTAAGCTGATCTCCTCCTCAAGGTGAAGGTATATGCTGGAACCTTCTGTGCCGTATGCGCTTGCATCAGCGGTTACAATATCCGCCATGTTTCCCTGCTCCAACGCAACCAGCGCTGTCATTATCTTTGTAGTGCTTGCCATGGGCAGTCTTTCGTGCGCATTGTGAGCATACAGTACTTTACCTGTTTCCGCTTCTATAAGTATCGCGCTCCTCGCCGTTGTATCAAGCGCATGGGTATACGCCGGGTATACGGCCATTACGGCGCACACAATCCACAGCAGCAATTTTCTACGAATGCTCATTCTTCGCTGCCGCTCTGTGAATCGTCATTTTCGCCGCACTTGCAGCTTTTTATGCTGCCCTTCACTGCCTGTTCCATAGTGCCGATAAGCTCGGGCAGCATCTCCACCGCCCTGTCAAAAGTCGTGTCATAATCCGCCGGCATAACCTTCACGCATCCGTTATTCACAGACAAAAAAGCCAGAGGTGTAATGGTCATTCCTGCCACGGCTGCCCCCGCAAAGGGATAGCTGCTGTATTCCTTCATTTCCTCTGCACTCTTCTGTATAGGAGTAAGCTTTTTTTCTGAGCCGTATTCCCCTCCGCCTGATATAAATCCCATGGACAGTTTTGAAACAGGCAGTATCATTGTTTCTCCCGCCGTAAGTATGGGATTGCCAACTATGGTATTCACGTCTGCCATGGCTTTAAGCTGTTCCATGGTGGTTCTCATTATGTTTTCAACAGGATGTGTCATTCTCTTTCCCCTTCCGCATTTTGGATATTTTTTGCCGTATGGCAGCACAAATAATCTGCGTCGGATGCAGCCTTGCTATGCCTTCCAATTCCACCCAGAATACATCCCGATCAAACGATGGAACCGAAATAACAGACAGTTCACGAGGATTTAAAAGCAAGGAGGCTTCCCTCAATATTTCCCTTAATATGCCCGCAGTAATTACGCTTGCTGCTCCGTCGTCTTTTACTCCCACTACGGAAGTGATATTCAATTTGCTGAACTCCGTACCGTTCCATATATGCTGCGGTAAAGAGGTTTTTTGTTTGCGCCTGGGCAAGGAATGTGGTTTTCCGTTTACATACAGTGTAAACGGAAACCAGCATGCCACAGCCTCGCCCTGCAGCTTAAGCATGCCAAAAAGGATCCCTGCTTCCACATAAAGCCGGGCCTGGCGCAATTCCATGATTAATCTGAATCTTATCCTTGCCCCCGTCATTAAAAGCAAAGCAGATGCAGACAAAATATAAAGAGCCATGGTTATCATGGCCCTTAGTATTTGAAAGATATGGTATTTTTATTATTCCGCAGCCTGCTCTTCAGGCTCGTCCTCAGCAAAAGCGCCGTATTCCGGCAGCTCCTCGATGGAGTGTATGCCAAACTGACGGAGGAAAGCATCGGTTGTACCAAATGTCATGGGCCTGCCGACGGAATCCTTTCGGCCCATCTCCTGAATAAGCCCCAGCTTTAAAAGCTGGCTTACAGAATAATCGCACCTTACTCCGCGTACAGACTCTATATCCGAGCGTGTAACAGGCTGACGGTAGGCAATTATGGAGAGGGTCTCCAGCATTGCCTGAGAAAAGCTCTTGGTCTGGGCGGGCTGAAGCAGTTCTTCAACGTAGTTTGCATACTTGCGATTGGATACCAGCTGTACCGTATCGTCGGTAATATACAGCTGTACTCCTCGCTCCTCTGTGCGATAAAGCTCCTCCATCTGCTGGATAACAGCATTTATCTCTATACCGGTCATATCCAGCGCCCGCTGAAGCTGAACGATGGATACCGGCTCACCGGAAACAAACAATATGCACTCTATTGCGGAAAATCGTGTATCCTGCATTTATTTCATCCTTACTGCTCGTCCATATATTCGGCATCCTCATCGTCTTCCCGAATATTAAGGGCGGTAATATTTATGGGTTCATAGGGCGCGGACTGCTTTATGGTTATCTCGCCCCTCATCAGCATATCCAATAGAGACATAAAGGTAACGATCATCTCTATCTTGGATGCATCTTCATCAAACAATGCCTCAAACCGCAGGGTATTTTTCTCCCTCAGTCGATCCCTTATCTTCACCAACTGACGACGGATGGTGAATTGGTCGTTCACCACCTCCTGCTTGTCTATTGCAGAAGCACGCTCCATGCGCCTCCTGTCCATAAGCTCCGCAAATGCGCGGAGCAGACTCTGTGTGGAGGATTCCTCCCAGTTTATCTCCTGGGGCGGCAAGGCAAATTCTTCGGGGAGCTTTGTATACACTCCGCTTGCCTCTTTTAATAATTCGGCAAGCTTTTCTCCTGCTTCCTTGGCGGCTCTGTATTCACGCAGCTGACGGATAAGTGCCTCTGCCGGGTCTTCCTCTTCCTCGGTATTTTCCTTTGGCGGGCGGGGCAGCAGCGAACGGGATTTTATGTATACCAATGTTGCCGCCATGGTTAAAAACTCGCTGGCGGTGTCCATATCCAGCTCCTCTATCTGGTTCATATACTCCAGATACTGGGAGGTTATTTCGGATATGAATATATCCTTTATATCCACCTCTGCCTGCTCGATAAGATGCAGCAGCAGATCAAGTGGCCCCTCAAAGCGGGAAAGCTTAACTTCGTAACTCATTTAAATCAAACCGATAAGGCCAAAAAGGCCGCTGTATATGGCAATCATGCCGCTCATCAGCCAGTTTACCGCCACAGACATTATATTGCTCAGCGTACCTGTTGCAAGCAATATAACCAGTATCATAAAGCCATACCTTTCAAGGAAAAGAAAAGGCTTGAGCCCCACCTTGCGGGCAAACAGGCAGGAGAATACCTGATATCCGTCCAGCGGAGGAATGGGCAGCAGATTAAAAACACAAAGACTGAGATTGATAAAATAAAAGTAGTAAATAACGGTATTCAACGCCGCATTTCTGAGGCCTACGGTGGCGGCAATGCCGTAAAACACACCCATTGCCACAAAGGCAAGTAACAGATTGGTTACTACACCTGCAAGGCCTACGATTATTTCATCCCGCCTTGGGTTTTTAAAGTTGCGGGGACTTATGGGCACCGGCTTTGCCCAACCAAAGCGGAACAATGCAAGCATAACGAAACCCCATGGATCCAGATGAGCCAGAGGGTTCAACGTCATGCGTCCGAAATTGAATGCCGTGGGATCTCCAAGGCGGTATGCCGCATAGGCATGCGCCCATTCATGGAATGCCAGAGCAACAAGAATGGCGGGCATCCTGTACAATAATTCCATTATGAAGGAACCGGCGGAGCCGGAAAAAACACTGCCTAACAACTGCTTATCTCCCGATGTTCATAGTTAAGTTTATTATACGTCATCCGGGAAGACTATGCAACAAACTTAACTATATCAGCAATGAAGCCATTGCAGCAGCGACATTCTGATATAGTCCACCGCGTTAGCCCGCTCCACACTCTCTGCGCATACAAGTTCCACTTCCCCTGCTGTTTCACCGTCCAGAGTATAAGTAATTTTACCCACAACCTCATCTGTGGATAAGGGTGCCTCCAATATTTCGGGTACTTCTCTGAATTCCTGAAGCTTGGCATTTTTCGGTATAAGCGCAACGCCGGTTTCCTTTGCAATAAGCGGCACACTGGCTGCCGTTCCGGATTTTACGGGCACACCGTGTTCAATCACATCTCCCTCGGATGCAAGGATTTTAACATCGTATGCAGCAAAGGCATACTCCAGCATGCTCTGCGCCTTCTCAGCCCGATGGGAGGAGTTCTGCGCCCCGAGCACGGCGCATATATAGCCCGTATTACCCCTTTTTACCGAGAATACCCCGCAATATCCTGCGGCGGATGAGGATCCCGTTCCCACCCCGTTTGCGCCCACGCAGCTTTTCAGAAGTTTATTTGAGCTTGCCAGTTCCGTCACTCGTCCGTCCGTATGCTGAATGTTGTCGTAATATAGTCCGCTGTACAGTAAAAAGCTGCGGCTTTGCATAAGCGCGGCGCCTATCCTTGCAATTTCGGTTGCCGACAATATCACTCCGTTACCGGTTATATCCGTATATGCCGCATCCACGCCCATATCAGCCATAGTATTATTGACAGCAAGCGCACTGGCTTCGGCGGAGCCATATATGCCTTCTCCAAGGGCATATGTGGCATCACCTGCGCATATCATAACCGCCGCCTTTAAAAGGGAAGATACTTCCATCTGTTCGTATGCTTCAAGAAAAGCCGTGGGGCCGTTAACCTTTGCCGCCGTCGGACTTACAGTTATTTTGTCCGTCAGGGATATTGCTTCGCTGTCGATTTTATTGCAGACCGCCAGTAAAACAGGCAGTCTGGATAATCCACCCGTTTCCATTTTCTCATCTGCGTTATAATCCAGCACCACTTTGCCGCTGCTCTGCTCCATTACAACTGCAGCCTTTATCCCACTTGTATCCACAGGATATTCCTCAGCAAAAGCCAAACCGTTACTGAATAAAACCCCAGCAGCCAATACCGTACAAATACACTTTTTCAGCATGATAAGACCTCCTTTGCCCTATGTATATATCTATTAGGCAAAGGAGGCCGTTATTGCGTTATTATTAAATTATTTCATTGAGGAAGGATTTGCCGGTGCGCCAGGGCTCGCCTGTAATGTATTCGAATACGGTGCTGCCAATATCCGCAAAGGTTTCCCTTGTGCCAAGGTCTGTGCCCTTCTTCACATTTTTGCCCCATACAAGAATGGGAATGTATTCGCGGGTGTGGTCGGTACCGGGATATGCAGGATCACAGCCATGGTCTGCAGTGATGATGAGTATATCCCCATCCTGCATTGCGGAAGTGATTTCAGGCAGCTTTGCATCAAAGGCTTCCAGTGCAAGAGCATAGCCTTCCACATCGTTGCGATGGCCATACAGCATATCGGTATCCACAAGGTTTGTGAAAATGAAATCTCCTGTACCAGCCTTTATGTATTCGATTGTTGCTTCAATACCGTCCGGATTGTTTTTGGTGTGATTTACCGTGGTGATGCCGCGCTTGAAGAAGATATCCTCAATCTTGCCTACGGCAACGGTTTCATATCCCTTTGCCACCAGACCATCCAGAATGGTATCTTCGATCGGGGGAATTGCATAATCCTTGCGGTTTTCGGTACGTACGTATTCATTTTCCCCCGTAAGGAATGGACGGGCAATTACACGGCCCACAAGATCCTTTCCCTTAAGCAGGGCACGAGCCTTTTCACACATGGAGTAAAGTTCCTCAAGAGGTATAACTTCCTCATGGGCCGCAACCTGAAATACACTGTCCGCAGAGGTGTATACTATGGGCTTGCCGGTCGCAACATGCTCGTCACCCAGCTCCTGAATTATGGCAGTGCCGGACGCTACCTTGTTGCCAAGGGTTCCCCTGCCTACGGCCTCTTCAAATGACTCCATAATATGGGGTGGGAAGCCGTTGGGGTATGTTCTGAAGGGTTCATCCATTATAATTCCCGTCATCTCCCAATGGCCACAGGTGGTATCCTTTGCCTTGGTCATCTCGGCAGCGCGGCCGTAGCATCCCTGTATTTCACCGTTAAAAGGCTCCAGACGGGCATCCTCAATTGCGGCAATGCCCAGCGCTCTCATGTTAGGGATATCCAGCTTTCCACGGGATTTATATATATTCCCAAAGGTATGTGCGCCTTCGTCGCCGAACTCTGCTGCATCAGGCAATGCGCCTATACCGGCGCTGTCTATTACTATAACTATCGCTCTTTTATCCGCCATTATTTTAAAACGCCTTTCGTAAGATTTGATTGCATTGTATGTAGTTTGATTTTACCATTTCTCTGCCCGGCCAGTCAATTCAGTTAAATATCAGGGCGTATGTTCTCGCAGCGGAAGGGATAATTATCCCCTCTACTGTTATACCGCAAAGCCAAACCGCCAACCGTCTTCCCCTGGCTTTGGCGTCCTCCCCCTCCATTGTCATTCCTGCACATATGCAGCCGCCGCCCAACACCGTAAGCAGCATGAGCATCAGCTTTATTCCGCTGACGTTTGCCCATAATCCCCTGCAGAAAAATCCCATAAGCATTGTCTTGAACCACAGCATTAAAACAGACAGAATCCTTCCTGTTTTATCGGTGAAAATTCTGCAGAGGCTGTACAGTGCCGTATTCCACAGCATGCTTAAAAGCGCAAGACTCAGCAGGATTCCACCCTGTACTTCACCCATGGCAGCAATCGAACTGTCTATATATCCTGCATCCAGGCTTGTTGCCGCTCCAGCGGTAAAACCCATCACCACCGCAAAACATACTATATACCACTGTACATGTATTCTTTTCATAAACAAAACCCCGCATGTCCCATTTTTAATAAACTATGAAACATACAGGGTATAAATTACATTTGTTTTATCTCTGGCGGATGCGCATGACGCTGCGCTCTGTAAGCAGGGCTATAAATTCTTTATTTGTTGGCCGTCCCTTATGCTGGCTTACGGAATAACCGAAAAGCTTATTTATGTTTTCCATATTTCCCCTCTGCCATGTTGCTTCGATCAATGTGCGGATATTGCGCTCAACCTGCTTTGGCGTAGCATTAAAAAGCTCTGCAACATAGGGATAAACTTCTTTGGTAATGTAGGGCTGCCTGTCATAGTTATCCACGCAGTAGGTTACCGCCGCCCTTGCCAGCTTGTATCCGAGGAGATTGATGGGCGCTCTTATGGCATTGAGATAATTGGATATTACCGTATCCCTCAGCTCTGTGCGGCTCTCCTCTTTTCTTTCTTCCGCTTCCCTGAGAGTAATATTATCGTCGATGGCAAAATCCACAATACGGCTGAATACCATGGAAGGTACCGCCGGCAGCTGTATTACGTACAGTGCGCCAAGCCTTGTCAGCTTGTCTATCATTTCCTCGTTATTAAAAGGAGCCATCACGATTATACGTATCCCCTCTGATAAGCCCATTGCATTGAGCTTTTTCAGCACACTGATGCCGTCCATATTTGGCAGCACCGCGTCCAGCAGCAATATGTCAGGCTTTTCAACGGCAATACGCTGTATTGTTTGATATCCGTCATAGGCAAACGGCATTATTTCGAATATGGACATCTCGCCCAGATAGTCTGCCAGGTCATGACAGAACGCGCTGTGATCCTTTGCAATAAGAACCTTGTGTTTAATCATGGGCAGTCCTTCCGTTACCGTTTTCGTTAAATATTCATTGTATATTTTATCACTTTTGCCGGCCGTTTCCAACCGATTCACGAAATCATTTTTTATTTTTGAAAAAAATCGCCAAAGTTTGCACGGTCTTTAAACTCATATATACTCTCAAGCAGTTTTGAACATTGGCCGATCATCCAACCATTTACCAGCGCACATATTACCGTTCCAAGCTTCACCCCCTCAAAATGCCCAAAGCCGAAGAATGCAAATGACATTATCACCGCAACGGCACAGCTTGTGCAGTCATATACGGTTTTGAATCTGTTGATATCCATGCCAAGCTTGGCCGATACCTCTTTGACAAACATCTCATATGCTTCAAGGGGTATATAAGTATGAAACAACATTGCTATGCCAACGGCGCACACTATCATGCCCATTATGTAAAATACCACCCTCAATGCCATCCCGTAGCCGGGTATGTATCCCATCAGGCCCAGCATTGCATCCAGCACAAGGCCATAAAACACAGCCGTTATAAATGAAAACAGATATGCTTTTTTAAACCGTCCCAGTACTATGGACATGATTATCAGCAGCAGGCCCTGCAATACATACTCCGCCATGCCAAAGGAGAAAAAAGCGAATGTTTCTGACAACTTCAAGTGCAGCAGATACGCCGGAGCAACAACCATAGACATGCCAAAATCCGCCTGCTCCATCATTGCCGTACCCAGTGCAAGCAATATTATGCCAATAAAATATGCCATCTCTGAATAAAACGTCTTTTTCATGAATCTCCTTATGATGACGTTTGATACAGAAACGGCAAAAGCTGTATTTTTTTATTTATAATATCACTGTCTGCGGACTTTTGCCATATCAGGCCCGTATTTTTTGCTGTGATAAGCTGCGCCTGTGCAGCAGCCATGCACCGTATGCAATGCTGACAACCGTCTGCACTGCCGCTGTAATCACAAGCCCTCTGTCAGAAGGCTGTACTGCAAAAATACTGAGGGAATTTACCGTTGCATGGGAGAGAATACACGGAATAATGCTGCCGCCTGCAATGAATACAGCGGTAAAGCAAAAGCCCACGGCTGATGCGTATATCAGCTGAAGAAGTGTTTCCAATACCGGCTCACCCAGCAGCAGATTTATAATATGTCCAAAGCCAAAGGTGAGAGAAGACACCGCCACAGCGACCTTCAGGTTGTCCCTGCTCATTCCTTTAAAGAGAAATCCGCGGAATATGACCTCCTCCAGAAATGCCACAAGGCACATGCTTATTACACCGGGCACCGCCGCAAGCACATAACCGCCCTTCTGCAGTCCATTCCACAGATTAACAGAAGAAATAATAATCAGCGGAATAAAAAAGATAAAATCCCTCTTACTGCCCTTGAATCTGCACAGGCCAAGGTGCTCCGTCAATCCCTCCCTGCGAATAAATCCCATGATGATAAGGGAAAGAATCAATCCAACCGGTACGGTGATCAGCTTTGGCACGCCTATGTTTTCGGAAATCACGTCCGCTGTGCTGAACCCCGCCACATATACGATTATCCACAATACCGCAAACCACACCGGGTCTTTCTGATACAATTTTTTCATTGGTATTTGCCTTTCAATTATTCATTCGACAGTTCTTATATTACTTTATCATTCTTACCTCAGATTGTATAGCAAAACGCACTGTCTGATAACTTCCATTTCGCAAACCCATGGCAGTCAACTTCCTTATGTTGTATAATTCATATATACCCACCCACGGAGGACTGATAATGAAAATATTGAATAAGATAGATCTTCATCTGCATATAGACGGCTCTGTGCAGCCGGAAACAGTATATGAGCTTGCCCGCAGGTACAATATTAAGCCGGAATGCGAACTGTCTGTGGAGGATATACGCCTCTCAATGACCATCCCCGAAGGGGAGTATGATCCGGATTTCCTCACATTCAATCCGCCTCTGAGGGTTATGCAAACGCC
The DNA here is from genome assembly GCA_045592165.1 of Clostridia bacterium. Taxonomy (GTDB): domain Bacteria; phylum Bacillota; class Clostridia; order Christensenellales; family CAG-138; genus SFEL01. Next base: position 1,396 of record JAZNUG010000136.1, on the reverse strand, counting down.
GGAAGGACTTAGCCGCGTCACCCGTGAACTGGTAGAACGGTTGGATCGCGAAGGATTGATTTATGCGGAGCTTCGCTTTGCCCCGCAGTATCATCTGAATGGAGAAATGACGCAGGAAGATGCCGTTCTTGCCGCCATTCAGGGTCTGAATGAAGGGCTGAATAACTGCACTGCCCTGAAAGCTGGGCTGATACTCTGCACCATGAACCACTGCGATCCTGCACAAAACCACACTGAAAACATGGAAACAATTCGGCTTGCCGCAAAGTATCTTGGCAAGGGGGTATGTGCCGTGGATATGGCCGGGTATGAGTACAGAATGCCGGAATATGCTGACATATTTGAACTGGCAGATCAGCTTGGCATCCCCGCCACAACCCACAGCGAATTCACCGTCGGCGAAGCGCTTAAATACGGCACGTCACGCATTGGCCACGGATACCAGGCAGCCCTTGACCCCGCCCTTACGGAGGAAGTTATCGCCCGCAGGGTAACCCTGGAAATGTGTCCTGACAGCAGTCTTTCCTACGAATACGGTCTCTCCTGCGATGAAACCCATCCCCTGTATGTTCTGTATAAAAAGGGTGCAAGGGTAACGGTAAATACCGACAACCTTACGGTATTGGATACCGACCTGGAAAAGGAATACGACCTTTGCCGCAGAATGGGCTTTGAGGATGAAGATATAGTAAGGATGAACAACTACGCCATAGAAGCATCCTTTGCGGATGCAGAAACAAAAAAGGCGCTGCTGAAGGTGCAGCCGCTGTAAGAAGATAAAAATCAATATAACCCACACTTATTCGGTGTGGGTTTTGGTATGCAAAAAGGGGCTTTCGCCCCCGTTGTCAGTTGTTCCATTTATTCTTTTCTCTGTTCTTTTGAGAAGAAGATTTTGCCGATAAGCAGGCTCATCACTCCGGCAAAATGAAATGTTACACCCCAAACTCCGAAAAGCATAGTAATCAGGGGCTTTGCGGCCGTTTCCCGATACACGGAAACAAAGTGTCCCTACGGGCCCATATAATGATACAGAAAATATGTAAATACATAAATTGCAAGAGCTAATGCGAAAGAGCACAGCGACAGGATATAACACTTCTTTTTCATTTGTCTTTCCCAGCTTCCGTATAACTCACTGAATTATAGCATATCCTGCAAATAAATGACAGGGAAGGTTAATCCCTGTCATACTTTTTATCCCGCCGCATCCGGCATATTTTCACTATAAATCCCATGCCCCTTGGTTGGGTCATTCATCAGCACATGGGCGCTGCCCTAACTTTCATTTCTAATTTTTATAAGGTAATAAAAAAATCACAATCCGTTCCCGCGAATCATTCCCTTCAAATAAATCACCGCAAGGGATCTCATGGTAAAATTCCAATTCATCCAC
>JAZNUG010000135.1:0-5786 GCA_045592165.1 Clostridia bacterium | reverse complement strand
TAAAGCCCGCAAGGTACTTCATGTCGAATTTTTTCAGTGCGCTCAGGTCATAGGGATATACGCCGTTGAGCAGCTCCGCATCCTCCCGGCTGAGGGCGCCCATGGTAAGTTCCTTTATATCCACATCGCCCCCTCTTACGTGGGAGTACTGGGTGGTTTCGGTGTATTCGATATCCCCTATGCGCCATACCCTGAGGGAATTGCTCGACGCTCCGAGGGTGGCCTTTACCGAGCCATCCACCAGCCAGAAGGGGAAATAAACACCGGTAAGCTTTTCCAGCTGCATTTCGCTGAAGAAGCCGTCGTCGATGTACTTTTTGCCCTTGCACCAGTCGATAAGCTGCTTTTTAACCTGCTCCTTGGGAATTTCAAAGGGAATAATGCTGTCCGGGGTGAATTCGCCGGAAAGCCGTCCCGTCATGATTACGGGATTATGGCAATAGAAGCAGTACGTGGCGGCGGTGGTAGAGTCGGTAACAAGCTCTGCGCCGCAGCTGGGGCAGCTGTATACCACCGCTGTGGGGGATTCCGCATTGCCCACACCTTCTGCCTGCTCATCCACAAGGCTATCCTGGTGAGCGGTGGATTCCAGCTCTTCCTTGGTAAAGGAACTGCCGCAATAATCACAGCCGAAATCTCCCGTGCTAGGACGGAATTTCAAATCTGCATCGCAATTTAAACATTTATAGGTAATGGTGGCCATCAGTTCACCTCCCGATATGATGAAAAAATGATATGACAAGCATAAATATCTTCATATATTTTAATACATATGCCATATGTCTTCAAGATAAATCAAAGTACTATGCTATATCGCTGGGGTTAACCCCGAACAGCTTTTTGAAGGCACGCAGGAAGGCGGAATAATCCCCATAGCCGCACTTTGCCCCCGCATCCACCACCGGCATACCATCCCGGATCAGATCCGCCGCAAGCATCAGCCGCTTCTGCTGAATATACCTATGGGCGGGGCAGCCTGTGGTTTCCTTGAATTTATGCATAAGGTAGGATTTGCTGATATAGAACTGCTTTGCTATGGTATCCAGGGACAGATCCTCTGTAAGGTTTGCGTTGATATGGGCTATTATCTCGTCCAGCTTGGGATCGCTGCGGAATGCCGCGGTGTTTTTATCCGTTGCGTCAGCCAATGCAATGCGGTTCAGCTCCACAAGGAACTGCAGAAAGGATGTGCGGTACATTACTTCGCTGCCGAATTCCTTGGACTTCATGGCGGTTTCCGTATTGTTCAGCAGCTTCATAAGGGTTACACGGGCGCTGCTGTCGGGGCGGATAAGCGCAAAGCTCTTTTCCTCTGCCCTGGCAAAGCATTTGCGCAAATCATCCCCGCCAAGGCTGTTGTTTTTCAGGTAGTCCGCCTTTATCCACAGGGTAATGCGCTCGTAGTGCTGGCTGGTGTCGATTATGGGTCGGTGAATCTGCCCATGGGGCACCAGCACGATATCCCACGGATTGAGGAAGTACGCCTTGCTCTCCACCACGTAGGTGACCTTCCCGGAAAGGAATACCACTATCTTGTCAAATTCATGATAGTGATAATTCAGCTCCAGCTCTATTCTGTCCCGAATGTGAAACAGGCGGAAATCTTCGTTGAGATATCCCCTCTTTACCCATTCCTCCATGGCGGCCCTCCTTCTTTGCTTTTATACATTATATGTTACATCATTTTTTGCAAGGCAACAACGTTTTTTCGGGAATATTATCGCAAAATTCACAATGACCGTTCAGCCCTCCATAATAAAAAAGGCCTCCCTGCGGAAGCCTTTTTTAATTGGGTTAATGATGTTACTTTTTGATAAGCATACCTGCCGCCGCAGTCACCGCCATAAGGGCATATGCGATAACCGAAGCATCGCCGGTCTTGGGGATGGAAGTATCCACACCGGGAGTGGGCACTGCCTTGCCGCCCCACTTGAAGCAGCTCTGGGACTGGTCATTCCAGCCAAAGTTGGCGTTGATCAGCTTCTGGTTCATTCTTGTGCCCACGTCTATGCCGAAGAAGGTGCGGATGGAAGCATAGTCATAGGGGGCGACGCTGCCGGCCCTGTTGGTAACCGAGATCACCTTTTCCGCGGCGGGGTCAATGGTGTAGCGCACAAGGTATTCATCCTCCGCTGCAGTGTCATCACGGTATATGCTCAGCGCATCGTCGGCAAAGGTAACGTAATATTTGCCCACATCGCCGGCGGTGAAGTTGGTTTCTCCGGTGCCGAAGCTGGAGGTGAGGGTGGCGCAGAGCTGAGCCTTGTTGGAATTGGCCACAGGTACGGCGAATATGCACAGGGAATCCCTTGCTTCCACGTTATCCTCAAGGGTGAAGGACTTATCCAGCCTGCTCCAGGGTGAAGGGGCGATGTCGTTGCTTTCAGTATCGCTGCGGGTAAGGTAATACACCGCCTGTTTGTCAGCTTCCCTGTCTATATCCGCAAGGGGAATATCGGAATAGTTTTCATTGATCCAGCCTTGGTCAAGACCCGCCGCCTCAAGGGCAACGGATGCGTTATCCAGCCATGCGGGGTCAGGATTGGGGGCAACGGTCAGCTTGACCGCAAAGTAAACATTTTCGCTGCTTACCGCAGGGGCATTGCGGGATACCTTCCAGCAGAAGCCGCCGGAGCCGTCGGATATTTTAACGTAAGGAATAACTTCAACGGTAGCCTTGCCGGTGCGGTTTACAACGGGGTTGGTCCAGTTAAAGGCGGCCAATGCGCTTGTCATGGTCATGGTCATAACAAAGGCCGTGGCTATGGCAATAAGTTTTTTCATGTAAATTGGTCCCTTTCACAAAATGTATCGGCTGTGCAAGTGAGCCGATAATGTATTCGCGGGATGCCTCCCGCCCTGCCGGCACAGGAATCATAGCAGTAAACCCGTCTTCATGGCAATGGAAGATGCTGCATGCAAAAGGGACACCCATATACAGTTTGTACACAAAGGGGTGCAAATTAACCATTGTTTACATATTGTTGCATAAATCCGGAAAGAACTGTGGTAATATATGGAAGTGATAACATTATTTGGAGGAGCTAAATGAACATAATCAATGCCGCAATTCTGGGCATAGTACAGGGTTTATGCGAATTTCTGCCCGTATCCAGCTCCGGACATCTGGTGCTGCTGCAGAATATTTTCGGCATAGAGGAAGGCGCCCTGTTTTTTGACATAATGCTGCACATGGGCACGCTGGCCGCAGTTTTCGTGGTTTACCGCAAAAAGATATGGGCGTTGCTTAAGAAGCCTTTCCAGCGGCTCACCCTGCTGCTGGTTATCTCCACCCTTGCAACGGTAGCCCTTGCGCTGATATTCAAGGATACCTTTGAGGGCGCATTCGGCGGCAGCCTTCTGGGCTTCGGTTTTTTGCTTACCACTGTCGTGCTGTTTGTCAATCAATTCAGGGCCAGAGGCAGCAACCCCGTTGAAAAGCTGTCCGTCCCCGGCGCAATCGGCATAGGCGTAATGCAGGGCATCGCCATATTCCCCGGCCTTTCCCGCAGCGGAAGCACCATCACCGGCGCAAGGCTGTTCGGCCTTGACAAGGACGATGCGGCGGAGTATTCCTTCCTGCTGTCCATCCCTGCCATACTGGGCTCTCTTGTGCTTCAGCTGCCCGACGTTATGGAATACGGCATCGGCGCCTTCAGCTGGAGCCATATAATCATCGGTACCCTTGCAGCAGCAGTCAGCGGCTATTTCGCCATCCGCCTTATGCTTAAGCTTATCCGGGAAAAGAGCCTTGTGGGCTTCGGCATCTACACCGCCGTATTGGGCGTTCTGGTGCTTATGGATCAGTTTATATTCAACATCTTCTTTGCCAATCCCTTCGTGGGATAAGCCAGAGGAATTAATTCCCTCGATCTCCATCTGCAATAAAAAGCACCCCTTCGGGGGTGCTTTTTTGTTTACTGCATTTTTACCTGTCCGCCATAAGGGTTTCGATGATGTTTATCCAGTCCTTCTCGGAATGTTCGCCGGTCACCTTGGCTATCATGGTGCCGGAGCTGTCGTAAATGTGTGTGGAGGGAATATAGGTAAGGTTCTGGGTAAGCTCTACTGTATTGCCCACATGAGGATAATCCGCTTTGGTGCTGGAAATATATCCCCGGGCAACCTCCCCGTTATCGCCGCCCCAGCCTATTACGTCCATGGCAACGCCAATGAACTGCACACCGGTGCCGGCGTATTCCTTCTGTATCTCGGCGAGACGACCCATCTCGCTAACGCATATTCCTCAGGTAGTGCTCCACATATTCACTATGGTGAGCTTTCCCTCGGCAAAGTATCCTTCGGTGATGCTGCCGCCGTCGCTGGTCTTTGCGGTAAAGGGCTCCACCTTGGTGTTGTACTTCTTCAGCTCAACAGGGGTGTAGTTGTCCCTGTTGGGAGTTTTGGAATTACCCTTGGGCTTTTCCGTGGGCTTGGGAGTGGCTTTATCTTTATCCTTGTCCTTATCTTTATCCTTGTCCTCATCCTTTGGCTTTGGGGTGGCCTTTGGCTTGGGAGTGGGCTCGGGAGTTGGGGTGGCTTCCGGGGTGGGCATAGGAGTGACCACCGGGGCAACGGTAGGCGCGGTGAGGATTACCACCGTGTCATCCGCCTCGGGGGCCTTTGCACAGCCCTGCAGCAGCAGCGCCGCCAGCAGGGTATATATTAACAGTTGTTTCTTTATTAATACCTTCATAGCTGGAGTATACTTATAAATCCCTCTTTCTGTCAACGGAAAGGGAAAATGTTAACAAAAAGGCCCAGATTATCATCCGATCCCATCTCTGCAATATTGACGGCAGGGCAAGGCGGCAAAACAACCCCTACAAAAAAACCTCCCTTGCGGGAGGTTTTCCTTGTGCTAAGCCCAAGTGGAATTACAGACGCTTTGCCCGAGCGAATCGGGCAAAGCGGATTAATTAATGTGAAGTTTTAATTACTTCTTGAGCATGCCAGCAGCAGCTACTACAGCCATTACAGCGTAGGCAACTACGGATACGGAACCGGTCTTGGGGATAGCTACTACGCACTCAGCGTCTACGATAGCAGCAGCCTTGGCGGACCAGGGAGCGCAGAACTCAACTTCATCGTCCCAACCGAAGTTGTTCTCTACGTTGGAAGCGGTGAGGCAGGTGCCGAGAGTGCAGCCGTTGAGCTTGAAGAAGCTGTTAACTTCAGCAGCGAAAGCGGCGGAGGTAGCGGAAACTACTTCACCCTCTTCGGTTACTGCATACTCGAAAGTATCTTCGCCATCGGTTACGAGGAGGTAATCTTCCTCAACGGCTACAGTGTAATCACCGAATACCCAAATGCCAACGCCATTGCTGTAGGACTCGAGAGTAGCGCAAACTTCTACGTCAGCAACCTTAGCTTCGGGAAGAACGCCTTCGATGTACAGAACTTCGTCTTCGAGGTCTTCTACGTCATCCTCGTGGATGAAAGTGCCATTCTTGAAGTAGTAAACTTCGTCTTCGTCAGCCTGCCAGTCGATAACGGCTTCGGTCTCGAAAGCGTCAAAGGTATCGGTCTCGAAGTCTACTTCGTCAGAAGCTTCAACGGTCAGAACGGCCTCGGACCACCAAGTAGCGGTAGCTTCGGTGTTGTTCTCGGGGTGATCGGGGTTAGCAAAAACGGTCAGCTTTACAGCCCAGAAGATGTCTTCGGAAGCTACAGCACCGGCGCAGGAGTTAGCCTGGAACTCATAACCGCCGCAAGCTACGTTAACCTTAACATAAGGAACAACCTCTACCTTGCCCTTGCCGCAGTAGTTAATCTCGGCATCGCAG
>JAZNUG010000134.1:0-11776 GCA_045592165.1 Clostridia bacterium | reverse complement strand
GGTGTTGAACTCAAAGGCGGCTTTGTTACCAAAATCGGTGACGTTGATTACTACATTGCGTCCTTTGTTTACACTAATGCCCTTGCTGCCGGTGACAAGTCCGCTCCTTCCCTGATGCAGTTGTTCCTTGATTCCAAGGCTACCAATGAAGACTGCGCTAAGTTCGGCGACACCTGGGAAGTTCTGGTCTTCTCCCAGGCTGTACAGGCTGCCGGCTTTGCCGATGCACAGACTGCTCTGGATGAAGCTTTCGGCGAAATCACCACTACCAATCATCCTTGGATGGATGTAGTATTTGAAGCAGAAACCGCTACCACCGGAGATCTTGCTTTGGAAAACGACTACATCCTGACTGATAAGCCTCTGTACAGCAACTATACTGCCACCGAACCATATACAGTTAACGGCAACGGAAACACTGTGACCATGGTTGCATCTGATGCTCAGACCTTCGACTGGACAAACAATGGTACTATCCCCCTGATGGCAATGATATTCTCCTCTGCAAATGGGGAGCAGGTAACCGTAAAAGATCTTACCATCACCGGCACCATGCAGTCTGTAATGGCGGGACATTATGTGAATTCCAGCTCCAATTGGTACAATACCGAGTTCAACAATGTAAACATTGTTGATGCTGAGGTTGTATCTTTCTCAGCCAACGTTTCTCCTGCTCTTACCGCATACGGAACGCTTGTTATGAACAACTGTGAGGTTACCGGTACTACCCTGAGCGCACTGGATACTGACCCCATGTGGCCTGTATATGATATGGTGGTGGTAAACTACTCTGATACAACCCTCAACAACAGCAAGGTTGGTTCTATCCATGTTTGGAATCAGGCAAAGGTTACCGTTGCTGCCGGTTCTGAGGTTGAGACCATGGTTATTCGCGGCAACATGAATACTACCAAGTACGGTGTTACCATCAAGGCCGGCGCAACCGTTGGTACAATCGACCTGTCTGCGATTACTGACAAGAACAGGGTCAACTTCACCATCGAGGATGGCGCAACTGTTGGTGCTTTCGTTGATAATGGAATTAACTACGATACGCTTGACGCTTGGAAAGCGGCAAATAACTAACTAATTTTAACCCCGCCACCCCACCACCCCGGGTGGGGGGCGTTCAAAGGGTACAGGCCCGCTTGTGCCCTTTGAACGCCGCTTAAGTAATTCGGCTTTGGGGCGGCTCGCCCATATGAGAAAGGAAGTTATCCTGAATGAAAACCTCTTATGCCATACTTGCGTTTATGGTGGCCGTATGCATTACGGCTGCATCAATGCTCAACCCGGCAGCTCCGCCCATGCAGCAGGCGGAAACCGGGGAAACGGTGACCGCCGGAAACAGCGCCGGCGTACAGTCCGCCGCAGCAGCAAACGCACAGAGCGCCGCCCAGCCCGCTTCGGAAGAACCCGGCGAACCCCGCAGCGGCAGTTCCGGCGAAGAACCCGAGCCCGGCATCGGCATATTGAAATACACATGGGACGAAAATGGATATAAGTTAATCCCCAAATATGACAAGACTAAAACTCCTGCCGAGAACGGCAGCATAGAGCTTTATCCCTCCGTTGGCCAGGCTAAGATGACTGCCACCCGCGAGCTGAACGGCAAGGATGTAAGCGTAAGCGTATACGATGATTCCCTCAAAAACGTGGTGGATCGGGTCGTTACCGTTCAAAACACCGGCAATGTGCCTGTGTATGTGCGCGTGTGGTTCGCCTTTGAGATGGGCAGCTACAAGGGCGATATCTTTGGCGATGACGACAATGACGGCGGCCTTATCTACCGCAATCTGAATAAGAATGACTGGGTGTACAGCAACATGGCTGATATCACCATAGCCGGCAAGAGATACGCCGTGTTCTATGCGGATTACAAAAATCAGCTTGCTGTGGACGCAGAGACCGAGCCTTCCCTTATCCAGTTCTATGTGGATAAGGATGCAAAGAATGAGGACCTTGCCGCGCTGGACGATGACGGCAACGACGGCTATGAGATTCTTATCAAGGCACGCTGCATTGTGCCTGAAAACGGAGGTACAGAATTGAACGACCCTGTGTATATACTGCAGGGCTATTTCAATAACGAAATCACCCAGATTAATCACCCCTGGCATTAGGGGAAACGGAGCCCGATATTATACTAAATCTTTGTGAAAGGAGGCAGCGGCATTTTGACCAGGTTTTTAGGTGAACACAAGAAAAAATTAGCGCTGTTGCTTTCAGTTATATTGATAGGTACGGCAGTAGTGGGCGGCACTCTGGCTTATGTTATCACCAGATCCCCATCCCTGCTGAATACGTTTATATCCGAGCAGTCCGCTGACCTTGTTATCAGCAAAACCGTAAGCCATTCCCTGGGCGACAGCTATGTTATCCCTGAGGATAAGGAATTCAAATTTACCGTGACCATGGGCGAGGCCTATGCCGGCAAGGAGATATCCGTCCTTGAAGGGCAGGGCATGGAGCCGGAAACCGTAAAGGTGAAGTCCGATGGAACCTTTGATATTTTCCTCAAGCCCGGACGTGCCGTAAGCCTGCAGGATCTGCTGGTCGGCACCGAGGTGCAGGTCATGGAAATCTTCACCCCTGAAGATATTGCCGGAGAAACCGGCTTTACCCTCAAGGGGGATAACCCGAAGGTTATCACCATTGCCCGCGGGGAAAACAGGGCGGAGTTTGTAAACGAATACAAGCCTGCGCCTGTGCCCGAAGGCCAGCTGACCATTGGCGGCACAAAGATACTTAAAGAACGCGACTGGAACCTGAACGAATCCTTCACTTTTGTTCTGGAAAAATTCATCCCCGGCGAAGACGGAGCCGAGGGCAGCTGGAAGGAACTGGGCAAAGCCTCCGCCACATTTGAAATGGTGGAGAAGGACGGCAAATGGGTTCCCAGGGACGGCTATAATAAATTCAGCTTTGATTCCCTGCTCTTTGATGAGGAAGAGGGCGGATTTGACAGGGCCGGCACCCACTCCTTCCGCGTTTACGAAGAAAAGGGCGACGATCCCACTATCCAGTATGATACAGGTCTTTACTGCTTTGACGTAGAGGTTACGGATAAGGAGATGGACGGCGTTCTGGAAATTGACGGTGTAACCGGCTACGGCGAAAATGTCAAGGTAAGCGAAGATCAGGACGAGGTAAACATCGGCTTTGTAAATACCTATACCGAAGTTGAAGAGGACAGCGACAGCGTCAGGATTGACATCCTCAAGAAGGTGGATACAACCGCGGGCGAAAAGTCCCCTGCCGGCTATGTATTCTACCTGTACGAATACGAAGGTTACAGCAGTGAATCCGAACCTGTTGCGGTTTCCGCGCCCACTTCAGAGTCCGGCGAAACCTATATCGGCCTTACCTATACCAATGCGGGCATCTACAGGTACCTGCTGAGGGAAGCCATCCCCAAGGCTGAGGACAGGATACCCGGCATAGTCTACGATGAAACCGTACACCTTATCACCGTTGAGGTGGAGTTCAATACCGCCAACAAGCTGGAGGCAAGCATCGAGTCCAAGCCCATGAAGGTGGATCCTCTGGGCGACAGTGAGGACAACACCGTATACTACGAACCCGCACCTGCCAGCCAGTCCGACAGCAACGACAACGGCGGCAATACTCCTGTGGAAAACGACGACGGTATTCCCGAGATATCTGCCGATGGCGGCCAGCTGCTCAGTGCAGGTTCCGCCAAGACAAAGACAGGCCTTGCTACCAATTCTGCTGACGGCGTGAACGTTGTGGATGCAGGCGAGGATGATACTCAGGGTAATGATTACCAGTGGCTGGATCCCAAGAGCGACAATGTATGCCAGGTAGTATTCACCAACAGATACGAGCCCACTGCAGCAACCGGGCCTGTTATCAGCGGAACCAAGAAGCTTACGGGCGAGGGCAGAGAGCTTAAGGCGGAAGAATTCTCTTTCAGAATGTCATCCACCGATAAGCACAGCTCCTTCAAGCCCATCACCGTAACAAACGACGAAGACGGCTTCTTCATCTTTGACCTTATCGATGTTGATTTCAGCCGTATCGGCGTATTTGAATACGTGATAGAGGAAGTTGACGGTGAGCTGGGCGGCATCGTATACGATACTGCCAAGTACTATGTAACAGTTACCGTAACGGATAATGGCGGCGAGCTCAATGCTGAAACCGTCATAAAGGACGGCTTCGGCAATACGGTGGAAAACGGCGAGCTGCTTTTCACCAACAGCTACGAGCCTGCACCGGCCGTCGTAATTCTTACTGCCAAGAAGTATCTGAATGGCGAGCTTGCCAATACAGATCATGACTTCACTTTCGCTATTCATAAGGCGGATTCCGCCATGAATAAGGATCAGCTTGTTTCTGAAGCATCCAACGATAAGGACGGTCTGATAACCTTCAAGGCGCTGCAGCTTACCGAAACCGGCACACATTACTATGTGGTTGAGGAAGTTAAGGGTGAAGAGGCAGGCATGACCTATGATACCACCGCTTATTATGTGGCGGTAACGGTAACGGATAACGGCGAGGGTCAGCTTGAATCAAGCACGGCCATTATCAAGAAGGGCGGAGCAACACCTCTGGCAGGGGATATGGAATTCCGTAATACCTACGTCAAGCCCGAGGTTACTCCCACTCCCACGCCCACACCCACACCCGGTCCCGGCGATCCCACGCCCACACCCGGCGGCACAGCCGTTCCCGGCGCAACGCCTGATTCGGATGTACCTCCCACCGGCGACGACAATAACATTGCGCTGTATGTAACCGTAATGGTAGCAAGCGTTGCAGCAATTGCTGGTCTGCTCATTGCCGGCAGACGGCAGAAAGGTTCTGGCGGCAGAAAAAAGCATAAGAAGCATCGCCGCAGATAAAAAATCAATCTAAATGAAAAAACAGCCCCTCATTAATTGAGGGGCTGTTTTTGTATTGCCGGGGAAATATTGCTTATTTTCGCGGCAGCAATTCTTTTCCTGTTACGGCAGGGGAATATTGCATAGGAGCAATACGCAATGGTTCAGTTAAAATCAGGGGGTAACTTCGTTTACAGACAAAGTACCGTTGTCATCCACAGTTAGCAAAAATTTCTTGCTGCTGTTTCGGGTTGAAGAGCGGAGAATCACACCGGAACACTCTACCTTACCTGCATGCCATGCGTTGCCGCTCCAATCAAGGGTATAAGCATTGGAACGGTATTCATCACTGTCACCGTTGCCAACGATGTAAGCATATAGGTTGTCTGTGTCTTCGATATTAAACTGACCTGTAGCCAAAGAAAACTGACTTGATGCCTTTGTTCCGAAGCCCAGAGCCGTTGCTCCGTTGGAGAGAAGGTATTCATCCGATTCTTCGGCAGAGAGCAAGGAACGGAGGGATCCTACGCCTGTGCCGTCAAGGATATTCGCCACGCCGGTTTTAGGCAGGTATACCGAATCGATTTTCTGTATCAACGTGCCGCTGATAGCCAGTGTTACCGTCTCTGAACCGTCCAAAGCCAGAAACATGGCATATGCACCCAGCACAGCTGCAGTTTCCGCATCAAAGTTGATTATCAGGAAAGGTTCATCGGTTAGATCTTCGCCTGTCATTGCCCCAACATTGCCTAATGCAACGGCAGGTACGCCTTCCACGCTAAATGCCTGACCCATGCAGATGTATTCTGTGCCGTTCCATGTGACGGTGTATTCACCGCCAACGGCAAGTGTAAAAGCATCCATTATCAATCCCTGCCCCTCGTCAATACCAACGGTAGTTCCGGGCAATATATCTGCAAAGGAAGAATAAGGGAAACCTGCAGGCAAATGATCTTGTTTGATGATGCCGTCAGGGTTGAGGACGTTGGGGCCGCCGCCTCCGCCGAGATTGGCAAGGTCGGATTTGAGGGCTACCTCTTCGCCATCGTTCCACTTCGTGCCGCCTACCTTGACGGTGCCGGCAAACCATGCATTGCCGTCCCAATCGAGGGTGTGGGCATTGGAACGTTTACTGGTAGTGCCGTTACCTACGATGTGAGCCAGTGTATTGGTGTTATCCTCGATATTCCATTTTCCCTGTACATGCTGCGCATTGACCCTTGCTATCGTGTTGCTGCCCTCTGCATGGGAGTTGAACCCTGATGCGACAGTGGAAAAACCTTCTGCGTGGCCATATTCGCCGGATGCGGTGGTTTTGTAGCCTTCTGTGTGAGAGTAGCGGCCTTGCGCCCTGCTGAGATAACCGAGAGCAAAGGCATGCCTGCCGATAGTATACTCGCCGCTTTCCAAGCCTGACCCAATAGATCTGACGGAACCTTCGGCAGAGCCGTCAAGAAGGTTAGCAGCACCGCCGCCAAGACCTTCCAGATCCGTCTTGAGGACGTAATCTTCAAGATCGGGTTTGTAAACAGCATCTTTTATATCTGACTTCGATGCATAATTTTCAAGGTCAGGCTTCAGGACAACGTCAGCAGCATCGGAATCGTTCTGACTTTTGCCGCCTGATCTAATTTTGCCGGCGAACCATGCATTGCCGTCCCAGTCCAAAGTATGTGCATTGGATGGGTTCTGATCCGTAGTGCCGTTGCCTACGATATGAGCATATATGCTGCCGGAATCTGCGATGTTGTTTCTGCCCTGAACGTGCTGATTGCTTGATGCGGCTATAGTACCGCCGCCTTCTGCATGTGAGTTCATCCCGGTTGCAGTGGTAAGGGAGCCTTCAGCATATGAGTTGGTGCCTGAAGCAAAGGTGTATGACCCTACGGCAAAGGCGGAGTTACCGGGTGCCTGGGTACCTGCGCCAAGTGCAACGGCATTCGTTCCCATGCCTCCGTAAATGCCGGGATTACCGGAGCCCACAGAACGCAGAGAACCGCCGGTGCCGCCGTCCTGAAGGTTTGCGGCGCCGTTGCCGGGATCTCCCTTTGGTGCTGTGAAATCATAGGTGCTACCGTTAGTCATGGTAATAGTATAAACATTACCGCCATCCGCATTTTTTCCTGCAAGGATTATGTGGTGTACTCCAACGCCGTTTGCTCCGGCCTCGCCTGTATCACCCTTAGGACCCTGAATACCTTGCTCGCCCTTGGGACCGGCCTCGCCCTGAGGTCCGCGCTCGCCCTGGGGACCGGTATTGCCCTGAGGGCCTGTATCACCCTTGGGGCCGGGCTCACCTTGAGGACCGGCAGGACCGGGTTCGCCCTGGGGTCCAGCGCTGCCCCTGGGACCGGGGATGCCCTGAGGACCGGCAGGCCCCGGCTCGCCTGTATCACCCTTGGGCCCCACGGGAATGCCAAAGGATACATGCATGGCATCCTCCTGCTCGGTGAGCGTGACGGTGGGGGCAGTATTTGCTTCCAGCATGGATACGGATGCGGTTATGTTCTGATATTTGCGGGCAAGCTCCTGCCTCTTTTGCTCCGCTTCTGCGATTTCGCTGCAGGTATTGATAAGCTGAATCAGCAGGGGATACTCCCTTGTGGTATTGAGCGCGTCCTCGCTGAGCAGACTGGGACGGCATTTGAAATTGAACAGGGGAGTGGTGATAAGGGTATCAAGGTCACTGCCGGAATAGATCTGCAGTTCGCATTCCACTGTCCCGGGGCCGTAGCAGGAGGGGAACAGTTCTACTGTAATCTGGTTCTTGCTGTCGCCGCCGACGGTAATTCCGCTGTCCTGTTCTGCGCTGTCCTGCATGGCAGTACCGCTGCTGCTGCGGTACAGAGCAATGATTCTGCAGCCGGAAAGATCCACCGGAGAATCCCCGTCCATTACGGTAACCTTAAGTGAGTTTCCTGTATCTCCCGAAACCACTTCAAACAGGCTGTTGGACAGCGTTCGTTTGATATCGGTGGATACGCTGAAGTTTTTGTTTACTGGCATATTTCCTCCTAAAAAAATAACGCACCGAATACAGCAGCGGCGTTATCCAATATGATACGACGGCCGGCCTGTCATATCATAATGCTTCAGGGGGGGACAGCCCTGAGGGAAAAACGCATAGTGCCGAATGGGCGCAAAATAAAAAAGCGAAGTATGGGCCGCGGAACTCATACTTCACTGTTAAAAGTATAATCTTTTCAAGCAGATGAGTAAAGGGCAATATATGGGCATTTTTTGTGCATATGCCTGTGTTGGGAAGAGCAAAGAAGACGACAGCAGCAATACTGGATGTATTGTAATGGAGGATGATGCAGCTATGCCGTGCCGTATGACAGCAAAAACCGCGGTTCGGATCACATTGTTTACCCTAAAGGAACAAAAGAAAAAATATATGCATACCGATCGGGACAAAAAGAAAAAAACCATGAACAATTCTACGAAGTAAAAGGAAACCCATACAATACAGGGGTAAATTATTCGATTCCATTGACTTTTTCTGAAAAAAATGTAAAATATATTATGAATGGGTATCTATACCCTGTTTTTGTCGACCCGCTTGATATTTTGTGCATGAATTATAGGAAACAAGGGAGAAATGTATGTCAGACAGGATCGCCGCTTCTGCATCGCTGCAGGAGCATCAGCAGGCATTATTAAAGCTGCTGAAGGAATTTGACCGCATCTGTACAGTTCTTTCTATTCCTTATGAACTCTTTGCAGGCACATTGCTGGGCTCGGTTCGCCATAAGGGGTTTATTCCGTGGGATGACGATGTGGATATAATAATGCTCCGCAGCGATTATGAGCGGTTTTTGCAGGAGGCAGAACAAATTTTAGATACCGAAACCTTTTATCTGCAAAAAGAATTCTCTCCACATTGGCCCATGTTTTTTTCCAAACTGCGGCTCAACAACACTGTCTGCCTTGAAAAGTATCATCCAAAGGACAAGGATTCCCATCAGGGAGTTTATATGGATATATTCCCCTGCGACAACGCCGCAAAGACCCATTTTGGCCGCAAGCTACAGTACATATGCTCCAAGGTTGTAATAGCCAAAGCCCTGTATAAACGGGGATATGATACCGATAGCGTTGTGAAAAAACTTTTCATCAATATATGCAGACTGCTGCCGGGCGGTATCTTCCTTAAGGCGGTCAGGGCAGGTTGGGCGGATTCTCAATACGTTCACAGCTTTCTGGGCGGATCATCCTCATTTTCGCGGAGCGTTTACCCCAGAAGCTGCATCGCAGAAACAACCCGCGGGGAATTCTGCGGGCAGGAGTTTTCCATACCCTGCCGGTATGATGAACTGCTGACTATACTCTATGGCGATTATATGACACTTCCATCGCCTGAGCAGCGCAAATGTAAGGAACACGCCATATTGGTGGATCTGCATGCATCTCAGGAAAAATACAGGGACTATCGGGATGGCATGGAATTCCATACCTACACCCGAAGCATACGATAAAACCATCTTTTGATTTTGAGGTGAAAAATATGACGCTGCAGGTTTTGGTGGCATCCATGATGCAGGCCGACACTTCGCTGTATAAGCGGATGAATCTCCAATGCAGCACCGTCATTGCCAATCAGTGCAATGAATGGGGGTATTGTGAGAAGATGCATGAATTTGGCAAGGTGTGCATGATATCCTCTGCAACCCGCGGCGTAGGAATTAACCGCAACATGGCCATCACCCTCAGCGATGCGGACATTCTGCTTTTTGCAGATGACGATATTGAGTATTACGATGGAGAGCTTGCCGGGATAAAGGAGGCCTTCGAAAAGCTGCCTCAGGCGGACGTTATACTCTTTGGCATGGATATGACCAAGGGCGGGGAAGTGTACGAGCGCAGAAGGGATACCCTTAAGCGCCGCCGCATATGGAACTCCATGCGATACGGCACATACAGAATCGCCATACGCCGTTCTTCTCTCAGGAGGCACAATCTTTGGTTTTCCCCCCTCTTCGGCGGCGGCTGCATCTATGGCAGCGGCGAGGATACCCTCTTTCTGAGGGAGTGCTTCAGGGCAGGGCTGAAGGTGTATTCTTACCCCTACACCCTGGGCAGATGTGCCAAGGACAGCTCCACATGGTTCAGCGGCTTCAATGAAAAGTTTATGTTTGACAAGGGTGCATGGCTGGCCTGTGCATTCCCCAAAGCCAAACATATCATAAAATGGTATTTTATTCATAAATTTGCAAAGGAGACCGACCTGACCTTCAGGGATATGGTCGGATACATAAATGACGGCATTCGGGCATTTCCCGAGCTAAAAACCTACGGGGAGCGGAAAGGAGAATAAGATGTTTAACCAGGGCAAAACAAAACCTCGGGTGCTTATATTAGCCCTTGTTCTGCTGGTTGGCATAACCGGACTTATGAGCGGATGCAAAAAGAAAACTGATGTTGCAAATACAGAGGAATACCAGATGATAGTTGAAGAGGAGCTTCTTTACGAAGTACCCGAAGAAGACCCCGGCGTGGAGATGTGGAATCCCTACAAGCCGCTGTATCTTCCCACAGACCTTGCGGATAAGCTTTACCCGCTGCTTTCTGAGGATGGCATCAACTACCGCTACGAATTCCACGCCACTGTGGACGGGCAGGATGTTCTGCTGTTTTCAGTGGTGCTGGGGCCGGATGATGTTAGCGAAGCATTTCTGCTGGGTCAGCTGGATACCCCCGAAAATGGCAAAGTAAACGTAAACCTTGTAATGAACCTTGCAAACCCCGATGACTGGAGCGAAGAGGACTATCTGGAAATCAACGCCATGCAGGAGCGCATAAACGATTTCATCGCCCAGTTCTATGCAGATGAAAACTTCACCCCTGCAGACTAACCTACCTATCAATTATCCAAAGGCGACATAGCCTGAGGACTTCTACCCACATACATCCTACAACAGCGATAAATACTGGAGGAAAAGGCAAATGTTTATATCCCGTGTAAAGAGAGGCTTGTCCCTGATGCTGGCGCTGGTAATGGTAATTACCATGCTGCCCGTTCATGCGGTCACTGTGGAAGAAGGACACATTCACGATGAAAATTGTGACCATACCCACATTGAGGGCCAGCTGATTGAGGAGCCGGAAGATAATAACACCCCGGTGCCCACTGATCCTGAGGAAGAGCCCATCCTGGAGCCCACTGTTGAGCCCACCGTGGAACCTACCGTAGAGCCCACCGTTGAGCCTACTCCCATGCCTACCGTGGCGCCCACAATTGAGCCCACTGTGCAGCCTACCGTTTCCCCTGAGGTTACTCCTGTTGTGGAGCCTGAGGTTTCCGAGGAGTACCTTGAGATACAGGCGATGATAGACGACTGCCTCAGCTATTGGGTAGGCGAGGACTATGCAGAGCTGTCCGATGCTGAAATCCGCAGCAGGGCAAATGCGCTGAATGAGGATGATGCATGGATTGCCTATGTGGAAATATACGAAATCGAAGAGTATTACATCATGGAAATGCTCACCGAGGAGGAGATGGAGACCCTCGTTGAAAACAACCATGCTCTTTGCGTATTTTACGAAACCCTGGGCGAGAACGTGACCCCGCCTACCGTATATGCAGCAAAGACTGTTACTGTTCTGGAAGACCAGGTGACTATAACTGACAGTGAAGGTACTGGTAAAGTATCCGATGGCAAGTATACCGCTACCGCAAAGGGTGGTTTGCTGAGCAAAAAAACAAATACCATTACCATCACAAACGAAACTGATAACAAAGCTGAACTGAGTTTCAATTATTCCGCAGCTTCAGCTAACAGTTTTACCATTGCTGGTGCCTCTGCAGATGCAAGCGGAAGCTATTCCGTTCTGCTGGAAGCAGTCGCACCAGGCGAAACAGGCGCAAGTGTCGAATTAAAGATTACTTCCAACAGCGGTTTCAGCAACACTACTGCTACCCTTAC
>JAZNUG010000133.1:0-14749 GCA_045592165.1 Clostridia bacterium | reverse complement strand
CGGGGCGGGCGTATACCGTGAATACGTCGCTCTGGATCGAAAGTCCGCCGCAGGAAGCCACAGCGTAGAAACAGTATGCATCCACAGGCAGGCTGCCGCCGAAAGTATATGCGGGGGAGGTTGCGCCGCCTATTGCTGCAGAATCCTCTCTGTCAGCATTGCTGCAGGAATACCACTGATATGCTATGGGCTCGCCGCCGAGATTTTTGCCCTGAGCCACCGCATTGAGAGTGACGGACATGGCAGGGTCGTTGGAGTTTACAAATGTCTCCGCAGGGCTCTGCAGGGCAAATTCAAGGGAGGGATTGGGGTCTATAAATTCATATGGGGTATCCGCAATGGGCAGCCAGCCTTCGCTGAAAAGCCCGTACTGGCTTTCATCGTAGATGTATGTTACTGTTCCGCCCAGGGCCTGAAATACGTGGCTCTTGTGGTCATCGTAGTAATTTATTGCATTGGCGAGGAATAGAAGATCCGGATTGCCTATGGAATAGCCGTCGCAGTTGGTAACGTCTGCAAGGTAGCTTTTGCCGTCTTCCATGGTGAGCACATTCCACATATGGCCGCCGCCGCTGCCCTCGTAATACATATCTCCAATAAGGGTATGACATTCCACTTCATAATTGAAGGAGGAGAGATCGCACAGATACTGGAATGCCTTGGAATATCCTTCGCATACCACGTTTGTGGAGAGGTCCCGGTCAAATACGTATATCATCTGCCAGTGATCCATGCCGGCGGCATCGGGGCCGTCATAGGCAGCATCGTAATCATAGGACACAAGATTGCAGATTTCCGCAAGGTATGCTCTCAGCTTTGCCTCGTCCGCCTTGTCCTTATGGGTATTGACTATGGCTTTTGCGCTGGCAATGGCGGAGGAAACAGCCCCGGTCTTTGCGGGGTCTGCTTCAAATGTGCCGTGCTGATTTGCTCTGGAGTAATCCTTGGATACGCAGAAGCCGAATTCTATGTTCTTCAGCACCATATTGCCGTCTTTATCAAGGGATACAGACCTGGGGTAGGCATACATTCCCTTGGTTTTGTCATGCCAGTAAAGCTCCAGAGGGCAGTCTGCCAGCAGGCAGTAATAGATTTCATAAAGTTTATAGATGGCAGCAAAGTATGCGTCCTGAGACACGCCGCCGAATTCTTCTATGCGGTCAATGCCAAGGTCTTCCGGGGTCCATGTGATGGTGATGATGGGAATCTGTATTTCTGAATAGGTGCTTTCGCCTGCCGCGATTTTGGCAAGCTCCTCTTTAAGATAGTCATAGACAGCCCTTTCGGGTGTGTTTGGCCTGAGAATATTTGTGCTGAAAAAGCCGGGAACTTCCCTGCCCAATGATTTGTCAAATTCCCTCTGGGCATAGGCATTAAACAGCTCCTCGTCAGAGGGCCCGTCATAATCCTCTGCCCTGTAAAGGGGTATATTGTCGGGGTCAATATATATGGGGGTGCCTTCGGGAGAGGGGGTGGCCTCAGCAGCAGGCTCCTCAGGCACAGGCTCATCTGATGCAGGCTCGTCAGGCACAGGCTCCTCTTCAGCGGGGGGAGTCTGATTATCCTCCTGAAGAGGGGGCTGCTCCTGAGGAATGGGAGCTGCGTCCGGAATTGGCTCCTCATCGGGGATGGGCTCCTCAATCACAGGATCATCAGGTACGGGCTCCTCAATAATTGGCTCCCGGATGTTTTCCACAGCAAAAGCAGCCGGCGCAAAGCCGGTGAGTACCATGGAGATAACCAATACCAAAGCAAGCAGACGGTTTTTCATAGGGTCCTCCTGAAGAATGATGAGGGTGAAGGTGTGTCAGTATGGTCATGAGGTGAATATACTTATTTAATTATATTTTATACCAACAGTGCGGCTTTGTCCCCATTCATTTTTACAAAAAACGCCCCGGTGTTATCGGGGCGCTTTTGATTGCTTGTTGTTTAGAACAGGCCGGTGATGGTGCCGAATTGGTCCACGTCGATTCTCTCTGCGGCGGGAACCTTGGGCAGACCGGGCATGGTCATGATATCGCCTGTGAGGGCAACAAGGAAGCCTGCACCGGCGGAAACCTTAAGGTTGCGTACCGTTACGGTAAAGCCTTCGGGAGCGCCAAGGAGCGTCTGATCGTCAGAGAAGGAGTACTGGGTCTTTGCCATGCAGATGGGCAGCTTGCCAAAGCCCTGTGCCTCCAGCTGAGCCAGCTGCTTCTTTGCGTTGGCGGTCAGCTGTACTCCGTCCGCCCTGTAAACCCGGGTGCAGATATCCTGAAGCTTCTTCTCGATGGGATCCTCTGCATCGTAGGCAAAGCGGAAATCATTGGGCTGCTCGCAGAGGCGGATAACCTCCTGTGCAAGGGCAATGCCGCCCTCGCCGCCCTTTGCCCATACTTCGGACAGGGCAACGTTTACGCCCAGCTCACGGCACCTGTCCTCCACCAGCTTAAGCTCGGCGGCGGTGTCGGTGGGGAAGGCGTTTATGGCTACCACGCAGGGCAGGCCGTATACGTCCTTGATGTTGGAAACATGGCGCAGCAGGTTTGGCATGCCTGCTTCAAGGGCCGCAAGGTTTTCGTTATTGAGGTCTGCCTTGGGTACGCCGCCGTGATTTTTCAGCGCACGCACAGTGGCAACCACAACTACCGCATCGGGCCTGAGCCCGGCAAGACGGCACTTGATATCCAGGAACTTCTCTGCGCCAAGGTCTGCGCCGAAGCCCGCCTCGGTAACGGTATAGTCGCCAAGGCGCATTGCCATGCGGGTGGCCATGACAGAGTTGCAGCCGTGGGCGATATTGGCAAAGGGACCGCCGTGTACAAGGGCGGGGGTGCCTTCCAGGGTCTGAACCAGATTGGGCTTGAGGGCATCCTTAAGCAATGCTGCCATTGCGCCGTCCGCCTTAAGATCCTTCGCGGTAACAGGCTTATCCTCGAAGGTATAGGCCACTACCATGCGGCCCAGACGGGCCTTCAGGTCCATAATATCGGAAGCGAGGCAGAGCACTGCCATCACTTCGGAGGCAACGGTAATATCAAAGCCGTCCTCGCGGGGTACGCCCTGAGCCTTGCCGCCAAGGCCGTCGATAACGTTTCTCAGCTGCCTGTCGTTCATATCCACGCAGCGCTTCCATACAATGCGCTTAACGTCAATGCCCAGCTGGTTGCCCTGCTGAATGTGATTGTCCAGCATTGCGGCAAGCAGGTTGTTTGCGGCGCCGATGGCATGGAAATCGCCGGTAAAGTGCAGGTTGATATCGTCCATGGGAACAACCTGAGCATACCCGCCGCCGGCTGCGCCGCCCTTAACGCCGAATACGGGACCAAGGGAGGGCTCGCGCAGGGCTACCATAACCTTCTTGCCCAGCTTATTCAGGCCGTCTGCAAGGCCAACGGTAGTGGTGGTCTTTCCTTCGCCTGCGGGGGTGGGGTTGATGGCGGTAACCAGGATCAGCTTGCCGTCAGCATTGGTGTTTTCCCTGAGCAGACGGTAGTCTATCTTTGCCTTGTGGTTGCCGTAAAGCTCAAGGTATTCAGGGGCGATGCCTGCGGTTTCGGCGATCTCTGTTATGGGGCGGAGGGTACAGGACTGTGCAATTTCGATATCGGTTCTCATATATCCGTCCCTTTCTTTATTAAGACTGGCTGCCGGAGGTGGTGCGCAGGGTAACGTCGTGATAACCGCCCTCTACGATGGAGGTGGCAGATACACGGGTTATGCGGGCCTCTTCCTGCAGCTGGGGAATGGAGGTAACGCCGCAGTTGCACATGGTGGACTTTACCTTGTAAAGGCTCTTTTCCACGTTGTCATGGAGGGAGCCTGCGTAGGTAACGTAGGAGTCAACGCCCTCTTCAAAGGCCAGCTTGTTCTTGCCGCCCAGATCGTAGCGCTGCCAGTTGCGGGCGCGGTTGGAGCCTTCGCCCCAGTATTCCTTGACGTATACGCCGTTAACAAGGAGCTTGTTGGTGGGGGATTCGTCAAAGCGGGCAAAGTAGCGGCCCAGCATGAGGAAGTCTGCGCCCATGGCAAGGGCAAGGGTCATGTGATAGTCATGAACGATGCCGCCGTCGGAGCAGATAGGTACGTAGATGCCGGTTTCCTTGTAGTATTCGTCGCGGGCGGCTGCAACCTCGATTACGGAGGTGGCCTGACCGCGGCCGATGCCCTTGGTTTCGCGGGTAATGCAGATGGAGCCGCCGCCGATACCGACCTTTACAAAGTCTGCGCCGGCCTCGGCAAGGAAGCGGAAGCCGTCCTTGTCAACAACGTTGCCTGCGCCGATCTTGACGCTGTCGCCGTACTTTTCCCGAACGAAATCGATGGTCTTCTTCTGCCAGAAGGAGTAACCTTCGGAGGAGTCAATGCAGAGCACGTCTGCGCCGGCTTCAACCAGGGCGGGAATGCGCTCGGCATAGTCGCGGGAGTTTATGCCTGCGCCAACAAGATAGCGCTTGTCAGCATCCTGCAGGCTGAGGGGACGTTCCTTATGCTCTGCATAGTCCTTGCGGAATACGAAATACATAAGGCAGTCGTTTTCGTCAACTATGGGCAGTGCATTGAGCTTGTTATCCCAGATAATGTCATTTGCCTCCTTGAGGGTGGTGCCTGCGGGGGCAGTGATGAGCTTTTCGCGGGGGGTCATAAAGTCGCGGACGGGAATATCCGTGCTCATGCGGGATACGCGGTAATCGCGGCCGGTAACGATGCCCAGCAGCTTGCCGTTGGGGCTGGCGTTTTCGGTGATGGCAACGGTGGAGAAGCCCAGCTCTTCCTTCAGCTTAAGCACGTCTGCCAGGGTATGATCGGGGGTAAGGTTGGATGCGCTCACAACAAAGCCTGCCTTGTGGCTTTTTACGCGGCGAACCATGGCTGCCTGAGACTCGATGGACTGGGAGCCGAATATAAAGGAGAGACCGCCTTCCTTGGCAAGGGCGATTGCCAGGGTGTCGTTGGATACGGACTGCATTATGGCAGATACCATGGGTATATTCAGGCTGATGGGGCATTCTTCCTGACCCTTGCGGTATTTTACCAGGGGGGTCTTGAGGGATACCTTGTCAGGTACGCAGTTTTCATCGGTATAGCCGGGTACCAGCAGATACTCGCTGAAAGTATGGGATGGTTCGGAATAATAGTATGCCATTTAATGTATCTCCTCCTTAGTTGAAATATTTTACGGCGGAGCTGAACAGCTTCATATCAAACTCGCCGGGTACGTTTTTGTAAAGGTTTGCGCCGATGCGCTCGGAGTGGCCCATCTTGCCCAGCACCCTGCCGTCGGGGGAGGTGATGCCCTCGATGGCGCATACGGAGCCGTTGGGGTTGAAGGCGGTCAGCATGGAGGGGTTGCCCTGCATATCCACATACTGGGTGGCGATCTGACCGTTTTCCGCAAGGGACTTCACAAGCTCCTCAGAGGCGATGAATCTGCCCTCGCCGTGGGAGATGGGTATGGTGTAAATCTCGCCCACGTTAAGGCTGCTGAACCAGGGGGACTTGGCGGAGCTTATGCGGGTGCGCACAAGGCCGGACTGATGGCGGCCGATGGTATTGTAGGTGAGGGTGGGGAAGGTTTCGTCGGTATCCAGTATCCTGCCGTAGGGCACAAGACCCAGCTTGATCAGCGCCTGGAAGCCGTTGCAGATGCCCAGCATAAGGCCGTCCCGTTCATCCAGCAGAGCCTGAACCTGTTCCTTTACGGCGGGGGCTCTCAGGAAAGCGGTGATGAACTTTGCGGAGCCGTCGGGCTCGTCGCCGCCGGAGAAGCCGCCGGGCAGTATCAGCATCTGGGACTGTTTAAGGGCCTTTGCAAATGCATCAACGCTGCTGCTTACGTCTGCAGCGGTAAGGTTGCGTATTACGAATATCTCGGCTTCGCCGCCTGCTTCCATAAGGGCGCGGGCGGTGTCAAATTCGCAGTTGGTGCCGGGGAATACAGGGATGAGAGCCTTGGGCTTTGCGGTCTTCACATTGGAAGCAATGGCGCAGGGCTCATCATAGGAGAAGGTGGGAATTTCCTCTGCCTGGTTTGCCTTGGTGGGATATACATCCTCGAGAACTGCCTCATTGATGGCCAGCAGCTCTGCGATCTCTGCGCTGTCTTCTCCGAGGGCGATCATGCCGTCCGCAGTGGTAAAGCCGATGAGGGCGTAGGGCAGGGATACTTCCTCGGTAAGCTCGGCAATGATTGCGCCGGGCATGGGTGCGTGCCATTCAATATCGGAGGTGGAGGCAAAGCCTATGTTGTTGCCGAAGGACATCTTCATGATACCTTCGCTGACGCTCTGCTCAACTGCCCATGCGGAGGAAACAAGGCCCTGCTTATGCAGCTCATGGAAGGCTTCCCATGCGGCCTTGGTGTCATTGCCGGCAAACAGATATACGGGGTGGCCGGATTCCTTGAACTCGGGGCTCAGCACATCCTCTGCAAGGATGGGACATACGGCAAAGGAGATAAGGGTGGGGGGGACATCCATATCCATGAAGGAGCCGGACATGGAGTCCTTGCCGCCGATTGCTGCTGCGCCCAGCTCCAGCTGAGCATCCAGCGCGCCCAGCAGCGCCGCAAAGGGCTTGCCCCAGCGGATGGGCTGATCCTTCAGCTTTTCAAAGAACTCCTGGAAGGAGAGGTATGCCTTGGTGTAGTCTGCGCCTGCGGAAACCAGCTTGGCCATGGAGGTGTACACTGCGCCGTATGCTCCGTCATAGGGGGAGAGGGACAGTGTATCCGGATCGCAGCCCCATGCCATAAGGCTGCCCTGGCTGGTGTGCTGGCCGGGCAGTACAGGCAGCAGCGCCGCCATTGCCTGGGTGGGGGTGCGCTGGGTTTCGCCGCCGAAGGGCATCAGCAGGGAGCCTGCGCCTATGGTGCTGTCAAAGCGCTCGATGAGACCTCTGCGGCCTGCGCAGGGCAGGCTCTGTGCCATTTCGCGGAGAGAGCCGAAGCGGGCGGCCTTAAGGTCATCCCGCTTTACGGCGGGAATGGCAACGTTTGCATGCTTGGTTGCGCCGTTGGTGCCCAGGAATTCGCGGGAAAGGTTTGCAATAGTGCTGCCCTTCCAGTGCATTACCATGCGGGGGTCTTCGGTTACGGTGGCAACTACGTATGCTTCAAGGTTTTCCTTCTGTGCTTCAGCGATGAAGGTTTCGACATTTTCAGGAGCAACCACAACTGCCATGCGCTCCTGGCTTTCGGAGATGGCAAGTTCGGTGCCGTCAAGGCCCTCGTACTTCTTGCGTACTGCGTCCAGCTCAATGGTAAGGCCGTCTGCCAGTTCGCCTATGGCAACGCTTACGCCGCCTGCGCCAAAGTCATTGCAGCGCTTGATAAGGCGGGTAACATCGCCGTTGCGGAACAGGCGCTGGATCTTGCGCTCTTCGGGGGCATTGCCCTTCTGAACTTCGCTGGCCATGGTGGCAAGGGACTTTTTATTATGGGACTTGGAGGAGCCGGTTGCGCCGCCGATGCCGTCACGGCCGGTGCGGCCGCCAAGCAGGATTACAACGTCCCCTGCGGCGGGGCGCTCGCGGACAACATTCTCGGCGGGGGCTGCGGCAACTACCGCGCCGCATTCAAGGCGCTTTGCAACATAGCCGCTGTGATATACCTCGGCAACGTGGCCGGTGGCAAGGCCGATCTGATTGCCGTAGGAGGAATAGCCTGCTGCGGCGGTCTGGGCCAGCCTGCGCTGGGGCAGCTTGCCCTCGGGAGTTTCATGCAGGGGGGTGCGGGGATCGCCGCCGCCGGTGAAGCGCATTGCCTGATGAACGTATGCACGGCCGGAGAGGGCATCGCGGATGCAGCCGCCGATGCAGGTCGCTGCGCCGCCGAAGGGCTCTATCTCGGTGGGATGGTTGTGGGTTTCGTTTTTGAACATCAGCAGCCAGTCCTCATCCTGACCGTCAACCTTGGCGTTAACGCGGATGGAGCAGGCGTTGATCTCTTCGCTTTCATCCAGCTCGGGCAGCAGGCCTCTCTTCTTGAGGGTCTTTGCGCCGATGGTGGCGATATCCATAAGGGTCTGGGGACGCTTTGCTGCCTTTTCTTCGCCGTATACCTCAACGCGGGCGGCAAGATAGCGCTCATAAGCCGCAGCGATAGCCTCGTCCTCAATGGAGATGCTGTCAAGGTGGGTGGAGAAGGTGGTGTGACGGCAATGGTCAGACCAGTAGGTGTCTACCAGACGGATTTCAGTGATGGTGGGGTCGCGGCGCTCAGTATCCCGGAAATAGCCCTGCAGGAAGCGCAGGTCGTCCATATCCATTGCAAGGCCGAGCGTGCTGAGAAGCTCACCGAGGCCGTTGTCATCAAGGGCGGTGAAGCCTTCCACGGTGGCAACAGAGTCGGGCTGAGCGTGCTCAATATAAAGGGTCTCGGGCTTTTCAAGGGAGGCCTCGCGGGATTCCACGGGGTTGATAACGTGGGCGCGGATGGCGTCAAGATCGGCCTCGGTGAGTTTTCCGTAGAGGGCATATACCTTCGCGCAGCGGACGGTGGGGCGTTCGCACTGGCTCAACAGCTGAATGCACTGGGCGGCGGAGTCTGCCCGCTGGTCAAACTGACCGGGCAGCGCTTCCACTGCAAGCACTGCGGCTGCGCCGCCGAGGTCTATTTCTTCGGCGCACATATCCACGGGGGGCTCGGAAAATACCGTGGTCTTTGCATAGTCAAACAGCTCCCTGTCTATGCCTTCCACGTCATAGCGATTGAGTACGCGTACTTCCTCAAGGCCGGATATGCCGAGGAAACCGCGGCATTCGGCCAGCAGGCCGGCTGCTTCTGCGGAGATACCGGGCTTCTTTTCTACAAATACTCTGAATACCATATTATTTCTCCAATTCTGAAAGGGCTCTGTGTCCTATGTCGCGGCGGTAATATGCGCCGTCAAAGCTTACTTTTTCCACCAGACGGTATGCTTCCTTTATGGCTTCGGGCAATGTGGCTGCGGTGGCGGTTACGCCAAGCACGCGGCCGCCGCCGGTAACCAGGCCCTCATCGGCAGCCTTTGCGCCGGCGATGTAGGTATGGGCCTTTGCTTCTTCATCCATGGTGATGGGGAAGCCGGTCTGATACTTGCCGGGGTAGCCGTTGGAGGCCATTACCACGCAGCAGGAGCAGCCGCCGTCGAATTCAACGGGGGTGTCCTTAAGGGTGCCGTTGGTTACTGCCTGCATGACGGTGAGCAGGTCGCTCCTGAGCAGGGGCAGCACAGCCTGGGTTTCGGGATCGCCGAAGCGGCAGTTGTATTCGATAACCTTGGGGCCCTTCTCTGTTACCATCAGACCGAAGTACAGGCAGCCGCGGAAGGTGCGGCCCTCTGCCTTCATGGCGCGGATGGTGGGCAGGAATATCTCATCCATGCAGCGGCGGGCAACCTCCTGGGTATAGAAGGGATTGGGGGCTATTGCACCCATGCCGCCGGTATTGAGGCCGGTATCCCCTTCGTTTACCCGCTTGTGGTCCATGGAGGATACCATGGGTACCACGGTTTCGCCATCGGTAAAGCTGAGGACGGATACTTCGGGGCCGGTGAGGAATTCTTCGATTACAACGCGGTTGCCGCTGTCGCCGAATATCTTGTCCTGCATCATGGAGGTTACGGCTTCCATGGCTTCTTCCCGGGTTTCGGCAATGATAACACCCTTGCCCAGCGCAAGACCGTCCGCCTTTATAACCACGGGGATGGGGCAGGATTCAAGGTATTCCTTAGCCGCATCAAGGTCGGTGAACAGCTCGTATGCGGCGGTGGGGATATTGTATTTTTTCATCAGGTCCTTTGCGAAGGCCTTGCTGCTTTCGATGATGGCAGCGCTCTTGTCAGGACCGAAGCAGGGTATGCCTGCGGCGGTGAGTGCATCCACGGCGCCCAGAGCCAGAGGGTCATCCGGAGCGACCACGGCGTAGTCAATGCTGTTCTGCAGGGCAAACTCCACCTGAGCGGGAATGTCCTTTGCGCCGATGGATACGCACTGGGCATCCATGGCTATTCCGCCGTTGCCGGGCAGGCAGTATATGGTTTCAACAGTGGGATTCTTTTTCAGCGCCCTGACGATGGCGTGTTCCCTTCCGCCGCCGCCTATTACCATAATTCGCACGTTCGTTTCCTCCCGTATATTGATTATTAGTGATGGAACAGACGCATGCCGGTGAAGCACATTGCCATGCCGTGCTTATCGGCGGTTGCGATTACGTGATCATCCCGGATGGAGCCGCCGGGCTGGGCGATGTATTTTACGCCGCTCTTCCTTGCACGCTCAACGTTGTCGCCAAAGGGGAAGAATGCATCGCTGCCTACGGTAACGTTGCTCTGGGTGGCGATCCATGCCTTCTTATCCTGGGCAGAGAGGGGTTCGGGGCGGGTCTTGAATACAGCCTGCCATGCGCCGTCAGCAAGGACGTCTTCGTATTCATCGGAGATGTATACGTCGATGGCATTGTCCCTGTCGGGGCGGCGTATGTCATCCAGGAAGGGCAGGGCAAGCACTGCGGGATGCTGGCGGAGATACCAGTTATCTGCTTTGCTGCCGGCCAGGCGTGTGCAGTGGATACGGCTCTGCTGGCCTGCGCCGATGCCTATGGCCTGTCCGTCCTTAACGTAGCATACGGAATTGGACTGGGTGTACTTAAGGGTGATGAGGGCGATGATCATATCGATCTTTGCCTCGGGAGTAAGCTCCTTGTTTTCGGTTACGATATTTTCAAGGAGGGATTCGTCGATTTTAAAGTTGTTATGGCCCTGCTCAAAGGTGATGCCGAATACATCCTTGCATTCCTGCTCTGCAGGCACATAATCGGGGTCTATCTGAACGATGTTGTATGCGCCCTTCTTCTTGGTTTTGAGGATCTCAAGGGCTTCATCGGTGTAGCCGGGGGCGATTATGCCGTCGGATACTTCCAGCTTAAGGTAGTTTGCGGTGTCCGCATCGCATACATCGGACAGGGCTGCCCAGTCGCCGAAGGAGCAGAGCCTGTCTGCGCCCCTTGCCTTGATATAGGCGCAGGCGATGGGGGAAAGTTCCTTATCGGATTCCACGAAGTAGATCTTCTTTTCGGTTTCACTCAAAGGAGTACCCACGGCGGCGCCTGCGGGGGATACATGCTTGAAGGAGGCGGCGGAGGGTATGCCGGTGGCTTCCTTAAGCTCCTTTACCAGCTGATAGGAATTGAAAGCGTCAAGGAAGTTGATAAAGCCGGGTCTGCCGTTGAGCACCTGAATGGGCAGCTGGCTTCCGTCCTTCATGTAGATGCTTGCGGGCTTCTGATTGGGATTGCAGCCGTATTTAAGTTCGAATTTTTCCATTGATGCTGTCTCCTTTAGCAGTTCTTATTGAGTATGCGCTGCTGCTTTTCGCCGGTCTTCAGGTTGGTATAGCGCACAAAGAGGGAGATCTTGTTGTCCTCGTTGAGATTATCCCACAGCATAGCGGTAAAGCTGTCAATATCGCCCTCTATGGCAATGCGCTCAGGCTCGCCGGTGAAGGTGGGGATGGGATTGCCGTCGCACACATAGGTATGCAGGAAGCGGCCCTGCCCCTTAAGGGCGGGATACTCGAAGAAATTGCGGGCGCAGGCGCTGCCCTCGGGATCGGCGGACTTGAGGATGGACATCCTGAAGCTGCCATCGGGGCAGAGCAGGCCGGAGATGCGGGGGGTCCAGTTGGGGCCGTCCGGCTCAAATTCACGGGTACGGAGGGCCTGTTCAAGGGTTTCGCCCCGCTCGAGATAATCGCGGATGGTGTCGGTCTGATCGCCGTTGGTGACGATAAGGCTGCGGCCCAGCTCGCGAACGGGATGATAGATGATAAGGCTGGGATCGGAAAGCTTGGAGGGGTCAAATGCCTCGGTGCGGATTCCGTCGGGCTCCTGGATGAATACGCGGTTGCGGCTGTTTATGCTGCGGCCCATGATGAAGTATGCTGCAACGGAATATTCGCCATCGGGGGTGGTGCCGAGGATGATGCCGCGGCCGGGATAGGTATTGCCCCTGAGAAGGGATGCGATATCGTAGGTTTCGTATACGTTCATTGAGTTTTAACCTCTTTCTTCCACAATGCTGCGGCTCACAAGCTCTGCCGCCCTGGGCAGCAGCAGCCATTCGGCCTGCTCCATGACACGCCGCTGAAGGGTTTCAGGGGTGTCGTCATCCATGATTTCCACGGCTTTCTGAAGGATGATCCTTCCGCCGTCGGGTATTTCGTTTACAAAGTGTACCGTGGCGCCGGTCACCTTAACGCCCCTTTCAAGGGCGGCCTGATGCACCCTCAGGCCGTAGAATCCCTTGCCTGCAAAGGAGGGAATAAGGGCGGGATGCACATTTATGATGCGCTCGGGCCAGCGGCGGGTGAAATCTTCGCTGAGTATGCTCATAAAGCCGGCCAGTATTATAAGGTCGATGGAGTATTCCTCAAGGAGGGCGGAAATGCCCGCCTCGAATATCTCCTGAGAGCCGCTTTCTTTGCGGCTGACCACCTTGCCGTCCACGCCGGCCTTTGCCGCCCTTTCAAGGGCGTAGGCTCCGGGCTGAGAGGATATTACAAGGCAGATCTCTCCATGGGGCAGCTCACCCCGGCCCTGACTGTCCAGCAGAGCCTGCAGGTTTGTGCCGCCGCCGGATACCAGCACGGCTATGCGGGCTTTCTTCAGCATAATACCACCTTTTCTTCGCCCTGGGTCACTTCGCCCAGAACGTATGCGTCAATGCCGCTTGCCTTGAAGGAGGCAACAGCCTTGTCGCAGTCTTCCTTTGCGGTGATAACAGCCATGCCAACGCCCATGTTGTAGGTGTTGAACATATCTCTTTCGGGGATATTGCCAAGGCGCTCTATCATATCGAATATGGGCAGGGAGCGGATGGCGGACTTGTCCACCTTGGCGCAGAGACCGTCAGGCATGCAGCGGGGGATATTTTCGTAGAAGCCGCCGCCGGTGATATGGCTTACGCCGCTGATGGAAGCAACCTTCATGGCGTTAAGAACGGGGTTTACGTAAATTACGGTGGGGGTGAGGAGGGCTTCGCCAAGGGTCATGCCCAGCTCATCGGAATACATATTAAGGTCGGCGTGCTCAACGTCGAATACCTTGCGGACAAGGGAGAAGCCGTTGGAATGAACGCCGGAGGAGGGCAGAGCGATTATGGCATCGCCGCTCTTCATGGAAGCGGAGTCAATGATGTCAGCCTTATCCACTATGCCTACGGAGAAGCCGGCAAGGTCATAGTCATCGGCGGCCATAACGCCGGGATGCTCTGCGGTTTCGCCGCCCACAAGGGCGCAGGAGGAGCGTACGCAGCCTTCTGCAACGCCGGATACTATATCCGCGACCTTGACGGGATCGTTTTTGCCGATGGCGATATAATCCAGGAAAAACAGGGGCTTTGCGCCGCAGCAGATTATATCGTTTACGCACATGGCAACGCAGTCGATGCCTATGGTGTCATGCTTATCCAGCAGCTGGGCAATGCGTATCTTGGTGCCCACGCCGTCGGTACCGGATACCAGAACAGGCTCCTTCATGCCGGAGATATCGGGCTGGAACAGGCCGCCGAAACCGCCGATGCCGGATACCACGCCGGGGATAACGGTACGCTTTACATGCTTCTGCATAAGCTTTACGCCTTCGTAGCCGGCGGTAATGTCAACGCCGGCGGCGGCATAGGAAGCGGAGTAGGATTTATCTTTATTCATGATTCAGGTTATTCCTTTCCGGTCCAGCAGTAGGTGCAGACCTTGTCCGGGTCGATGCCTATGGCCTTGAGCAGGCCGTCAAGAGACTGATATTCCAGAGAGTCAAAGCCCAGCTTTTCGCAGATGGCCTTTCGCATGCACTGGCCGCGGTGGGTGGAGGGATCGGCGTATTCGTCAACGTGCTCCTGACCCATGTTGCCTTCCAGCTCCTGTATTACCCTGCGGGTAAGCAGATCCATATCGGAATTGCTGCGGGAGAAGTTCAGATACTTGCAGGCGTACATTATGGGAGGGCAGGCGGAGCGCATATGCACTTCCTTTGCGCCGCATTCGTAGAGGAATTCCACCGTTTCCTTAAGCTGGGTGCCCCGGACGATGGAGTCGTCTATGAACATGAGCTTTCTGTCCTTGATGAGCTCGGATACGGGTATCTGCTTCATCTTGGCAACCTGGCTGCGTACAGCCTGATTGGTGGACATGAAGGAGCGGGGCCAGGTGGGGGTGTACTTTATGAAGGGACGGGCAAAGGGCTTGCCGCTGCGGTTTGCGTAGCCTATTGCGTGGGGCAGGCCGGAATCCGGCACGCCTGCAACGCAGTCCACGTCAGGCATTATGCCCTTTTTCTGCTCGTTTTCCGCCATGATCATGCCGTTCTTGTATCGCATAACCTCAACGTTGATGCCTTCATAGCAGGAATTGGGATAACCGAAGTAACTCCACAGGAAGGAACATATACGCATGTCCTTGCCTGCGGGGGCTATGCTTTCATAGCCGTCTGCGGTAACTTTTACTATTTCGCCGGGGCCCAGCTCGTAGGCATCGGCATAGCCCAGCTTCTGGTAAGCAAAGGATTCAAAGGATACGCAGCAGCCCTCATCATTCTGGCCGATCAGCACAGGCAGCCTGCCCAGCTTATCTCTGGCGGCGATTATCTCTCCCTTGTCGTTGAGTATCAGCAGAGTAAGTGAGCCCTTTACCAAATCCTGTGCATTGCGTATGCCGGAAACGATATCATCCTTAAGGTTTATCAGGGCCGCCACAAGCTCTGTGGCATTTACGGCGCCGGAGCTCATGGCCATAA
>JAZNUG010000132.1:0-1510 GCA_045592165.1 Clostridia bacterium | reverse complement strand
CGTGCGCTCAGATATGAGCCCATGGCGGCATTACAGCGAGGTAAGCGAATACAGGGGGGAGTTTCCCCTGGAGGACTTTGCTGCCAAGGCTGTGCGAAACGGTATGATAGAGGAGATATGATAATGCTGAAAGGGCATGTGAAAAAACTGATATGCGTTGCTGCGGCGTGCATTTTTGCCGCGGCAGCATTGGGCTGTGCAAAAGAGGAACAGTACGGAGCGGATCAATGGGAGATATCCGTATTGTGTGCAGAGGAATCGGCGCAGGATTCCTATGTGATAACCTATGGGGGCATGACCGTATCCTCTGATACCGGCATACTTACCCTTCAAAATCGCAATGACTTTGAAATAACTGTGCATCTTTCCTGCAATGGGCAGGAAGAGCAGGTGTTTGAGGTACAGCCGGGCGGAGTTACGGTGTTCCGTCAGGCGGTGAGGCAGGCGGTATATACCGTTGGAATACACGCAGAGGAGAAAGAGGGAACTGAAATAAAGCTCATGGTTTATGACGGTGAAAGAGCTGAAACATACTGAAATAAAAAAAGCCCCGAAGGGCTTTTTTTATTTGTCGTTTTTGCTGCTTTGCGCCGTGATGTATATATGAGCCGCGGCAAATATCACCGCCATCACAACCAGCAGCCAATGCCTTAGGGCAAGACCGCTCAGCAGGAATATGACCGCCGGGATAATGGAGAGAAGTATTGCAATATCTTCAGAGGGATTTTTGAAATATGCAATATAGCATATCCAGTAGGCCAGCAGCAGCGAAGCATTGCCGAAAATATAAATAAGCAGGCCGATTATCGAGCCGAAGCCGAATTTCAGCAGGCCGATATTGAACACCATCAGCAGCATGCAGCCATAGCGGCCGATTTGCTCGAAAATGAGGGCGGTCTTGCTGACAGGCGGATGTTTTTCGCCCCTGTGCTTTATGGCGTAAATGATATTGGGTATCAGCAGCAGGATGACTATAACAAGGCCGAATATGTTTATCCAGCCGGGGGATGATGTGACAAATATTGCGGTGGGGCCGTCTGCCCCGCCGATTATGCCTATGCTGTGATCCATGCGTGCTCCTTTCTATAATTCCACGGTAATTTCTTTATCTGCAATCATGCTGTCCTCTGTGACGATGCAGTCGAGGGCGATAATTTTTACACCTGCTTTTGCTGCATCCCTCAGGGCTTCGCCAAACTGCGGGTGAGTAACGTCATTGGGTATCAGCCGGGAAACGCCCTTCATCTGCACTATGAACAGCATCAGCGCCTCTGCGCCGCCTTCCACGCAGGAGATAAGATGGCGAATGTGCTTTACTCCCCGCTCAGTCGGTGCATCCGGAAACATGGCGGTGTCTCCGTCAAAGAGGGTGACACCCTTGACTTCTACATAAATTGGCTTTTCTCCGCTGCGTTCAATATAAAAATCCAGCCGGGAATCTCCGTGGCGGTATTCGGATTTTATGACTGCATCGGGATACAGCTTTGCAAGGTACTCAGCTGCAGCGGCG
>JAZNUG010000131.1:0-3662 GCA_045592165.1 Clostridia bacterium | reverse complement strand
TCGGGACCCACTACGGTACGGGTGATAGCTTCCTCAAGCTCCACCATGGTGATGTGCTTTTTCCTGAAGCGGGCGGCAAGTATTGCGGCCTCGTTCAGCACGTTTTCAAGGTCTGCGCCGGTCATGCCGCTGGTGCGCTTTGCAAGAACCTCAAGGTCAACATCTTCAGCAAGGGGCTTGCCCTTGGCGTGAACCTTCAGTATGGCTTCACGGCCCTTAACATCGGGATAGCCTACGGTAATCTGCCTGTCGAAACGGCCGGGACGCAGCAGAGCAGGGTCAAGAATGTCGGGGCGGTTGGTGGCGGCAAGTACGATTATGCCTTCATTTACCGCAAAGCCGTCCATCTCAACCAGCAGCTGGTTGCGGGTCTGCTCGCGCTCGTCATGTCCGCCGCCAAGGCCTGCGCCTCTGTGACGGCCCACGGCGTCAATTTCGTCGATGAAGATAACTGCAGGGGCAAACTTCTTTGCGTTGGTGAACAGATCGCGTACACGGCTTGCACCAACGCCTACAAACATCTCAACAAAGTCTGAACCGGATATGGAGAAGAAGGGCACGCCCGCTTCGCCGGCTACGGCCTTTGCAAGGAGGGTCTTACCTGTGACCGGAGGGCCAACCAGCAGACAGCCCTTGGGTATGCGTGCGCCCATCTGGGTAAACCTCTTGGGAGAACGCATGAACTCCACAACCTCGCGCAGTTCTTCTTTTTCTTCATCTGCGCCGGCAACGTCCGCAAAGGTGACCTTGGTCTGGCCGTCCATATTGGTACGGGCGCGGCTCTTGCCGAAGTTCATAACACTATTGCCGCCGCCCTGAGCGCGCATCATGAAGATATAGAACAGGGCCAATCCGCCGAACATCAGCAGATAGGGCAGAATGGTAGCGAAGAAACCGGGCTCGGGAGGCAGGTTGATAACCAGGTCAAAGGTATAATCCGCCTGGGTCACATCTGCCGCGGCCTTGCCGGTAAGCTCCGCAGTAACCTTCTGCATATCGGCGGTAAATATCTCCAGAGAGGGGATATTGGTATAGAAATCCGCCTCCTCAGGGAAAAGGGCAGGGTCGGTTTCGCCGTCAACATAAAGGCCCACCAGTTCAAGCTGTGTTACCTCTGCTGCGGAAATCTTTCCCTCCCGGACATTCTGTATGAAATCCGAATAAGCAATGCCCTCCGCCTCTTTGCCCGTAAGGTCAAAGCCGGATACCAGCATTATAATTATGCCCATCAGTATCATATACACCAAAGGTGTGGAAAGTCTTTTTCTCTTCAAATCATTACCTCCCCGGTATGCATAAATTAAGCATACCACTTGTGAGTTAAAACTATCCCCATCATATTAACACAAAAACTTATCCATTCATACCTTAAATAATCAAAAATAAGTGAAAAAAACGTGACTTTAAATACGGCACAGGCATAAAATAGGGTTTACAAACCGGCTTTGCAATAATATAATATTGGATGATTGGATTTTCGCTTGAAAATCTCCATTATCAACGCAATGACCGGGACACACGGTGGTCCGGACGCCCAAGAGAGCGGCTCATTTTTTCGGTGAGAGAGCCGCGGCAATGTCCGCCCATACGCATCCCCCGGGAGCGCCTCGGTGAAAGCGATCATAGCCAAGGCCGGAAGCCCACCGTTACAGGGGCACAGTGAGAGGGTGCAGTATTCCTGCGCCAACTCGGGTGGTACCGCGCATTCCATGCGTCCCGATATTTTCGGGGCGCATTTTTAATTATTTGCGACGGAAAAAACCTTTAAAATATTCATAACATCACAAGGAGAATCAGGAATGTACAAAAAGGTTCCCACTTCACTGGATTTCGTATCCCGTGAAAAAGAGACGCTGGAATTCTGGAAACAGAACCGCATCTTTGAGAAGAGCGTAGAGCTGCGCAAGGGCGCTCCCGCCTACACCTTCTACGACGGCCCCCCAACCGCAAACGGCAAGCCCCACATCGGCCACGTGCTGACCCGCGCCATGAAGGATATCATACCCCGCTACAAGACCATGCAGGGCTATGACGTGCTCCGCAAGGCCGGCTGGGATACCCACGGCCTGCCCGTAGAGCTGGAAGTTGAAAAGCAGCTGGGTCTGGACGGCAAGGAGCAGATCGAAGAATACGGCGTAATCCCCTTCATCGACAAGTGCAAGGAATCCGTATGGAAGTACAAGAGCGAGTGGGAAGTAATGTCCGACCGCATGGGCTTCTGGGCGGATATGGACGACCCCTACATCACCTACAAGGATGACTATATTGAATCCGAGTGGTGGGCGCTGAAGACTATCCATGAAAAGGGCCTGCTCTACAAGGGCCACAAGATAGTTCCTTACTGCCCCCGCTGCGGTACCGCCCTCTCTTCCCATGAAGTAGCTCAGGGCTATAAGGACGTTAAGGAAACCTCCGCAACCGTCCGCTTCATCGTACCCGATGAGGAAAACACCTACTTCCTGGCCTGGACCACCACCCCCTGGACCCTGGCCAGCAACGTGGCTCTGTGCGTAAACCCCGGCGTTGTATACGTATATGCCAGGGTTGACGGCAAAGAGACCCTGATCCTTGCCAAGGATCTTGTCTCCACCGTTCTTGAAGGCCACGAAGTTGAAATCGTTAAGGAAGTTACCGGTAAGGAGCTTGAATACAAGCACTACCAGCCTCTGTTTGAGTGCACCCTCAAGGCCACAGGCGGCAAGGACGCTTTCTTCGTAATGTGCGACGATTACGTAACCACCACCGACGGTACCGGTATCGTACACTGCGCATCCGCCTTCGGCGAAGACGACTATCGCGTATGCAAGCGCTACAACCTGCCTTTCGTTCAGATGGTAGATACCAAGGGCGAAATGTGCGGCGGCACTCCCTGGGACGGCACCTTCGTAAAGCAGGCTGACCTGCCCATACTGATGGCCCTTGATAAGGAAGGCCTGCTGTTTGCAGCTCCCAAGTTTGAGCACAGCTACCCCTTCTGCTGGCGCTGCGACACTCCCCTCATCTACTACGCAAGAGCCTCCTGGTTCATCGCCATGTCTCAGCTGAGAGATAAGCTGATCGACTATAACCGCCGTATCAACTGGCTGCCCGAAAACATCAAGGAAGGCCGTATGGGCAACTTCCTTGAGAACGTAATCGACTGGGGTCTCTCCCGCGAGCGTTACTGGGGCACTCCCCTTCCCGTATGGATGTGCGATAAGTGCGGCAAGGTACACGTTGTAGGCAGCCGCAAGGAGCTTGACGAATTGTCCGGCTGCGGCACCGAAGTAGAGCTGCACAAGCCCTATCTCGATCCCATCACCTGGGACTGCGAATGCGGCGGCACTATGCGCCGTGAGCCCGTTGTTATCGACTGCTGGTTCGATTCCGGTGCAATGCCCTTCGCCCAGTGGCACTATCCGTTTGAAAACAAGGAAGAGTTTGAGCGCCGTTACCCCGCCAACTTCATCAGCGAGGCAATCGACCAGACCCGCGGCTGGTTCTACACCCTTTCCGCCATCGCCGTCTGCCTCTTTGACAATCCTTCCTTCCTCAACTGCATCGTGCTTGGCCACGTTCAGGATAAGGAAGGCCGCAAGATGAGCAAGCACATCGGCAACGTTGTTGACCCCTGGGTACTCCTTGACAAGCAGGGCGCAGACGCTGTCCGCTGGTATTTCTAT
>JAZNUG010000130.1:0-1513 GCA_045592165.1 Clostridia bacterium | reverse complement strand
GCGTCGGCGTCGGCGGATTTTATCGGCTGAGAACCATAGCGCGGGAATACCCCTGCCGCATACGTATACTGGAAAAACACGGCCTTACCGTGGCGCTGTGCCATATGGGCAGACGCTATGTTATGGCCTTTGGCTGGATACTGGCGCTGGGTGCGCTGCTGATAGGCTCGCGTTTTGTGTGGATAATAGATATCGAGGGCTGCAGCGCGGTGGAAGAAACCGAAGTACAGCAGATATTGGCTGCCAACGGTGTGTCCCCCGGAGCACGGCGGGGCAGCCTGGATACAGCGGCAATAGCGGATGCGGTAATGGCCTCTGACGGGCGCATAGCTTGGGCCGGAGCACAGCTTACAGGAGTGGTGCTGCAGGTATCCGTAAAGGAGGCCGAGGAGGGAGCCGATATATATGCTCAGGGCGAACCCTGCAGCATATTTGCATCACAAAGCGGAGTGATAACCTCAATAACCGCTCTTTCCGGGCATCCTAAGGTAAACGCGGGAGACGCGGTGCAGGCGGGGGAGGAACTTATAAGCGGCAGCCTGGGCAACGGCATATTTACCGAAGCAAGGGGCACCGTTACAGCAGAAGTATTGCATCGTTATGCATATTACGCCCCATGGGATCAGGAGTTGCTGATACCCACTGGTAAAAAGCAAAATGGCCTGTGGATAGAGTTTATGGGCAGCACTGTATTGCCCTGCATACCGCCGTATGATGAGTACAAAATGGGAGAAACCAAGCGATACACATTTACTTCTGTTTTGCCGATCACCGTATGCAGCGCGGAATACAGCGAGCTTAAAGAAGGACGAGGCCTTGCCCCTTCCACCAAGCTGATGGAGATAACCCGGGCGGGAGCGGAGGCTCAAATGTATGAGCAGCTGCCAACCGAGGCAACCATAATATCAAAAAACACCCACTTCAGCACAGACGATACGGGAATGACCTGTACCATTCAGCTGATAGCGGAGCAAAATATCGCAGTAATCGGAGAAGTTTTACCTGATGTCCAACAACAATGAAACCAATACCAATATGGAAACTATGAACCAAGCCGAAACCATTGCGCCCGCCAGGTATACCGTGGCTGTGGAGAGCATGGATGAGGCCATACGTCTTTTTGGCGTATTCGATGAAAACCTGCGGATAATTCAGCAGGAGACCGGTGCATCCATAAAGTCCGAGGCGGACTGCATAAGCATAACCGGCGAGGAAAAGGATGCGTCCCTTGCCCACGTGGTGGTGGACAAGCTGCTTATGATGCTGAGAAAGGGCGAAAATATCGACCGCAGCCGCATAAGGTATGCCGTGGATCTTGCAAAGGAAGGCAACGCCGACCTTATCCTTGAGCTTATCGATGACGTAGTGGCCTTTACCAATAAGGGCCGAAAGATAAAGTGCCGCACTCTGGGACAGAAAAAGTACATTTCCGCCCTTAAACGCAATACCGTGGTATTCGGCGTGGGTCCTGCGGGTACAGGCAAAACCTACCTTGCTGTGGCTATGGCGGTGC
>JAZNUG010000129.1:0-2772 GCA_045592165.1 Clostridia bacterium | reverse complement strand
GGGCGCACCAATGAAGCAACGGTGTAATTACCGGTTTCTTTTTATTAGCCGCGGATGGATACCGTCCCTCGTCTTCGCCGTTAGGCGAAGATACCTAAAAGGGTGGTGGGCGGGTATAGATAATCAAGCCAAGCAAGTATTCCATCTGCAAAAGTGCGGATTGCCGCGCCAGTTTGCGAACTGGCTCGCAATGACAATATTGGGGTTGGGTCAAAAAAACCCGCAGAAAATCCAAAGGTACGACGATTTTTCCGCGACGACGAGGGCGGGGGATCACTGATCGCCCCTGCATTTTCCATACAAAAAGCGAAAGATCAACATCTCTTTCCATTTCGCTTTTCTTTCTCTTTTTGCTTCTTTTTCTCTTTCTTTTCTCGTGAAAAGAAAGAGAAAAAGAAGGCTCACCCTCTCGGGGAAATAAAAATATTATTTCCCAAATCCCACATATTTGCTATAATTAGGAGGAATCGACAGGAAAGGATAAATCCATGGCAAGATACATTGCAGGCGAATACGATGTGGCAATACTCGGCGCGGGGCATGCGGGCTGCGAGGCGGCGCTGGCCTGTGCCCGAATGGGCCTTAGGACCCTTTGCCTTACCATGAATCTGGACAGCGTTGCGCTGATGGCCTGCAATCCCGCCATAGGCGGCACATCCAAGGGCCACCTTGTCCGCGAGCTGGACGCGCTGGGCGGAGAAATGGGACTTGCCGCGGATGATACCTTTATCCAGATACGCATGCTTAACACCGGCAAAGGTCCCGCCGTACATTCCCTCAGAGCCCAGATGGACAAGCGCAGATACCATGAGCGGATGAAGATCGCCCTGGAGCGCGAGCCGCTGCTGGATCTGCAGATGGGAGAATGCGAAGCCATCCTCACAGAGGGAGGCAGGGTGTCAGGCGTTGTTGCTTCCGGCATGGAATACAAATGCCGGGGCATAGTTGTTGCGGCCGGCGTATACCTTAAGAGCCGCATACTCATAGGCGACAACGTAACCGAAAGCGGCCCCTCCGGCATGCTGCGGGCAAATGCCCTGTCCGGCTCACTTACCGACCTTGGCTTTGAGCTGCGCCGCTTCAAGACCGGCACACCCCCAAGGGTAAACCGCCGCAGTCTTGACTTTGACAAAATGGAACCCCAGTACGGAGATGTTCCTTCCCCGAGGTTCTCTTTCCTCAGCAAAATGGGGGAGAGGGAGCAGCATCCCTGCTATCTTACCTATACCAACCCGCGCACCCATGAGATAATCCTCAACAACATCCACCGCAGCAGCATGTATTCCGGCCTTGTTACCGGCACAGGCACCCGCTACTGCCCCAGCATTGAGGATAAAATAAAGCGCTTTGCAGACAAGGACAGGCATCAGCTTTTCATCGAGCCCGAGGGCCTTACCACCATGGAAATGTATGTGCAGGGTCTTTCCACCAGCCTGCCCTATGACGTTCAGGTGGATATGCTGCATACCATACCCGGCCTTGAGCGCTGCGAGATAATGCGCCCCGGCTACGCCATAGAATACGACTGCATAGACCCCAATTCCCTCAACACAGACCTTGGCAGCAAGGCCATACCCGGCCTTTACTTTGCAGGGCAGATAAACGGCAGCTCCGGCTATGAGGAGGCCGCCGCCCAGGGCCTGTACGCAGGCATAAACTGCGCCCTGTACCTTAAAGGGGAGCCGCCCCTCATACTTTCCCGCGGTGATGCATATATTGGCGTATTGGTGGACGATCTTGCCACCAAGGGCACAAACGAACCTTACCGCATGATGACTTCCCGCGCGGAATACCGTCTGCTGCTCAGGCAGGACAATGCAGACCTGCGGCTGACAGAGCTGGGAAAAAGAACAGGCCTTATTTCAGAGGCTCGCTATGCAAGGCTGATGGAAAAGAAGGCGGATATGGAGAAGGCATTGAAAGCCCTCTCCGCCACAGTGCCCCCATCCGAGATGCTCAACGAGCTGCTCACAGCCCGCAATTCCACCGCCGTATCCAACCATGTGCGGCTGATGGACATCCTCCGCCGCGAGGGAATCACCTATACCGACCTTATGTCCCTTGCTCCATTGCCCGAGATCGACCCGGAAGCAAAGGAGCAGGTGGAGATATCCGCCCACTATGACGGCTACATCGAAAAGCAGCGCCGTCAGGTGGAAAAGCTCCGGGAGCAGGAAGCCCGCCTTATCCCCGATGGGCTGGACTATATGAGCCTTGAGGGTCTTCGCATCGAAGCCCGTCAAAAGCTGTCGGCCATACGTCCGAACAACATCGGACAGGCCAGCCGCATCAGCGGCGTATCCCCTGCGGACATCGGCGTATTGCTGATACATTTAAAGCAGCTGGAAGGGAAATAGGCTGCGCCTTTCGGAAAAGTCCTATTGGGACTTTCCCGATGTAACAGATTTTGCCTAAAACGCCAAGGCGTTTCCGGGCGGCAAAACCTGCAAAGTACGAAAACCTTACGGTTTTCATCCGTTTTGTCGTACACGCCGCCAAAGCCGGAATAAAAATCAAGGGGTTGCGACCCCTTGATAATCCCCCTGGATAACGCTTTTTAAGTCAACCATAGTATATACAGCAATGTATCCGCTTTTTTACTGCAAATAATCAAAGTTAGGCGTTGTTATTCGCCATTCTTGCTTTTATAATAAAGTTACCATCAAGTCTATTGCGAGGTTAATTAAACATGACAGCAAAAGAGCGTTTTCTCAAATACGTAACCATCAACACCCAGTCGGATGAAAACTCCTCCGCTTCCAAGTCGGAGGC
>JAZNUG010000128.1:0-4830 GCA_045592165.1 Clostridia bacterium | reverse complement strand
GAGCCCTTTACAGATATGCCTGACAATGCGCTGGCTATTGCGGTTGCCATGGTTATACCTGCGCTGGGTCCATCCTTGGGCACCGCTCCCTCCGGCACATGGAGATGTATATCCTTTTCCTTGAACAGCTTTTCATCTATGCCCAGCATCTCTGCATTGGCATGGACAAAGGTAAGGGCTGCCTTTGCGCTTTCCTGCATCACATCGCCCAGTTTGCCGGTAAGCAGTATCTGGCCGCTGCCGGATACCGCCTGCACCTCTATCTCAAGGGTATCTCCGCCGGCGCTGGTCCAGGCAAGGCCATTTACCACGCCCACGGTATCCTTGCGGTCATGGGCAATATCCTCAAATTTGGGCTGGCCCAGATATTCCTTCATACGCTCACGGTTGAGACGAATTCGCTTTGCCTTGCCGTCCCCTATATCGCAGGCAGCCTTGCGGCATATACCGGCCAGCACCCTCTCCAGCTCACGCACGCCGGACTCTGCAGTATATCCCCTGATAACGGAAGGATACAGGGCATCAGGTATGGTGAGCATGCCCTTTTTGAGGCCGTGCTTTTCCAGCTGCCTTGGCAGCAGATGGCGCTTGGCAATCTCCGCCTTTTCGGTTTCAAGATAGCCCGGCACATCGATTATTTCCATCCTGTCCAGCAAGGGGGCAGGAATGTTGCTCTTATCGTTTGCGGTGGTCAGGAACATTACCTTTGAAAGGTCATAGGGCATCTCAAGGAAATGATCCCTGAAGGCGAAATTCTGGGCACTGTCCAGCACCTCAAGCATTGCTGCGGCAGGATCGCCGTGATAGTCTCCTGCAAGCTTGTCGATTTCATCAA
The DNA here is from genome assembly GCA_045592165.1 of Clostridia bacterium. Classification (GTDB taxonomy): domain Bacteria; phylum Bacillota; class Clostridia; order Christensenellales; family CAG-138; genus SFEL01. The sequence goes on along the minus strand of JAZNUG010000128.1, from coordinate 3,995 downwards.
AGAGAATGACAGGGTTCATGGTGCCTGCCTGACGCATTGCAGCGATTACACGGCCCGGCATTGCGCCGATATAGGTGCGGCGATGGCCCCTTATCTCGGCCTCGTCCCTTATGCCGCCAAGGCTCATCCGCACAAAGTTTCTGCCAAGGGCATCCGCAATGGACTTGACGATGGAGGTCTTGCCCACACCCGGAGGGCCTGCAAAGCATATTACCTGACCGTTTACCTTGCCGGTAAGCTTTGCCACGGCAAGATACTCGATTATACGCTGCTTCACCTTTTCCATGCCGTAATGATCCGCCTCAAGCACCGCCCTTGCATGGTCAAGATCAAGGCAGTCCTCGCTGGTTTCGCTCCAGGGGAGATCCAGCATGCACTCTATATAATTTCTGGCAGAAGGGCCTTCGTGGGAGCCGGCAGGAAGGTCTGAATATCGGACTATCTCCCGCTCCAGCTTTTCCCGGACGTTATCCGGCATCTGCTTTTCCGCAAGGCGCTTGCGGAATCCCTCCGCCTCGGTTTCGGAGGTTTCTCCCAGTTCCTTGCGTATGGCCTTTATCTGCTCGCGGAGATAGTAATCCTTTTGATTTTTATCCGCCTGATACTTTACCTCGGTGGCAATGCGGCGGTCCGCCTTGAGTATTTCTATTTCCCCGTCAAAGCACTTGAGCATCATCTTCATGCGCTGTACAGGGTGGCTTTCCTCCAGTATCATCTGGCGCTGCTCAGGCCGCTTGAGCACTGCGTTTGCCGCAGCATCCGCAAATTCGCCTATCACCAGCTTTGCCTCGATGGCGGCCAGCGCATCAGAGCTGAATTTGGAATTGAGCCTTGCGTACTCCACCAGTTTTTTCATTATGCGGCGGCGCAGAGCTTCTCCCTCGGCAGGGCTGCATTCATCATCCTCTATGGTTTGTATATCCGCAGAGAAGCTCTCCCCGGTATCGTACACCACAGAAGCCCTTGCGCGGCAAATGCCCTCGGCAAACACCCTTGCAGATTCGCCGGGAAGGGGCAGCACACGATGAAGAGTGCAGAGTGTACCCGTCTGAAATACGTCGGTGGTATCTATATCCGTTTTTCTTGCATCCTTCTGGGCGCTGACAAATATTAGACCTTCCTCATCCATGGCCCTGTTCAATGCGTTTACGCTGCGGGGCCGGCCCGCATCGAAATGAATCATTTCTCCGGGCAGCACCACAAGGCCCCTGAGGGCCACGGTGGGTATATCTTTATATGTTTTTTCGTGATTTATCATAGCTGTTGTTTCCTCGATGGTTCTGGGTAGTTAAAGTCAATATGGTGATTATACTTATACCAGTCGATTTTGACAACAGTATGTAGCTGGTAAAAATTTTTATGAACGTCTATGCAGTAGTGCAAAGGAAGGGCAATACGCCCATGGGGAGCTCAGTTTCCTCAGGAATATCAAATGCAATACGCATCACCTCGCTGATATCCGATACAGGCATTACCTCCGCCTTAACATCCTCAAAGCGTCTCTCGTAATTCGCCGCAGGGATAATCACGGTATGAGCTCCCGCCTGCACTGCGGCGGTTATTTTTTCCCTCACCCCGCCCACGGGCCGTACTTCTCCGTTAACGGTTATCTCCCCTGTCATGGCGATACCTGCGCACACAGCCCTGCCGGATACCGCGCTCATCAGCGCCGCAGCAAGGGCAATGCCTGCGCTGGGTCCATCCACAGGCATACCGCCCGGAACGTTAAAGCGGATATCATACGCCCCGCAGTCAAGTCCAAAGCGGTTTTTGAATGTACTGAGCACGTTTTCCGCCGAGGCGGCGGCAGTGCTTCGTCTGCCCAGCCTGCGGCCCCGAAGTTCTATTTCCTCATGTTCCACGGCGCTGCCCATATCCAGCCTGCCCCGGCCCTCTCTGGCCCTGTCAGCAACACATTCTATCTCCATTATCATGCCGGAGCTGCCCGAAACGCCGATGCCGATGGCCACACCGGGCCGCATACGCTCAGGCATATGCATCTCCGCCCGCTTGGCGCAGTTGCTGATTTCGGATACCCATTCCACATCCCCAACGGTGATTTTTCTTCGTCCCTCGGTATACACAGCTCCACCCGCCAGCTGAATCATATTAACCGCATCACGTCCCGTGCCGCAGCAGCAGGCGCATAGCTCCGCAGCATCCGGGTCGATTTCATAGCCCAGCCGCTTTGCCGCCCCCTCAGCAATGCATATCATGCTCTGCTTTGAAAGGGGCTTGAAAAACAGCTCCACGCACCTTGACCTGAGAGCAGGGGGCATTTCCTCGGGGCTTCTGGTTGTTGCGCCTATAAGGCGAAAATCAGCGGGCATACCGTTTTGGAATATATCGTGTATATGCTGGGGAATGGAAGTATTTTCCCGGGAATAATACGCGCTGTCAAAAAACACCTTTCTGTCCTCCAGCACCTTCAGCAGCTTATTCAGCTGCACAGGATGCAGCTCCCCGATTTCATCCAGAAAAAGTATGCCGCAATGTGCCCTGCTGACAGCCCCCGGCTTTGGCTGGGGAACTCCCTGAGAACCCAGCGGCCCTGCCCCCTGATATATGGGATCATGAACAGAGCCCAGAAGCGGGTCCGCAATGGACCGCTCATCAAAGCGCACGCAGGTGGCATCCACCTCCACAAAGGCTGACTCCTTATCAAAAGGCGAATCCCTGTGCCGCCTTGCTTCCTCCAGTACCAATCTTGCGGCGCAGGTTTTTCCGCAGCCCGGTGGGCCGTATATTATCACATGCTGCGGATTGGGCCCGCACATTGCCGCCCTCAGCGCCCTGACACCGTCCTCCTGCCCCACTATTTCATTCAGCCTGCCCGGCCTTGCCTTTTCTGAAAGGGGAGTATTAAGGGTGCGTTTCCGCATACACTCCAGCTCCTTCATCTCCCTGCTTTCGCTGCGGGGCGTCCGCTTGCGCTCCACCGGCTGAGCAGCAGGCCGGGCTCCTCTGTTCCGGTAAAAAATATAGCCCAGCACGCCCAGCTGCAGCAGAATCCATATCCACATTGCACCGTTTCCCATTTTCTTTTCCTCCGGGGTTTAATTCATGGATAGTATGTGCAAAGCAGACTGCCGGACCGCGAATTTGACGATGGGAAGCAAAGGTAGAATTGTTCATATTTACAGGGTATAATTAATTTATACACTTCAACCGAGGGAGGACAGCCATGAAGAAGAGATTATTTGCACTCTGCATGATAATACTGATGCTCTTCGTACACGGCATTGCCCTTGCAAATGCTGCAGAGCCCCCGGGACTTACGGTAATAGTAAATAATCCTCCCGATGGACTGGCCCTTTCGCTGCAGCTGGATAACGACGATACCGCGTCTCTGGCGGCAGAACATCGCTTCTGGGAAGGCCAGTATAAGTTTTATTATCACGACATTCCCGGCAGCAGAGATTATATAAAAAGCGCCGTTCTTACAGTTTCCGGCAACGGTGAGGATATTCAGATTACCATACCCAAAGAGTATTTCGGCTACAACAATCAAGTCACGCTGAACCTTAAAACCAATGAGCTGACACAGGGACAAAACCCCATGCGTGCACCCCTGCTTACCGCCATGCGTGTCATCCTTACCCTCATCATAGAGGGAGTTGTGCTCTATGCTTTCGGATACAGAACAAAGCAGAGCATATTGCTGTTTTTGATAACAAACATCATCACGCAAACGGCGCTGAATGTTCTCTTCATAGGGGCCGGCAGCTACTGGTTCATGCTGTATGTTGTTGTAGAGACTCTTATTTTCATCATAGAAACCGTTATCTATAAAAACCGGCTCACGGAGCACGGCAAAAAGAGAGCCATACTTTACTCCCTCACCGCCAACACAGCGAGCCTTATCCTGGGCGGATGGATGATATCCTGCCTGCCGGTATAAATCGACGCAGCACAAAAGGAGCGGAAATCCGCTCCTTTTTATTTATGTATTTGGTTTAGCCTTCCTTGGCAATCTCACGTCCCATCAATACTCC
>JAZNUG010000127.1:0-8932 GCA_045592165.1 Clostridia bacterium | reverse complement strand
TATCTATGACATTCCCTTGCGGGTAACATTCTATGGCCGTGTCAGTACGGATGAAGATAAGCAGCTTAACTCGCTGGAACATCAGATTGCTTATTTTGAGAGCAAAATCAAGAGCTGTGAGAAGTGGGAGTACGTCCCCGGATATATCGACGAGGGCATTACAGGAACCCGTGCCGACAAGCGTCCGCAGTTTTTGAAAATGGTGCGGGATGCAAAGGCGGGGGCTTTTGACCTCATCCTGACAAAAGAGGTTTCCCGATTTGCAAGGGATATCGTGGACTGTGTACAGACGGTGCGGGAACTGCTGCGATATGATGTAGGTGTGCTGATTGAGGACATCAATCTCAATACCATGGACAAGGATGCGGAATTTCGTCTTTCCATCATGGCCATCGTAGCACAGGAGGAAAGCCGCAAGACATCGGAGCGGGTGAAGTTTGGTTATCGGCAGACCATGAAAGACGGTAAGCGCCACGGCGCAACGCCGCCCATCGGGTACCGCTTTAATAACGAAAACAACGGATACTATGTGGATGAGCAAAAAGCAAAGCTTGTCCGCTTTGTATTTGAGGAATACGCAAAAGGTGAGCTGGGTACCCGCCGCATTTCAGAACTGCTGGTGCAAAAAGGCTTTTTGAATGATGCGGGAAATCCCTACAACCCATCGACCATTGAACGAATGATACGCAATCCTGTCTACCTTGGGTATATCGTCAACGGGAAAACCTATAAACCGCACTATCGTGAGGATAAACACATCGCCATTCCGCGGGACAAGTGGCAGCTGCATTATGATCCCGTTCGTGTGCCACCATTGGTCAGCGAGGAAGTTTGGGAGAAGGCCAACTATGTGCTGAGAGAGCGAAGCAAGCGTTTGGATGGCGTAGATTGTTCCGGAAAAGACGCAACAGGACTTGGCAAATATGCCTATTCCAATCGTATCGTGTGTGGCGATCATGATTGCGGATACCATCGTTCCACGTCCCGCTGGACAGTAGACGGTGTACAAAAGAAAGTGGAATACTGGCGTTGCTGCCTGTACAAGAAGTATGGTCGTAAACAATGCGAAGCACCAATTCTGTACAAACGGGATTTGGATGAAATCATGCGCAAGCTGTTCTCCACCTTAATTCCCTTGTTGAAGGATGCCTGCGGTTCGCTCCACGGTGCGCTTGCACAGGCTTTGGAAGAAAAGCAGGGGGAAGATATTCCGGAATTGGAACGGCGGATTGGTGTCTTGGAACAGAAGAAAAAGAAACTGCTGGATGGCTGGATGAACAGCGTGGTGTCGGACAGCGATTATCAGGATATGCGCAAAAGGCTGGAACAGCAGATCGAGGAACTGACCGAGAGGAAGTCGCAAAGCGAAAAGGCATCTGTGGAACCGAATGTGTCCGCAGCATCCTTCGCCATTATGCAAAAGGCCATCAGCAATACAAACTTGGATTCGGAAGAAATGCTGGATGAACTGGTGCGCTGCTTTGTCTATAAGATTGTGGTAAAGCGTAAAGAGGACGCTGAAGCAACGGGGAAAAAAGTACCGTATATGCTTGAAATTTGGCTGCAAAACGCCGAAATACCGGCAAATTTTGATTTAGCACTTTGTGAGCGCACACGTCGGAATCCGGGCCGCCGTACTGGGCCATGAGGGCCTTCGCCATGCGTGCGTTGGGGCGGCTGATGTTAACGGGGTACTGAAGTTTTTTCTGATAGATCCACATGGTTTTACCTCCTTAGTCCCAGGGCCATTCGCTGCATACATAGCAGCCGGTTTCGGTGGGGGAATGGCCGAAGTTCATCAGCGGGCCGTATTGCTCTTCATAGGCTTTCATAAGGTCGTGGAGCTTTTGCGAGTAAAAGAGATAGTCGCTGCGGGCATCTTCATCGCAGGGATGGGTATCAAGATACAGATTCAGCTCCACCGCTACAAACTGATATTCGCTGATTTTTTTGAGCATTTCGCATTTTGTCATATCTTTCATGTGAGCCTCCTTTACATCACCAGTTCGGGGAACATGGTGCCGTTGCTGAGGGCTTCGCAGGGACAAAAGCCCTTGGTATATTCCTGATCGGGGAAGTATATGATGGCAAGGGCGGGGGTATCGCCGGTCCAGCCGCTGCAGGGCTGGGTGTTGGCGGAGCCTGCCGCCAGGATTGTGCCGGAATCGCTGCAGTATATGCCGGTTCTGCAGCGGCCGGCGTCTTTTTTAAGATACACGGTATTTGCCTCCTTATCGCCCCGCGTGTTACAGGGCATTTATATATGGCATAATATGCGTGATACAGGCCATAGGGTGACAGGCATCAATGAGATAATCATAAGACATATATTGACAGTTGAGCGAATATTCAACTATAATACAATTGAATGAACACTCAACTGAAACGAGGTGACCCCATGGCGCGAAATGACATATCCTGCGATTGCGACGTTCTGCATCAGGAGGCGGTGGACAGGGCAAAGGCTGTTATGCCCTCCGAAGAACGCTTCTTTGAGCTGGCGGACTTTTTTAAGGTAATAGGGGACAGTACCCGCAGCAAAATACTATGGGCGCTGGATAACGGCGAGATGTGCGTATGCGACATTGCGGTGCTGCTGGGTATGAGCAAATCCGCTGTGTCCCATCAGCTGAGAGTGCTGAGAGAAAGCGATCTGGTACGCTTTCGCCGGGACGGCAAGGTGGTTTTTTATTCCCTGGCAGATGACCATGTAAAGGAGATATTCGAGATGGCTGTGGCCCACATCGAGGAATAGGAGATAAATATGAAAAGGCATTATAAAATTCTCAATATAGACTGCGCCAACTGCGCCATGAAGATGGAACAGGCAATATCCCGCATACCAGGCGTTAATTCCGCAAGGATAAGCTTTATTACCGGCAAGCTGACTATCGACAGTGATGCGGGGGATATGACGGAAATACTGGAGCAGGCCGGTGAAGCCTGCCGCAAGATCGACAGGGCCGTCAGCATAGTAGTGTGATTATGAACAGACGGCATAAAAAGGAGCTTGTCAGGATAATTCTGGCGGTTGTGCTGTTCATATGCGCCGCCGTGGCGGTAAAGCTTGGCAATATCAGCGGCATATGGGCCTTTGTCCTGTATCTTGTGCCATATATTTTCATTGGCTATGATACCCTTTCCAAAGCTGCGTATGGCATTGCCAATGGACAGATATTTGATGAAAACTTCCTTATGGCAATAGCCACCGTGGGCGCTTTTGCCACAGGAGAGTACCCTGAAGCGGTATTCGTAATGCTGTTTTACCGGGTGGGTGAACTTTTTGAGCACATGGCAGTGGGAAAAAGCCGTGAGTCCATTGCGGCCCTCATGGAAATAATGCCGGAATATGCCAACCTTGAAGGGGATGAAGGCATAGAGGAAACCGATCCGGAAGACGTTCCTGTGGGCAGTGTTATTGTAATCAAGCCGGGGGAACGTGTTCCGCTGGACGGCATAGTAATCGAAGGAAACTCTGCGCTGAATACCATGGCGCTTACAGGCGAATCTATGCCCAGAGATGCAGCCCCCGGAGACAAGGTAATAAGCGGCTGCATCAATATAAACGGCCTGCTCAGAGTGCGGACCACATGTGAATACGAGGATTCTACTGTGTCCCGCATACTGGAGCTGGTGGAGGATTCCTCTGCAAACAAGGCTGTTGCAGAAAGTTTTATCACCCGTTTCGCAAGGGTGTATACCCCTGCGGTGGTAATATGCGCAGCGCTGCTGGCAGTGATTCCGCCGCTGTTTATGGGGGAATGGGCCAAGTGGGTATACCGCGGCCTTACCTTCCTGGTAATATCCTGCCCATGTGCACTGGTCATATCCGTGCCCCTCACATTCTTCGGCGGCATAGGCAAGGCATCCCGCCGCGGTATATTGGTAAAGGGGGGAAACTATCTTGAGGCATTGGCATCCGCAGAGATTGTTGCCTTTGATAAAACCGGAACCCTTACCCAGGGCCGTTTCAGGGTATGCGGATTGTATCCCCAAGGTATAACCGGGGAAGAACTTCTTGCCCTTGGCGCCCATGCGGAATATTATTCCCGGCATCCCATCGCTGTATCTGTAAAGGAAGCCTATAACGGCGAAATAAATCCCGCAGAAATAAGCGAATATCAGGAAATATCCGGCAAAGGCGTGGAGTGTATCTTAAATGGCAAAAATGTGCTGGCAGGCAGCGGTAAGCTTGTGGGACAGCAGGATGCACAGCACACAGGTACGGCTGTGCATATCTCGGAGAATGGAATTTACCGCGGCTGCATAGTCCTTGAGGACAGCATAAAGCAGGGTGCCTCAGAGACTGTCTCCGCCCTGAAAAAGCTTGGTGTAAGGGAAACTGTCATGCTTACGGGCGACAGGAGGGAGACAGCTTTGCGGGCGGCTGAGGCCATAGGCCTGGATGCAGCCCATGCAGAACTTCTTCCCGGAGACAAGGTAAAAGCGGTGGAGGAAATGCTGAAAAAGCTATCCCCCAAGGGCAAACTGGTATACGTTGGCGATGGCATAAACGATGCCCCTGTGCTTACACGTTCGGATGTGGGAATAGCCATGGGTGCAATGGGCTCGGATGCTGCCATTGAGGCGGCGGATGTGGTCATAATGGACGACAGGCTGGATAAGCTGCCTGAAGCCATAACCATTGCAAGGGATACCCGCAGGATAGTTGTACAGAACATAGTGCTTACCCTTGGTGTAAAGGGCGTTATACTTGCCCTTGGTGCGCTGGGCCTTGCGGGCATGTGGGCGGCAGTATTTGCGGATGTGGGCATCATGGTGATAGCGGTGCTAAACGCAATGCGTATGCTTGCAGAGTGACGGCGTTGTGGTATAATTTGAGAAAACAGGCATAAAAGCGAGGTTTGCATATGGAATACAGAGTAGAGCGGCTTACCGATCTTAAGGTTATAGGTTTTGAGCGAAGTTTCCCCGTGGATACCGCCTATGATATGATCCCTGATTTCTGGGATGAATTTCGTGAGGAATACCTTGAACTGCTGTTTCTTGGCGCAAGGCCGGTGGATGAGCAGACTCAGGCGGTAAAGGATTACAAGATAGGACAGATGGGCATATCAATAGATGATATAGGGGGCAACGGCAGATTCCGCTACATGATAGCGGGCATATATACCGGCGGCCCTGTGCCGGAGGATCTGACCGTTGTGGAATTCCCGGATATGGACTGGGTCAAGTTCCGCTGCGTAGGCCCCATGCCGGCGGCATTGCAGAAGCTGAATACCGAGATATTTACAGACTGGCTGCCCAATAACGATACCTATGAGCTTGCGCTGGGTGCAAATATTGAATGGTATTCTGATGGAGATGTGGATTCCGACAGCTATTTCAGCGAGATATGGCTGCCTGTGAAGGAAAAGTAAGCTAAAATAAAACACAAAAAACAGCGTCCGAAAGGACGCTGTTTTTATGCTTGCGTTTCAGTTTTATGCTGCGGTTTCGGTTTCTGCGGGGGCCTCGGTCTGGGCGGTATCATCTGCAACGGGGATGTCCACAGCCTGACCTGCACCTGCGGGAGCAGCGTAGGTTACAGAGGGGATAAAGGAGAGGGCCATGTAGTCTTCACCGGTGGCCTTGTCCAGATCCATGTAGGTCTGGGTGTAAGCGACCTGGGTGGTGGAACCGGGGGCCAGCTCAGCGGTGTGGTAGAAGAGGCGGAAGCTGCCGTCCTTCATGCGTACCAGCAGGCCGATGGGCTTTGCGGGGGTCATTGCGGTGGCGGGAGCCTCATCATCCTTCTTTTTGCTGTCGGTTTCCACGGCGGTTTCAACGGAAACATTGGGGAAGGAGGTAAGGTATACCACACGCATATCCGCTTCGGTGATCCATTCAGAGTAGGATGCCCAGTTGCCTGCGGCCATCTGCTCCATGGTAAGGGAGGGATTGCCTTCCACGGCGGTGTTTACAAAGTTGGCAGAGGGAGCAGCTTCAGCAGCGGCTTCTTCCTTTTCCTTATCCTTGTCCTTCTTATCGTCGCTGTCGGCAACTGCGGAAGGCTCAACGATGGTGCCCTTGGTGTAGGCGGTGTTCAGGTTGGTAGCCAGCACAGACAGCAGCTGAGCGCGCTGAGAGGAAAGATCAACAAACTGCTGACGCAGGGCGTTGATGTTTTCGATGGTCAGGTTGGGCAGGAACCTCTGAGCATAGGGGGCGAAGGGGCCGGACATATAGCCGCCGGCAGCCTCTTCGGAGGCAAGGGCCAATGCGCTGGTGCGGAAATCCACATATGCATTGGGGTCAGCCTCGAATGCGGCGAAGGCCTCGTCATAAGCGGTGGTGAGGGAGCCGCTGGCAGTGATTACGGACTTGAGGGCGGCGGTATCAATGCCGTGCTTTGCGTATTCATTTACAGCGGCGATATTTTCAACGGTGTTGGCCTCTGCAAACATGGCAGAGCCTGCGCCGTAGGTAACGACCACATTGCCGCCGGTGACGGAGACGTCCTTAAGGTCTTCAAGGTAGGGATGAACGCTCTTGCTTACCTTTACTGCGAGGGCAGAGGGATCTGCATCAAAGCGGGCGCAGAGCCACCTGAGGGGCAGGCTCCAGCCGTTGCCCAGCCTGAGATCCTTTATGCTGAGGGTAATATCGCTGTCGTCGCTGGAAATATCGCATACTGCCTTGAGGGGTATCTTGAGATTGCCGAGTACGGAGAACTCAAGGTCTGCGGTGAGGGCGCCTTCGGTTTCGGTGGAGATACCCATGCCGGAAAGGCGGGCATTGCCGGCGGCAAGGGCAGCATCCAGCTTTTCAAGCTCGGAGATGGCACCGGTCTGATACAGCAGCCACCATATATCGTTCTTGTCCAGCTTCATGGAAACGGTATGGTTTGCGCCGTCGGATGCAAAGCTGTAGCGTGTGGCGGCATCCATGGGCTGGCTCTGTACGCATTCGGTGATGTTATCGTACTGGCCGCCGCACTTCTGCAGGTACAGCATAAAGCCGGCCAGGGCCGCTGCGATAACCAGTATTACAGCCAGCACAACCAGCAGAGTGGTCTTAATTATCTTCTTGCGCCTTTTCTTTTTGCGGCGAGCTTCGCGGGCAGCTTCTTTGCGCGCTGCACGTTCTGCGGCTTCCTCTTCAGTGAGGATCCTTTCTCTCTTTGCCGGTGATTCGGTAGCCATATCTGATATCCTTTCGCATTTGTTTTATATTTTTTAAATTATGTGCGTAAAAACACATCCTACATTTTAGCACAATAAGCCGAATCTAACAAGTATATTGAGGTAAAAGCTGTATAATGACGGGCTTTTTATACCTATTTGTGTATTTTTACGGCAAACCTGATCGATGCAATTTTTAAAATAATTCCCACTAATGTGATAGGAATTATTGACATATGGTGCGGGGTATGCTAAATTAAGTATAACAAATCACAGTGACTAAGTAGGAATTGGAGGTGCAAATGAAGCTGTCAACAAAGGCCAGATACGGCCTCAAGGCAATGGTTGATCTTTCCGTAAACTTTGGCGGCGGATATATGAGCACCGCCAATCTGGCCCAGCAGCAGGGAATAAGCGAATCCTACCTTGAGCAGCTTATTGCCTCGCTGAAAAAAGCGGGCCTCGTCACATCAGTCCGCGGGGCACAGGGAGGATACAGCCTGTCCCGTCCCCCCGATGAGATAAACGTGGGCCAGGTGCTGAGGGCGCTGGAGGGCAGCACAGATGTTATGAACTGCGTAAGCAGCGTAAACGTCACCTGCAGCAATGCCTGCAGCTGCAGCGCAAGGCCGTTGTGGCTGAAGCTTCAGCAGCGCATAGACGAAGTACTGGATACGACTACTCTCGCCGATATGGCGGTAGACTATAAAACACAGCTTAACCGCTTTGAAAAGGCGGAGGAGGAATAATAAATGAGAAAAGTATACATGGATAATGCGGCTACCACATCCCTTGCTCCCGAAGTACTGGAGCAGATGATGCCCTACCTTACCGCAACCTACGGCAACCCTTCCAGCGTTCACGCATTTGGCCGCGAAGCCAAGACCGGACTGGACAAAGCCCGTCAGCAGGTTGCGGCGGCCCTTAATGCGGAGCTGGACGAGATAATCTTCACCGGCTGCGGTACCGAAAGCGACAACACCGTACTCCTTGGCGTTGCGGCAAAATACAAGGCCAAGGGAAATCACATAATCACCACCAACATCGAACATCACGCAATACTGCATACCGCAGAATACCTTGAAAAGAACGGCTGCGAAGTAACTTATCTTCCTGTTGATGAATACGGTCAGGTAAGCGCAGAGCAGGTTGCGGCGGCCATAAAGGACAACACCATACTGGTATCCATAATGTTTGCCAATAACGAGGTGGGCAGCATAATGCCCATCGCAGAGATTGGAGCAGTGTGCCGGGAAAAGGGCGTATTGTTCCATACTGACGCCGTACAGGCGGTAGGCCATGTGCCCATCGACGTAAAGGCAATGAATATCGACATGCTGTCCCTTTCTGCCCATAAGTTCCATGGACCCAAGGGTGTGGGCGCCCTGTATGTGCGCCGCGGCATTCGTCTTCCCTCCTTCGTGATGGGCGGCGGTCAGGAAAAGGGCCGCAGGGCAGGTACCGAAAACACCGCCGGCATCGTTGGCCTTGGCGCGGCAGTGGAGCTGTCCTGTGCACGTATGGAAGAAAATGCAAGGCGCATGACCGCTCTCCGCAACAGACTGATGGAAGGCATCGAGCGGGAGATTCCCGAGGTAAAACTCAACGGCCACCGCACAGAGCGTCTGCCCAATAACGTAAACTACAGCATCCGCTATATCGAGGGCGAATCCATACTGCTGATGCTGGATATGAACGGCATAGCCGCATCTTCCGGCTCTGCCTGCACTTCCGGCTCTCTGGATCCCTCCCACGTGCTGCTGGCGCTGGGCCTTGATCACGAAACCGCCCACGGCTCGGTTCGTCTC
>JAZNUG010000126.1:0-4101 GCA_045592165.1 Clostridia bacterium | reverse complement strand
CATCGCCGCCTGCGAGAAGTGCGGCTGCGAGCCCGGCAAGAAGATCCTTGCTGACAAGGACTTCCACGCCAAGAAGTCCCAGTGGATCCTGGGCGGCGACGGCTGGGCTTATGACATCGGTTTCGGCGGTCTGGATCACGTTCTGGCTTCCGGTCTGGATGTCAACGTTCTGGTCTTTGACACCGAGGTTTACTCCAACACCGGCGGACAGTCCTCCAAGGCCACCCCCACCGGCCCCATCGCCAAGTTTGCCGCTGCCGGTAAGCGCACCAGCAAGAAGGATCTGGGCATGATGGCCATGAGCTATGGCTATGTATACGTTGCAAAGGTATGCATGGGTGCCGACAAGAACCAGCTGATGAAGGCCATCACCGAGGCTGAGGCCTATCCCGGACCCTCCCTCATCATCGCCTACGCTCCCTGCATCAACCACGGCATCAACATGAGCAAGTCTCAGGAAGAAGCCAAGAAGGCAGTTGAGGCCGGTTACTGGCCCCTGTACAGGTACAACCCCGAGCTGGCTAAGGAAGGCAAGAACCCCTTCATCCTGGACAGCAAGCCCGCCAAGAGCGAGTACAAGGACTTCATCATGGGCGAAGTACGCTATGCTTCCCTCAAGAAGATGTTCCCCGAGGTTGCCGAAGAACTGTTCGACAGGGCAGAGAAGGAAGCCAAGGACAAGTACGATTACTACAAGAAGCTCAACGACATGGAATAATTTCCAGGTCAGCAAAAAGCCCCGGAGCAATCCGGGGCTTTTATAATGCTCATTTGTATTTATTCCTTCTTTTTCTCTTTCTTTTCGGACGCGAAAAGAAATGAGAAAAAGAAGCAAAAAGAGAAAGAAAAGCGAAATATATAAAGACAAATAGAATAATTCGCTTTATTTCCTATTCGAAAAAGCTACAACACATGCGATATTTTGACACACAAAAGCCCGACGGAACATGCCGTCGGGCTTGCTTTGCTATATCCTTATTATTCGATTATTCTGCGCTGAAAGTATCCTTGCCTACGCCGCAGAGGGGGCAAACGAAATCTTCGGGAAGCTCTTCCCACTTGGTGCCGGGAGCGATACCGCCATCGGCGTAACCTTCAGCCTCGTCATAGATCCAACCGCATACATCACATACGTACTTCATAGTTTGTTTCTCCTTTTCTTCTTCCTTTTTTGTTTGATTATATTTTGCGTTTTTTTGTTTTTAATTAAAGTACCAGAGAGGGGGCGGCGTATACCCTTGCGCCAAGCTCCTGATCCAGCATGTACAGGCTCTTGGGATCATCTCCGAAGAGGGCAAATTTCTTTACCAGATTGTCGGCGTTGGTCTCTTCCTCGCCCTGCTCCTTGACAAACCAGTCAAGGAACTGCATAGTGCGGAAGTCCTTTATGCTGTATGCCGCATCATAGATGGTATGGATAAGCTCGGTAACATACTGCTCATGCTTCAGACCTTCATCCAGCACTGCCTTGGCGCTTACAAGCTCCACAGCGGGCTTTTCGATGGCGGAAAGCTCTGCCTTCACGCCGTTGTTCTGCAGATACTGCACAAACAGCATGGCATGGTCCCTCTCCTCCTGAGCCTGAATCCTGTACCAGTTGCCGAATCCGTCCAGCCCCTGATCATAGTAGTAATTGGAAAAATCCAGATAGAGGTAAGCAGAGTAGAATTCCTTGTTGACCTGCTGATTCAGCAGCGCAGTTACTTTTGCATCCAGCATATGTTTTACACCTCCGTGTCTCTCTTGCTTTTATTTTAATATATTATGCCACGGATTATCAATATCTTCAGTGATTTTATCACCGTGGACAGCACAAAGCAAAAGACGGCATACGATGATGCCGCCTTTTGCTTTGATTCATCCAACAGGGAAACTCTCATATGAGCCACACAGCTCAGGCGAGGGGGAAAATCGCCTTGTTTTCAATGATTACTTCTTATCTGCCAGCATGAAGGGCAGGCAGCCAAGGGGTACCAGGCTGCAGATAAAGGCGGGGATAAAGTGAAGATTGAAGAAGCAAGGACCGATGGCAGCAACGCTCATAAAGACCACGGTAAGGATAAGGAACAGCTTCTCAGACATTGTAAGTACCTCCAAAGATATTTTAATTTTACTGGCCCTTTGCCCGGCTGGCTGTCCGTCAAAGGGTGTTTTCTCTTTCTGGAAGTACTATAACATTGGCTGATTTTTTTGTGAAACGGGTTATTCTGATGGGGGTATCAGCTTTTTTGATGGGAAATCAAATTATCCTTTGTGCCGCTCAATGCACTTCAAAAATGCCGCTGCTGCCGGGTCTTCAACGCAGCTCTGGCGGTAATTTACCCCCAGCTGACGGCTGCAGGGAGGATCCAGCGGCAGAGACTTTATTCCGCCGGTATAGGGCGGCATGGTGAGCAGAGGTATTGCGCTCAGGCATATGCCATGCTCCACCATTGCTATAACAGGGGCATTATCCGGAGAACCTACTGTAAACTGGGGCTGTATGCCGTATGCTTCGATCTGCTTTACAAGTTCCCCTTCCTCAGCCCAGTATACAGGCAGGGCAAAAGGATGGCGCTTAAACTCCTCCATGGGGAAGGCTTCCATGCCCTCGGTGGGGAAGTCCTCCGGCAGTATGGCAAACTCCGGGTCCTTAAGCACAGGCATCCAGTCAAAGCCCGCAAGCTTTACCTGACCGCCAAGGCCAAAGTCCGCAGAGCCATCCAGCAGCCAGTTTATTATTTCGTCCCGGCTGCCCACCATTATGTTTACCTTTACATCCGGCTCCTCGCAGTTAAAATCCGCAAGTATGCGGGGCAGCACATTTGCAGAAATGCTGGGATATGATGCCACGTTCAGGGTCCTTCCCCTGCGGTTGAGTATCTGCGCCGCTTTCTCGGAAAGCCGCCTTTCGCATTCCACCATTTCCTCCATGGCAGGCAGCAGCTCCTGCCCTTCCCGGGACAGGCGTATGCCGCCCGAATCCCTTATCACCACGGGAAAGCCCAGCTCGCTTTCCAGGCTGTTTATGGCATAGGTCAGGCCGGATTGGGTATATCCCAGTTCTTCTGCGGCCTTGGTTATGCTGCCGCAGCGCAGGGCTTCCAGTATTATATTGAGCTTTTGTACGTTCATACAGGGAGTCCTTTCGATTTCTGTTTGCATTTATTGTATCATTTGTGCAGCGCCGCCGCAAACAGAAGCGGTTTTATCAGTTGCTTATTGCGAAAATGCAGCCATCTGGTTTATTATATCTCAAAGGCTTTTCCCTTTTCGGAGGTTCTATGAATCATATTATTTATACCGATTCCACAAACCCGCATTACAACCTTGCTCTGGAAGAACTGCTCTTTGAAACAGAGCAGGACTTTTGCCTGTACCTTTGGCAGAATAAAAACACCGTGGTAATAGGCCGCAATCAGAATGCATGGAAAGAATGCCGCATTGATGAGCTGGAGGCCGAAGACGGCCGCCTTGCCCGCCGTTCCTCCGGCGGCGGTGCGGTATTCCACGACATGGGCAACCTGAACTTTACCTTTGTCACCCCCCTTGAAGGCTATGACCTTACCCGTCAGCTGGGCGTTATAATCAGCGCGGTGCAGAGCCTTGGCATTAAGGCGGGCTTTACCGGCCGCAACGATATCGTCACGGAATCCGGCGCAAAGTTCTCCGGCAATGCCTTCCGCAAAAGCAACACTGCCGGCATGCATCACGGCACGCTGCTGGTAAATGTGGATATGAACAAGCTGGGCCGCTATCTTGTGCCATCCCCTGCAAAGCTTGCCGCAAAGGGCATTGAATCCGTACGCTCAAGGGTGGCAAACCTTACGGAATACCGCCCCTCCCTCACCATAGATGAGCTGAAGGACGCGGTGGCTCAGGCATTCATAAAGGAATACGGCAGGTGCAGCACATTGTCCGAATCCTCCCTTGATCAGCAGCTGCTTGCTGAGAAAACCGCCCTTTATTCCTCCTGGGAATGGAATAAGGGCGCTTCCCCTGCCTTTGACCTATCCCTTTCCAACAGGTTCTCCTGGGGCGAGCTTACCCTGGAGCTTTCCATGGAGAAGGGACACGTTGCCCATGTTCACCCCTGGTCGGATGCCATGGACGAGGCGCTGG
>JAZNUG010000125.1:0-7684 GCA_045592165.1 Clostridia bacterium | reverse complement strand
CGGCAACCACATCAAGGCTGCCCACCCCACCTACCGCATAACCTACGTTACCAGCGAAACCTTCACAAATGAGCTGATTGAATCCATAAAGGACAACACAAACAACCAGTTCCGCAATAAATACCGCAATGTGGACGTGCTGATGATAGACGACGTGCAGTTTATTGCCGGCAAGAACACCACTCAGGAGGAGTTTTTCAATACCTTCAATACCCTCCATACCAGCGGCAAGCAGATAGTTATCACTTCGGATAAACCTCCCAAGGAAATCCCCGCTCTGGAGGACAGGCTCCGCAGCCGCTTCGAGGGCGGCCTTATAACCGACATACAGTCCCCCGACTATGAAACCCGCATTGCCATTCTCCAGAAAAAGGCTGCCCAGGAAAGCATATCCGTGGATGAAAAGGTGCTGGCGCTCATTGCCTCCAAGGTAAATGCCAACATACGCCAGCTGGAAGGCGCCTTCACCCGTGTCGTTGCCTTCTCCCGCCTTACCAATACCCCCGTGGATCTGAAGATGGCGGAAGCAGCCCTCAAGGACATTGTGGACAGCCAGGAGCGTCAGGTAACAATAGAGCTTATCCAGCAGGTCGTTGCGGACTTCTACAGCATCACCGTGGAAAGCCTCATGTCCCCCCGCCGCACTGCGGATATCACCTATCCCCGCCAGATCGCAATGTACCTTGGCCGCGAAATGACAGATATGTCTCTCAAGGCAATAGGTCAGGCATTCAACAGGGATTACTCCACCGTAATCTCCGCCTGCAATAAGATCGAGGACGATCTCCGCTTTGATACCAAGCTGGCCCTCGTGCTGAAGGATCTGAAGAAGCGCATCAAAGGCGCGCAATAGCTCACATGCAAAAACCGCCGATATGCTTCGGCGGTTTTTTATTACATATTTACTTATTATTCACACATGATGCATCCCTTCATTATATAATATACTCATAATACACAGGGAAGGAGCCGCTGCATGCCAAAATCAAAAACATTGATAATATGCCTTCTCATGGCAGCTGCGCTGTGCTTTATGGCGGGATGCGCCAAGGAGGAGCCGGCCATGGAAGCCTCCGAGGCAGAGGATCATAAAACTCTCCAACGTCCCGGAGTTGAGCTTTCCTTCAGCCCTGCATCCTCCGACGGTTCTTATTCCATCACTTCCGCCGCTGTTTATATTGAAGTGGATGGCACTGTATGGTGGCTTCCATTGACACAGGAGGAGCATGATTATCTTATGAGCGGCGCCTCCTCCGATGGCGTCACCACATTCGACCATCTCCGGCGAAAATTCGGCGAATACAAAATAGAAGATGGCGTTCTGACAGTGGACCCCTTCGCTCCATAATACACATAAAACTCAGGGCCGCCCAATGGGCGGCCCTTGATATTTTTGTTATATGCTGTTTTTACCTTCTCCTGGTATTCCTTGCCAGCATAAACAGCCTGAGGAAGGACACAAGGGTGGACAGGGCAGCCACAACGTAGGTTGCCGCCGCGGCGTTGAGCACCTTGCGAGCGGAATAGCGCTGATCGTTTGAGATGTATCCGCCATCCTGCAGCATATTGAGGGCGCGGCTGGATGCATTCAGCTCAACGGGCAGAGTTACCACCTGGAATATCAGCATGGCAAGGAACAGCCACACGCCTGCCATCGCAAGGGAATATGAGCCCATCAGCACGCCGAGCAGAGTGATGTAAGGGGCGGACCTGCTGCCTATGGAGGCAACGGGCAGCACCATGTTGCGTATTCTTATAGGAAGATAGTCCTGCTCATGCTGCATAACATGGCCCAGCTCATGGGCGGCAACCGCAAGGGCCGCAATGCTGGAGGAGCCGTATACGCTCTGAGACAGGCTTACCACCCCGGTACGGGGATTGTAATTGTCCGTAAGGCTGCCCGCAATCTGGGTTACCCGGACATTGCTGCCATTCTGCCTGAGTATGCGGGAAGCCATCTCGGCGGCGGGTATGCCGGAGGAAGCCCCTACGGAAGAATACTGCTGATATATCTTCTTTACCCTTCCCTGAGCCCATAGACCCAGTATAAATACCGCTATAACTCCAAAAAGCAGTATATCGTATGCACCGTATCCATAGCCGTAATATGATCCGTACATAGTTTTGTTTTCCTCTCTGACCCATGTTTTCTGCCATGGAGTCTGTTATGTTTTTATTATACCAGATAGCGGAGAAAAAACTCAGCTTTTTGTCCATATTTCATATAATGTTTGCGGCGGCGCCATCTTTTTTTATTTGGCGGCAAAAATTTTTTGTGGTTCACGCGTCATAATTCTATTGCATTTATGCACAAAGTATGGTATAAATACACTTAATGTTTTTGAAATAAATACATCTGTCCCCAAAACAGAGACATAAGGAGGATTTAATCCATGAAGGCAGCCATACTGGGCTACGGCTTCGTAGGAAGCGGCGCATACGAGATAACACGGGATTTTCCCACCGGAATAGAAGTCAAGCGGGTGCTGACCCGAATGCCCCGTCCCGAGCTGCCCTTTGTCACTCAGGATTTCAGCGATATTCTCAATGACCCCGAGATAGAAATCGTCGCCGAGGCCATGGGCGGACTTCATCCCGCCTACGAATACGTCACCTCCGCAATGAAGGCGGGCAAGCACGTGGTTTCTGCCAACAAGCAGCTTATCTGCCATTATTATGAGGAGCTTTTTGCTCTGGCAAAAGAATGCGGCGTCCAGCTTCGCTTCACCCCCTCTGCAGGCGGCGGCATTCCCTGGCTGTGCAATCTTCTCAGGGTAAAGCGCTGCGATGAGGTCAGCGAGATTTCCGGCATACTTAACGGCACCACAAACTACATTCTCCACTGCATGACCCATGAGGGCCTGCCCTTTGACGAAGTACTTGCAGACGCTCAGCGCAAGGGCTATGCAGAGGCAGACCCCAGCGCGGATATCGACGGCATTGATGCCCTCCGCAAATGCGCTATCTCCGCAAGCCTTGCCTTTGACACTATCGTAGAGGAAGATTCCCCCCAGTCCTTCGGCATCCGCCACATTACCAAGGCAGACGTGGACAACTTCCGCTCCCTCGGCAAGGTATGCAAGCTGCTGGTAAGGGCAAAAAGATACGATGACGGCCGCATCGCCGCTTTCGTTGAACCCACCCTGCTGAGGCCCGACGCCCCCGAAAGCGCAGTGCCCCTCAACGGCAACATGACCACCCTTATGGGCAAGTGGATAGGCCGCCTCTCCCTTATGGGACAGGGTGCAGGCAAGTACCCTACAGGCAGCTCCCTCGTACAGGATATGATAGACATTGCCGAACATGCCTCCCCCATCAAGGCCGGCGGCGCAATGGTACGGGCAGACAACTCCGCCGAGGTGCATCCCTACTACATCCGCTCTGAGTTCAACTTCCGCGGGATAAAGAATCAGATCAGCGTAGAAGTTAACGGCCAGTACTGCATAACTGAGCCCATGTCCGTTGCGGACGCACACAGGCTTGCCGAGCACATTCGCAAAACAGACCCTGCAGCCTTCTTTGCAGGCATAGCTGATTAATATAAAGAATTTCAGGAGATATACAATAAATGTTGAAGGTATGTAAATTCGGCGGCTCCTCCCTTGCAAGCGGAGAGCAGTTCGCAAAGGTAAAGGGCATAGTAGAGTCAGACAGTTCCCGCAGCGTAGTGGTAGTATCCGCTCCCGGCCGCCGCTTCTCCGGGGACAGCAAGGTAACCGACCTATTGTATCTGTGCCATGCACATATACAGTACGGCGTAAGCTACGACAACATCTTCGCCATGATCGAAGAAAGGTATAACGAAATCAAGCAGACCTGCGGCCTCACCCTTGACCTTGAGGCAGAGTTCGCGGAGATCCGCTCCCACATGGGCAAGCGTATGAGCACCGACTATCTTGCTTCCCGGGGCGAATATCTAAACGCAAAGCTGATGGCGGAATACCTTGGCTATGCATTCGGCGACGCAAAGGACTGGCTGTTCTTTGGCTATGACGGCAAGATCGATCTGGACAAGACCTATGCAGCAGTTCAGGAGCTTATCAGGAAGCATCCCCGCATCGTTCTCCCCGGCTTCTACGGCTCCATGCCCGACGGCACCATCCGCACCCTCTCCCGGGGCGGCTCGGATATCACCGGCGCACTTGCCGCCGCCGCAATAGATGCAATTGCCTACGAAAACTGGACAGACGTTTCCGGTATTCTCATGGCAGATCCCCGCATTGTTGACAAGCCAAAGTCCATCGAGCGCATCACCTATGCGGAGCTTCGGGAGCTTTCCTACATGGGCGCAGAGGTTCTCCATGAAGAGGCGGTCTTCCCCGTACGCATGAAGGACGTTCCCCTCTACATCAAGAATACCAACGACCCCTCCGCCGTCGGCACCCTCATCCGTGAATCCTTTGATGAAGAAGTTGACGACGAGCACAGCGCAACCCACTTCATCACCGGCATTTCCGGCCGCAAGCACTATACAGTAGTGTCCATGGGCAAGATCGGCATGTCCGGCGAGCCGGGCTTCCTCCGCAAGGCGCTGGAAGTTACGGAAAAATTCGGCGTAACCGTTGAGCATGTGCCCACCGGTATTGACAGCCTTACCCTGGTAATGCCCACCGGCAAGGTGGAACGCTGCCTGCCTGAGCTGGTTGCAGAGCTCAAGGCGGTATGTCAGCCCGATACCATCAAGGTTACCGGCGACATAAGCCTTATCGCAGTGGTTGGCCGTAAGATGGCATTCCGTCTCGGTATATCCGGCCGCCTGTTTGCAAACCTTGGCGCAAACGATATAAACATCCGCCTTATCGAGCAGGGCGCAGATGAGATTATCATCATCGTGGGCGTTATGGATTCCGATTTTGAGAAGGCCATACAGGTGCTTTATCACAGTTTCACTTAGGCGCTGCCTTTCGCGAAAAATCATCGCTGCGCTTTGGATTTTCCGCGAGCAGCGCGCAAGTGCACAGCACGTGCGCGATTATTATCCCTTACGGGGGCTTTTACATGATTTGCCTATGTCGGCTGCGGCCACCACCGGGCGGCAAATCATGACAGGTATCTATCCCTTCGGGATAGTTCCGTTTTCACCGTACATGCCGCTGAAAACGGCTTTAAAGCCCGTACAGCATAATCACAATTGTTACTCTTTCGCTTTTCTTTTTCTTTTGCTTCTTTTCTCTTTTCTTTTCCCGTGAAAAGAAAAAGAAAAGAAGATAACAACCACAAAGGAGACTATACACATGAAGGTAGCAATACTGGGCGCAACCGGCGCAGTTGGTCAGCAGATGATAAAGGTACTCTGGGAGCGCAATTTCCCCATTACGGAGCTTCGCCTCCTAGCAAGCGGCAGGAGCGCAGGCAGCTATATGGATACCCCCTTCGGCAGCGTACAGATACAGGAAGCCTGCGAAAGTGCATTTGAGGGGCTGGATATAGTCCTCGGCGCAGCGGAAAACGACATCGCTGTAAAGTTTGCCCCCGCCATCAAGGCAGCGGGCGCGGTATTTGTGGATAACTCCAGCGCATTTCGCATGGATCCCGAAGTACCCCTTGTAATTCCCGAAATCAACGCCGCTGACGCCCTCAATCACAAGGGCGTGATAAGCAACCCCAACTGCTCCACCATTATCACTCTGGTGGCAGTAAACGCAATAAACAAACTGTCCCCCATCAAGGCAATGGTGGCCTCAACCTATCAGGCGGTAAGCGGTGCAGGCGCCGGCGGCCCCATTGAGCTTGAAGCTCAGATAAACGCCATCGCCAAGGGCGAGCCTGTGGAATGTAAAGTATTCAAGCACCAGATAGCCTATAACCTTATCCCTGAAATAGGCGGCGCAAACGCTGAGGGTTATACCTCCGAAGAGATGAAGATGCAGAACGAAGGACGCAAGATAATGCACCTGCCTGAGCTGAATGTTACCTGCACCTGCGTTCGGGTTCCCGTTATCCGCTCCCATTCCATCTCCGCCACCGTCATCACCGAGCGTGAGCTTTCCGTTGAGGAAGTACGCGCAGCCATCGCCTCTGCCCCCGGCTGCAAGCTGGTGGACGATATGGCAAACCACCTGTATCCCATGCCCCTTGATACCAGCGATCAGGATATCGTATTCGTGGGCCGCATAAGGAAGGACCTTGCCATTCCCGGTGCGCTGGCCCTGTGGTGCTCCGGCGACCAGGTGCGTAAGGGCGCTGCCACCAATGCAGTGCAGATTGCAGAGCTGCTTATAAAGTAATATTCGTAACTGTTATCATACTCCTCTCTTTTGCAGAAGGCCGCGCTTATTGCGCGGCTTTTTGTCTGCGATAAAAACAAAGTATGCGTCCTGCCGTACTCAGCGCACTATTGTCCGTGTTATGCGGACAAATATTTTCAATTTTATGTATTTACATCCGTGATTTTTGTTGTATACTATAAGTAGATGTCCGCAGAACAGGGACATTGCAAGTCGATATTATTTTTCCGCTTTACTTAATAAATTTAAAAATCGGAGGAACAGCTATGCAGCATGAGCAGCAGATGATGGACGCATTGGTCAAGGCAGAGGCCGGTCCCGGGCTTACCCTCATGAAGATGCCCAAGCCTGAGCCGGGCGTAGGTGAGGTGCGCATCAAGATACACAAAACCGCCATATGCGGCACCGATCTTCACATCTACAACTGGGACCCCTGGAGCCAGGAAAACATTAAAACTCCCATGATAATCGGCCATGAATATGTGGGTGAAATCGAAGCGCTGGGCGAGGGCGTTACCGCCTATGAAATCGGCCAGATAGTATCCGGCGAAGGCCACATCGTATGCGGCCACTGCCGCAACTGCCGCGCAGGCAACGGCCAGTTCTGCCGCCATACCAGCGGCGTAGGTGTAAACCGCGACGGCGCATTCGCAGAATATCTCGTCATTCCCGCCAGCAACGTTGTTCCCATTCCCGCAGGCATAGATGAGGACGTGGTTTCCTTCTTCGATGCGCTGGGCAACGCCACCCATACCGCCCTTATGTTTGACGTTATCGGTGAAGATGTTCTTATCACCGGCGCAGGCCCCATCGGCATGATGGCCACTGCGATCTGCCGCCGCAACGGCGCACGCAGCGTTGTAGTTACCGACGTAAACGACTACCGCCTTGAAATGGCAAAGCGCATGGGTGCAACCGCCGTGGTAAACGTTTCCCGGGAAAAGCTGGAGGATATCTACGCCAGGCAGAACATGGTGGAAGGCTTTGACGTGGGCCTTGAAATGAGCGGCAACTTCACCGCCCTGGATACCATGATAAACAACATGAGAAACGGCGGAAAGATCGCCCTTCTGGGCATCCACCCCAAGGATGTGAAGATAAACCTCAATAAGGTCATCTGGAACAGCCTTACTCTGCAGGGCGTATACGGCCGCCAGATGTACGAAACCTGGTATAAGATGATCACCATGGTTGAGGGCGGTCTGGATATGCATCCCATGATCACCCACAGATTCAACTACCGGGACTTTGACAAGGGCTTTGCCGCAATGAACAGCGGAAAATCCGGCAAGGTAATTCTCGACTGGACCAACTAAAGCTTCGCTTTCGCTCAAAAACTTTTGGTTTTTGAGCGAGGTGCGCACAAGTGCACGGCACATGTGCGATCTTACTCCCTTACGGGGGCTCTTACATGATTTGCCTATGGCGGATATGACCGCCACCGGGCGGCAAATCAT
>JAZNUG010000124.1:0-2322 GCA_045592165.1 Clostridia bacterium | reverse complement strand
CTTCGTTGGTGCCGAACTGGACGCCGCGGGGGCACAGCGCGCCCTGAATCTCTACCTTGCCATCGTCGTGGATGACGGGGATGAGGGAGCAGCCGTTGGGACATACGGTGCAGGTGAGCTCGCTCTGGGACAGCATGTCCGCAGGGATTTCATCCTGTCTTATGGATACTTTGATATTGCCGCCTTCGAGGGATTGAGGGGGCAGGGGTATCCTTATCATTTCTGCGGGGGACAGACGGCGCATGGCCTTTTTTGCAATGACCTGACCGTCCCGCTCCACCAGTATGGTCTGCATATGGGCTGGGGCGCTTACTCTCATGGAGAGGGTGGTCCTGCTGTCGGGAAGAATGCTTCTGGGCAGGGCATAGCGGATACCTGCGGAGATATCCAGAGCAATACTCTTTGCGCTTTCTGCGCTGCGGTCAGCAATGTACTTTGCGGCGTTTTCTGCGGCAGTTTCAGCTTCGGCGGATACCATATCCACTATATCGTGAACGTGGAGGCCGTTGCCGCAGGAGAATATGCCGGGAACGCTTGTCATAAGCCTGCCGTCAACCAGCGCGCCGCCGGTGACAGGGTCCATCTGTATGCCGCAGGCCTTTGCAAGCTCGTTTTCCGGGATAAGGCCAACAGACAGCACCAGCGTATCGCAGGGGATTGTGCGGCTGGTGGAGGGTATGGGCTTGCCGTTGGAATCAAACTCGGTTACAACCACGGCTTCAAGATGCTTTTTGCCGATTATATGGGTAACGGTGGTGGACAGGTGCAGGGGAATATCATAATCCTGCAGGCACTGACGCACATTGCGGGCAAGACCGCTGCAATAGGGCATCTTTTCCAGCACGCAGGCAATTTCCATGCCTTCAAGGGTAAGGCGTCGGGCCATGATAAGACCTATATCGCCGCTGCCCAGGATGACGGCCCGCTTACCGGGCAGAACGTTATCGATATTCACCAGATGCTGAACCACGCCTGCGGTGTATATGCCGGCAGGCCTGTCGCCGGGAACTGCGATCGCGCCGCGGGTACGCTCGCGGCAGCCGGTTGCAAGGATCAGAGCGCCGCACTTTGCGTTATGCATGCCTTCCCGGTCGATGTAGCGAACACCGGGTTCGGGGGTAAGTTCAAGGGCCATTGCGCAGCACTTGAGGGTTATGCCATCCTGATCAAGGGCGGGAAGAAAACGGGCTACGTATTCCGGGCCGGAAAGGGCTTCGCCGAAACGCTCTACGCCAAAACCATCGTGTATGCACTGATTCAGTATGCCGCCTGCTTCGGGATTGCGCTCCAGAATAAGTATACTTTCAACGCCGCATTCCTTTGCCTTTGCTGCTGCGGCAAGACCGCCGGGGCCTGCGCCTATGATAATGAGATCGTATCTTTCCATGGCGTCCTCCCTTACTTTACGCTGCCCACAAAGGGATGGTCATTTTCCCGCTTGTAGGAGATCTCCTCAGGGGGAATATTGTATTCGTCCTTCAGCATGTTTACCATACGGCTGAAGCAGTAGCCGCCGTTGCAGCGGCCCATAGTGGCACGAACACGGTTTTTGATGGAAACAAGGCTGCGTGCGCCCAGCGGATTCTCAAAGGCGGCACGGATTTCTGCCTTGGTCACGGTTTCGCAGCGGCAAACCACATCGCCATACTCGGGATCTTGTGCGATAAGGGCGGCCTGTTTCTCCTGAGAAAGCTGGGCGAAGCAGGGAATACCCTTGTAGCTGCCGTCCCATTCTGCCTTTTCAGAGAGGGGGATAAGCTCTTTTACGATGCTTTCCACCATCTTTGCTATGGGCATTGAGGCGGTAAGGCCGGGGGATTCTATGCCGATAAGCTGAATGAGGTTATTTACAAGGGGACTGTGTTCGATTACGAAATCGCCGTAGTTGGCCTGTCCCTTTGCCACCAGCTTTGCCCTCATGCCGGCGTATGTGCCTATTACAGAGCGCATATTAAGGCAGCTGTACAGCTCCTTGGCTTCTCTTTCCAGCTGATCCAGAGTTTTCTGTGTGGTGCCCAGGTCTTCATGGCCGTCAACATATTCGGCGGAAGGACCTATGATCATATTGCCGTCAATGGTGGGGGTAAGGTGCACGCCCAATCCGCCCACACCGGGACGGGGGACGGGGTATATGGGCATGGGCAGGAGTCCCTCGGGCATTTTATCCATCAGGTAATATTCGCCGCGGCAGGGGTAAATGGTATAGCGGTCATCGCCTGCCATTGCGCTTACCTTGTCTGCAAACAGGCCTGCGGAGTTGATCAGTATGCCGCAGCTGAGCTTTTCCTTGCCGGCATCCAGCACAAAGAGGTCATCCTGCTT
>JAZNUG010000123.1:0-6238 GCA_045592165.1 Clostridia bacterium | reverse complement strand
TATGTGGAACAACTGGAATGGAAATAACTGGTGGTGGATCATCATCCTGCTGCTGGTCATCGGCGGCTGGGGCAACAACGGCTGCGGCTGCGACAATGACTGTGGCTGCGACAATATGTGGTGGATCATCATCCTGCTGCTCATCATCGGCGGCGGCTGGAACAACAACCGCTTCGGCTGCGATGACCGCTTTGGCTGCGGCAATAACAACGGCTGCGGATGCGGCTGCAACTAACTTAATCAGATAACAAAAGGCGGCAGGCTTACACCCTGCCGCGTATTATTGTTTTATCCTATTAGCTTTTAATCTTGCCGCCAAACTTCTGCTCCAACACCTTTACGATGTGAATGGCATAGCCTCCGATCTCATCGGTATCCTGTCCTTCCAGCATTACGCGGATAAGCGGCTCTGTTCCGGAAGCGCGGACAAGCACCCTGCCGCTCTCCCCAAGCTTCTGCTCCACCTCTCTGATGCGCTCCCAAAGGTCAGCATCTTCCATGGCAGCCTGCTTCATCCCGTTATCCACAGTAACATTGACCAATACCTGGGGATAAATGGGAATATCTCCTGCCAGGGCAGACATCTTTTTACCCGTGGCCTTCATTACATCCAGCGTCTGTATGGCACTGAGCATGCCGTCGCCGGTGGTGTTTTTGTCCAGGAAGATAATATGTCCGGACTGCTCGCCGCCTATGGAGTAGCCCTCCTGCAGCATCTTCTCAAGGACATACCTGTCGCCCACCTTGGTCTCAACAACCTTTATGCCCAGCTCTTTCATGCGCTTCTTCAGGCCGATATTGGACATTACGGTAACAACCAAAGTATTATCCTTCAGTGTGCCCTGCTCCTTCATAACCTTGGCGCACATGCCCATTATCCTGTCGCCATCCACGACGTTGCCGCGCTCATCCGTTGCAATTACCCTGTCCGCATCTCCGTCAAAGGCAAAGCCCACATCCGCATCGGATTCTGCAACCAGCTCCTGAAGCCGTTCGGGGTGGGTGGAACCGCATTTGGAATTGATATTTACTCCATCCGGCTCATCCGCATGGGAATAAACCTTTGCTCCCAAATCAGTGAACACATCATAGGCAAGGGCCGCAGATGCACCGTTGGCACAGTCCAGCACCACCGTTATGCCATCAAAGCGATGGGTTGCGGTAGATTTCAGGAAGTCCTTATACTCCTCCGCTGCCTTTTTGGCGATTATCACATGACCCACCTCTGCCCCTTCGGGGCGGCTGAAGGTAAAGCCCTCTTTTATCAGCTTTTCTATGCGGTCCTCCAGCTCATCGGAAAGCTTAAAGCCCTTGCCGTTGAACCACTTTATGCCGTTGTATTCCATTGTGTTGTGGGATGCGCTGACCATTACCGCCGCATCCGCCTCATACAGCCTTGCAAGATACGCCATTGCGGGGGTAGGTATTACGCCTACATCTATAACATCGCCGCCTACGGAGCATATGCCCGCCGTCAGCGCCGCGGAAAGCATGTCGCCGGAAAGGCGGGTATCCCTTCCCAAAAGAATTCGCGGCTTATGCACCTCGCTTGTCAGCACATATGCGCCCGCAACACCTATTTTCATAGCCAGTTCAATACTCAAATCCCTGTTGGCGACGCCTCTTACTCCGTCTGTTCCAAACAATCTTGCCATATGATATTTTTCCTTTCGCTAGCTTTGGATCTGCTTAAAAGAATGGTCTGTTCGTATCCCGGATTAACGTGAATATTCAATAAATTCATTTTACACCTTAACGGACGTTTTTGCTATAAGATATTCTGTAAACACAAGGTTTATCCAAAATTCATATTTCACAAACAAAAAGGCCCGGAATGGGCCTTCTCATGTGTTTATTTGATTTTATGTCCATCCTTATGGGCGTTGCCTACAACCTCTCCCAGAGAATAATATTTGTGATTAGCGGAATCGTATATGATGGGCTTCATCTTTTTAGGATCGATCTTGCCGTCGGTAATAATGGATTCATCCACCACGATATTTACTATTTCGCCTACCAGTCTTTCATGCTCAAAGCTCTTGACTTTGCATTCAAATGCCATGGGCAGTTCGTCGATAAGGGGTGCATTTACCCTGCTGCTCTTTGTGGCATGGAAGCCGGCCTTTTCGAATTTATTTGGAACATCGTATGCAGAGGTCACCCCCACGTAATCGCAGGCAACCATGGTATCTTCCGTAGCGAAGCTTACGGTAAACGCACCTGTCTTTTCAAAATTATCCGTGGTCTTGTGCTTTTCAAGGGTGATTGTAACTTCGTTGAAATCGGATATCATGCCCCACGCCGCATTCATTGCGTTGGGCACACCGTTTTCATCGTAAGTGCCTATGATAAGCACGGGCATGGGATACATAAAGGGATGGGCGCCAAAGTCAACTCTGCTCATTTTATATTCTCCTTGATGAAAGTTTCATAATCTATCCCAAGTATATACATCACCCGATACCAAAATCAAGAGCCGGAGTACATCGGTTTTATTTCATACTGTTAATTTCATTCTGAAGGTTCTGCAGAAATCTGCCTGCGTGAGCGCCGTCCATCTGGGTATGATGAAACTGGAAGGATATGGGCAGATAATATCTGAACAGCTTTTTCCGGTATTTCCCCCATATGATAAAGGGGTTATTGAAAATGCCGCTGTTCATACCCACTGCGCCGTCGATTTCCGTATCTACAATGGCGGACGTACCTATCACCATGCTGTCATCCGACAAATCCCTGTCAAGACAGGTTTCAGCTGTTTGGGCGGTATATTCAAGATATTCCCGGTTGAATTCATTCAAATCCTCCGTGTACAAAATATCACAGGAGTTCACTTCCCCGTCTTTATTCTTTACGATGGTGTTTACCGCAATGGTATCATACTGCATCAGCTTATCTCCAACGGGCAGTATATAGAATTCCTTTATTCCCACAGCCGCCTTGCCAATGCAATAATCCAGCAGCATATTGAATCTAAGGCCCTTCCTTCCGGACATCCTGATAAGAGCTGTCACATCCAGCGTTTTAAAAAATGTAACCATAGGATTTGGCGCTTTCATCCAAAGGTCATACGCCGCAGCTCTCGTTGTATCTTTGGGATTGATTTCTCTTGCCATTGTACCCTCCGCTAAAGGAAGCATTATATTTAAAAGTGAAAGAAACCCGAAACCAGTTTGGTTTCGGGTTTTGATATATCCCAAGGGGATAATATTATCTCTTGGAGAACTGAGGAGCGCGACGAGCGGCCTTCAGACCGTACTTCTTCCTCTCCTTCATTCTGGGGTCACGGGTCAGATAGCCGGCCTTCTTAAGGGTGCTGCGGCGCTCGGGGTCTGCAACGAGAAGGGCGCGGGAGATGCCGTGACGGATTGCACCGGCCTGGCCGGTGGTGCCGCCGCCGTAAACGTTAACCTTAACGTCGAACTTGCTCAGGGTGTCGGTGAGAACCAGGGGAGCACGAACGATCATCTTAAGGGTCTCGTAGCCGAAGTATTCTTCAACATCGCGGCCGTTGATGGTGATAACGCCGGTGCCGGGGAGAAGGCGAACGCGAGCAATGGACTTCTTACGTCTGCCGGTACCAAGATACTGAGTAATGGCTGCCATTTCTGTGTTCCTCCTTAATTACTTAAGCACCAGAGTCTCGGGCTTCTGGGCTGCGTTCTTGTGCTCGGGGCCGGCATAAATGCGAACCTTCTTGAGCATCTGACGACCAAGGGGGCCCTTGGGCATCATCAGACGGATGGCTTCGTATACGGCAAACTCAGGCTTCTTAGCGAGGAGCTGACGGTAAGTGAGCTCCTTGAGTCCTCCGGGATAGCCACTGTGATGATAGTACATCTTCTTGTCAAGCTTTGCGCCGGTCAGAACGACCTTGTTAGCGTTTACGATGATAACGTGATCGCCGGTATCAACGTGGGGAGTATATATGGGCTTATGTTTACCGCGAAGAATAGAGGCAACCTGAGAAGCGAGACGGCCGAGTACCATGCCTTCTGCGTCTACAACGTACCACTTGCGTTCTACGGTTTCGCCTTTTGCCATATAGGTTTTCATGGCTAAACCTCCTAAGTAGATTTAAAAATTTATTTTTGTTTATTCAATAGGCCTGATGTTCGGCGTGCCGGGGCTGTGGCCGCAGAATCACCTATCCTACCAAACGCACATTTGCTATTTTAACCAAATAATACTCCCGTGTCAAGGGCAAAAATGCCTTTATATGGGGATTTTTTTATATATTATGCCAATTTTTTTGAGCTTTGGGGGTTTCCCCGTAAAATCCCGCTCAATGAGTCTGAAAACAGGCCGTTTATAATATAAAATCGGCAATTTCTCCGAGGGTTTTCCTGGTTACGGGAGGCGGACTGTAATCCGGATGCCTCTTCCCTATCGCCAGCACCATCATGGGCGTCTCGTTTTCGGGGCGGCCCAACAAGTCCCTGAGAAAGGTGGGCGGCGCAGGCGTATAGGTAAGGGTTGCATACCCGGCATTTCTGAGGGCGTTTATCAGCAGGCCGACAGATATGCCGCAGGATTCGCTTACATAATAATTAGGGACCCGATTGCCGTCCTCTATCCTGTAAATCTCCTTGAATATCACAATAAGGCAGGGCGCCTCGGTCAAAAAGGGCTTCTGAGCATCCACCTTGAAAACATCCAGATCCTTGCGCCACTTATCTGATATCTTCTCCCTGTAAAATTCCGTCTCAACCTTTTCCGCTTCTTCCCTTATCCTCCGCTTCATAGCAGGGTCGGTTACCACGGTAAAATGCCAGGGCTGCATATTTGCTCCGCTGGGGGCTGTGCCTGCGGTAAGTATACAGTCCTTTATAGCTTCAATATCCACACTTTCATTTAAAAACCTCCTGCAGCTTCTGCGGAGCCTGCTTTCCTCCAGCAGCTGCTTTGAAGACAAGGGCATATTTTTCTCCTTTTTATTCCAGTCCGATAAATCCCGTCTGCCGCAATGCCTCGTACAGCACTATTGCCGCAGAATTTGAAAGATTCAGCGAGCGCTGATCCGGCAGCATAGGTATCCTTATGGTATCCTCTTTTCTCCGCTCCAGCAGCTCAGGACCAAGGCCCGCAGTCTCTCTGCCGAAAACTATAAAGTCCCCGTCCCTGTATTCCACATCCGCATAGCTGCGCTTTGCGTGGGTGGAAGTAAGGAAAAATCTGCTGTTTGGATATTTCGCTTCAAGTTCCTCAAAGGAATCGTAATAGCACACATCCAGATCCTTCCAGTAATCCAGTCCCGCCCGCTTGAGAGTCCTGTCGCTGATTTCAAAGCCGAAGGGACGTACCAGATGCAGCCTTGTGCCGGTTACGGCACAGGTGCGGGATATATTGCCGGTATTTGGGGGTATTTCGGGATTTACAAGCACTATATTGAACATATCCGCTCCAGATCAAGTATTACAGTCCTAATATTTTATCATCATATCGAAAAAAAGCAAAGACCGCTCATATCTTGCCGCCCATGGTATTCTCTCAAATAAAATACCGCATTTCCACAGGGATATGCGGTATTGATTGCCCACATCAGGACTTGTATTAATAGTAGAAATAGTTTCCGCCTATTTTGCCGTAAAGCTCATGTCCGCTCCAGCTGGAGGCGGTACGAAAATAGTACACATTTGACGGCAGCACGGTCTGCCCGTTTACGAACACCGCAGTTACAGCATCCTTTGCGGCGGAACTGGGCGATTTAAGATTCGAAGTTGAAAACTGACTCTTCTGATATACAACGCCTTCCACGGTATTGGGGAACTTGCTGCTGTTTATACGGTTGAGTATAACATTGGCAACAGCAACGTAGCTTTGGCCGTCACCCTCCTTATACACAAGCTGAGCCAGCAGATAAAGCTCATCACCGGTATATGATCCGGACGAAGGTCTGTTGGAGGAAGGAGCCTTGGTAGGTTCGGGGGTAACTTCCGGCACTGCATCTATTTCGGGAATAATCACATCTATTTCAGGCTCGGGAGTGGGTTTGGGCTTTTCCGTGGGTTTCGGGGTGGCCTTCGGCACTTCCCCCAGCTTTACATATTCCTTCATCATAAAGCCTTCCCTGCTGCCGACCTTAACCTTATACCAATCGCCGCTTTTTCCTGTTACGGTAAGCTCGCGATACTGATCGTATTCACGAAGGATATCATAGCTTGTCCCGGGACCGGAGCGCAGGTTTACGCTCTTTGCATATACATATCCCTTCTGATCATCCACATCCTTGACGGTA
>JAZNUG010000122.1:0-2916 GCA_045592165.1 Clostridia bacterium | reverse complement strand
TACGAACTGCTCGTAAGCAGCAGGCATAACCTTCTTCAGCTCGTCGATGCTCTGGGGAGTGCGAACGCCGGCTACAACGTCTTCGCCCTGTGCATTCATCAGGAACTCGCCGAACAGCTTCTTTTCGCCGGTGGCGGGGTTACGGGTAAAGGCTACGCCGGTACCGGACTTATCGCCGGTGTTGCCGAATACCATCATCTGTACGTTAACGGCAGTACCCCACTCGGAGGGGATGTCGTTCATGCGGCGATAGTATACCGCACGGGGGTTATCCCAGCTGCGGAATACGGCCTTGATGGCGCCCAGCAGCTGCTCGCGGGGATCGGAGGGGAAGTCCTTGCCGATCTTGGCCTTGTACTCGGCCTTGAACTGGTTGGCAAGCTCCTTCAGGTCGTCAGCGGTCAGCTCTACGTCCTGAGTTACGCCCTTTTCTTCCTTCATCTTGTCGATGAGTTCTTCGAAGTACTTCTTGCCGACTTCCATTACAACGTCGGAGTACATCTGGATGAAACGACGATAGCAGTCCCAAGCCCAGCGGGGATTGTTGGTCTTCTTTGCGAATACTTCAACAACTTCCTCATTGAGACCCAGGTTCAGGATGGTATCCATCATACCGGGCATGGAAGCGCGGGCGCCGGAGCGAACGGAAACCAGCAGGGGGTTTTCGGGATCGCCGAACTTCTTGCCGGAGATTTCTTCCAGCTTTCCGAGATATTCATAAACTTCAGCAACGATGCTGTCGTTGATCCACTTGCCGTCTTCATAGTACTTTGCACAGGCTTCGGTGGTTACGGTGAAGCCCTGGGGAACGGGCATACCCAGACCGGTCATTTCTGCAAGGTTGGCACCCTTGCCGCCCAGAAGGTTGCGCATGTTAGCGTTACCCTCGCTAAAGAGGTACACGTACTTTTTCTTTTCCATACTTTCCTCCGTAATTTTTTATATGTTTAAATTATAAAGTTGACTATTTTGGCGCAGATTAAACAGCCTGTCTGCGTCAGGCTGTAAGATTATACCCTTTTTTTGTCATATAATCAATAGGAAAAGCCCCTATTTGACGGCAAAATTTCAAATATATTTATTCCTGCTCAAATCTGACGTTCTTCCCGGGTCATAAGGTCATCAGCTGATACAGCGAACGCAGCCTCCGTTCCAGCACATGCTCTGCATAATCCAGCATGGCACGGCCCAATTCCTCCCGCACCGCCGGGGGCAGCACCACCTTTCGCATATCCGATGCATCAAGGGCCAGCATGCGGCGCAGCGCCTCCAATGAAAGAGGGCTTATCTTCAAGCAATCCGGCGCCATGCATCCGCCGCACACCGCTCCCCCCGCCGCAGGAGAAAAGCCCATTCGGGGCAGCCTCCTCAAATCATCGCCGCAGGAAGCGCAACTGGTTATGGACGGAGTATAGCCCATTTCCGCAAGGCTTTTTGCAGTGAATACAACAGCCATATCCACAGGATTGTTATCCGCATATGCGGTATACGTAAGAGCAAAATACAGCAGTTTCAGCAGTTCGGAGCAGTTTGTACCCTCCTCCGCAAGACCGTTTGCCACCTCCAGCATATGAGCAGCCCCGTAAAATCTGTCCATATCCTGCCTGAGAGCATAAAAGCTTTCCTTTACATCGCAGGCATTGACACTGTACTTGCCCTGCTTTTCAAAAAGAACAAACTCACCATACACAAACAGCTCTGATGCGGGCAGCAACGGACTGTTGGGCCTTCTGCAGCCCCGGGCCGCCGCGCCTATGCTGCCCTGCTCTGTAAGTATAGTGAGCATTCTGTCGTTGTCTTTATAATTGGCATAGCGGGTGACTATGCCGCTCAGTGTAATAACAGACATATCCACCCACCCTTTCCATCATATTACTGGATTCAAAATCCTGCTGTGCAAGGGATACTATACCTATTAACTCAGGAGGTATCCCACATGGAACATCAGGATAAACACCGCAGCAAATCCGCCGATCCCCTCTGGCAGGAATTTCTGCGCACAGGGTCGGTCAAGGCCTATCTTGAATACAAGCGAAAAACTAATCGGGAATAACCGCGATGGCTCTTACAGGGGCGCCGTCCGCATCCCTGTATTTAAGGGGCAGAGCATAGAAATCCACCATTTTGCCGGAAACCTCATCCAGATTGCAGAGGTTTTCCACTATTACCATACCTGCACCGAACAGCATAAAATGATTTGGCATAGGCCAATCCATTGGATCCACGGACATACAGTCAATACCCACACCCTTTTTGCCGGTATCTATGGCATACTGAATGACATCGGCCTCAGGCACGGGTGCATCAAAATACCCCTCCTTGCCCCAGAGGGCATCCTGACCGGTGTGGAATATGATAAACTCGGCCTTATCCGCCATTTCACGGCAGGCATTTATCTCTTCCATGGTTATCTTTCCCCTGCAGGGGATAACCGCCGCCTTGCCGCAGAAGGTGGATACGGGGAGCTTATCCAGCTCCGCCGCCCCCTCCAGCATATGGGCCGGCGTATCCATGTGGGTTCCGGTATGGGAATACAGAAACAGGGCGGTTTCCCTAAAACCGTCCTTTTCCAGTGTGTTTCCCACGGTGAGCCTCGGAGGCTCTGTGCCGGGGAATACCTGCATATCTTCATGGATAACGTGAGTAAGGTCTATTACTTTCATTTTATGCTTTATGCTCCTATTCGTAGCCCAGTTCCTTCATCACGGAAGTGCTGTTGCGCCAGTCGTTTTTCACCTTCACCCACAGCTGAAGATTCACCCTGGTACCCAACAACCATTCTATATCCCTGCGGGCTTCTGTGCCGATACGCTTCAGCATACGGCCCTGCTTGCCGATTATGATGCCCTTGTGGCCGTCCCGTTCGCAATAAATTGTAGCCCAGATATCATACATTCCGTCTTCTCTCAGATGCAT
>JAZNUG010000121.1:0-3937 GCA_045592165.1 Clostridia bacterium | reverse complement strand
AAGCGATGATGGAGTCAACGTCGATAGCCATCTGAACGGCCTTGCGAACGTTTACATCGGAAAGGAACTCGTGGTTTGCGTTCATGGCAAGGTAGGTAAGGCCAACGCGGGAACCTGCGATAATGCTGTCGGCATAGTTGGTCTTGTAGGTGGATTCTACGATTGCGGAATCCAGATACTCCAGGTCAATGATGTCCAGTTCGCCGTTCTGATACATGAGGTTCTGGGTGGAAGCATCGGGGATGATGGAAACCACCATCTTCTTTACGCTGGGCTCCTCGCCCCAGTAATTCTCGTTGTACTCAAGGGTATAGTGGTCGTTTACAACCCACTCGGTGATCTTGTAGGGACCGGTGCCGATGGTGTCTTCGCAGGCGATGCCGAAGTTTGCAACCTGCTCCATGGTCTCCTTATCAACAACAGACATTGCAGGGCCGGTCAGCTCGGCGATGAAGCCGGCATTGGGGGCCGCAAGGGTGATGGAAAATTCGGTATCGCTGTTTACAACGAAGCCTGCAAGGGTATCGGCTTCGCCGTTCTTGAGGGCTTCGGCGCCGGCAACTTCCAGAGGAACGTCGTCATTAACGCCGCCGGCAGTCAGCAGACGCTCAAAGGTATACTGAACGTCGGATGCGGTGAGGGCGCTGCCATTGGAGAATACCACGCCTTCCCTGAGGGTGAAGGTGTAGGTCAGGCCGTCCTCGGAGGGGGTGTAGCCGGTGCAGAGGCTGGGCACTATCTCGGTGCCGCCGTTTTCCTGTACCTCAACCTCAAAGAGGCGGTCAAAGATATTCATGGGAACCATGTAGTTATCTGTGGTCTGTGCCACGTCCATGGTGGAAATATCGTACAGAGCCGCTACCCTGAGAAGACCGTCTTCAACTTCTGCAACGGGGGCAGGAGCTGCGGCCTGTTCGGATTCAACGGGCGCACTTTCTTCTACTACAACATTGTTCTGGCTGCAGGCAGTAAGGCTGAAAAGCATCAGCGCAGCGAGGATCAATGCAAAAAACTTCTTCATTAAGGCAACCTCCCGGTTTTCTGATTTTGTTACATTATACACGGCCCATTTGGCTATGAAAACTATATTTTCTGCTGAAGATGTTGCAAAAAATGCTTTAGAGCTGTTATTTTGGCCAAAAAACTTTTAGTTTTTGCAGAAATTGTCATTATATCCTTCATTTTACCTGCCGGCGCCGCACGATTCGGAGCAGAAAAAAAGCCGACGGAGCAAGGCTTCATCGGCTTATTGATGCAATAATGTTTACTGTACGGCGCCCTTGAAAATGACGGTGCGCACGGACAGATCCTTCTTGTCAAGAAGGACAATGCTGGCCTCCTTGCCAACCTCGATGCTACCGGCCCTGTTGTCAATGCCAATGGCAGCGGCAGGATTGAGAGAGGCGGCCCTTACAGCGTCCGCAAGGGGAATACCGAATTCCACAGCCTTGCGCAGGCAGCCCATAAGGCTGGTTACGGAGCCTGCCAGAGTCTCGGGATGACCGGCTATGGTGGCGCGGTTGCCGTGAACCTCTATATACTGACCGCCGAAGGGATAGGTGCCGTCAGGCATGCCTGCGGCACGGAGAGAGTCGGACACCAGCACAACACGGTCTGCGCCGAACATTGCAAAGGTAAGACGGACAACGCTGTCATGAATATGTACGCCGTCGCAGATCAGCTCCACCCTTGCGCCGCCGTCAAACGCTGCGCCTATAATGGCAGGCTCTCTGTGATGCAGAGAGGGCATGCCGTTGTAAAGGTGGGTTGCATGGGATGCGCCTGCGGCGTATGCTGCGGAGGCGATATCGTAGCCTGCAACGGTGTGGCCCAGGGATACGGTAATACCCATATCCACAGCGGCCTTAATAAATTCCATGGCATTGGGCTCTTCGGGAGCCAGGGTTACCATCTTTACGCAGCCTTCTGCAGCATCCTGCAGACGCCTGAGCATTGCAGCATCGGGCTCATGAAGATATGCGGCATTCTGTGCACCCTTTTTCGCCATGCAAAGGAAGGGTCCCTCAAGGTGAACGCCCACAACCTCTGCGCCGCCGGAATTGTTCTTCCTGTGGGCAGCGGTGGTGCGGCAGATGGCGGTAAGCTGATCCTCAGGCAGAGTCATGCCTGCGGGACAGATATACGCAACGCCTTCGGACAGCTCAAAGTCGGCTATCTTCTGGAGATCTTCGGGCACGGCTTCGCTGAACTCAGCGCCTACGCAGCCGTGGAAATGAACATCCACCAGACCGGGAATAACATAGCAATCCGCTGCATCCACAACAACATCATCGCCGCTATTTTCGGCAATATATGCGCCATCGGTATACACATCGCGGCTTACAAAGCCTTCTTTAAGATCAAATACCTGTCCGTTGATTATCTGCATACAGGCACTCCTGCTTCTATAACTTTGCTGAGAGCAGCCTCATCCGCAACGATTACCACATCGCTGTGGAGCTGAAGGATGGTGGCGGGGCACTCGGGAGTGATAGCTCCGCATACGGTATTGTAAAGGGCTTCCGCCTTGCCTGCGCCGTTGGCAACCAGCAGCACCCGGCGGGCGGCCATGATGCAGCCAATACCCATGGTGAGGGCCTGACGGGGCACTTCGTTTGCGCTCTCGAAGAAGCGGGCGTTGGCGGTGATGGTGCTCTCGGTAAGGTCTACCACGTGGGTGGCCTTGGTGAAGCTGCTGTCCGGCTCATTGAAGCCGATGTGGCCGTTGTTGCCTATGCCCAGCAGCTGAAGGTCCGCATAGCCCAGGGATTCCACCAGCTTGTCATAAGCTGCGCACTCCGCCTCTGCATCCTCTGCAAGGCCGTTGGGCACGTTTGTATTGGCGGGATCTATATCCACATGGTTGAAAAGGTTATCCTGCATAAAGTAGCGGTAGCTCTGATCGTGGGTAGGGGCGAGGCCCTTGTACTCGTCCAGATTCACGCTGCGTACTTCCTTGAAGCTTACATCGCCATTCTCATACATGGAGATAAGCTCTTTATAGGTGCCCACGGGGGTAGAACCGGTTGCAAGGCCCAGCACGCAGTCGGGTTTGCGTATAACTTCCGCAGCGATGATATTGGCAGCGCGGCGGCTCATTGCCTGATAGTCTTTTTCACAATAGATTCTCATCATAGCTGTCTCCTGTCTTTTTTATTT
Source organism: Clostridia bacterium (assembly GCA_045592165.1). GTDB lineage: Bacteria > Bacillota > Clostridia > Christensenellales > CAG-138 > SFEL01. Next base: position 778 of record JAZNUG010000121.1, on the reverse strand, counting down.
ATTTGGATTCCGCAAGGCTGGCGGCGGCCATGGACTGGCCTACGCGGCGGAACTTTTCATCGGGCAGGGCAAGGTTGATGGCCTTGTTTACCTCGGGATATTCGGTCTCCAGCACCTTCCTGCAGTTTTCAAGGAGCAGATCGCCGCCCTTGCCGCTCATTACGCGGCCCAGCAGCAGCACATGCCTGAAGCCATACAGGTCGAAATAGTAGGCAAGGGTGTGGCCCAGATATACGCCGATGGAGCTGTATACTTTTGCGGCGCGGGGGTCATCCTCTGCCATAAGGCCCTGAACAACCTTGAGCTTCTCAGCGGGAGACAGGCTCTCGTCAAGCTCAATGCCGGCGCGGGGGGCAAGCTTGATTACGCTGTCCTGAGAGAAGTACTTAACACCGCAGCCGATATCGCCGGACCATTCATCCCGCATTGCATCGGGAGCAGCATCCACGGGCACGAAAGCAAGCTCATTGAGCCAGCCGGTGATGCGGCCTTCGCCGTCAACATAGCCTACGGCCTCGCTGGTGCCCATGGCAATGCCCAGAACGTTGTTGTCGTTAAGGCTCATGGTTCCTGCAAGGGCGGAAACGTCGCCGTCATTGTATACTGCATAGGGTACATCGCCGAAGGTATCGGTGATTGCGCGGATGTAGATATCCTTAACCTTCTCCTCGTAAAGCTCTTTGGGAACCTGGAGGAAGAGGGATGCGGACATGGTGCGGTTATTTATGTAGATACCCGCGGAGGAAACGCCAACAGCATCAACTCTGGGCATATGGGA
>JAZNUG010000120.1:0-13129 GCA_045592165.1 Clostridia bacterium | reverse complement strand
GTTTTCGCCCACGCCAGCAACAGCCGAGAATGGAGGCCTTATCTTATCCCCCTCTATGACGAACTCGGAAGCCTTTGACTTATAAAGGTCTACCGGCAGCAGCTCTATGCCCCGCTTGTTCATCTCGAATACCACTTCCAGTATTGTGAGCAGGTCTGCCTCTTTATTATCCATATCGTTGCCCTTTTTCTTTATTGCATTGATATTGGCAAGCACCCTTTCTGCGCCGCCGGATGCCTGAGCAATGTCGAAGGCATCTGCGCGTACGGAATAATACACCGCATAGAAGGCAATGGGAAGATGCACTTTATAATATGCCACCCTGAACGCCATCATTACATATGCCGCAGCATGGGCACGGGGGAACATGTATTTTATCTTTTTGCAGCTGTCGATAAACCACTCCGGGGTATCGATGGAGCGCATATGCTCTTCCATTTCGGGATTTACACCTCTGCCCTTTCGCACGCTTTCCATGGTTTTGAAGGAAAGGGAAGGATCACCGCCGCGGAGTATGAGGTAATTCATTATATCGTCGCGGGTGCATATTACCTGAGACAGGGTTGCTGTTCCGCTGAGCACCAGATCCTGTGCATTGCCCAGCCATACGTCAGTGCCGTGGGAAAGGCCTGATATGCGTACCAATTCCTCCATGGTGGTGGGGCGGGTATCCTTGAGCATCTGACGGACAAAAGTTGTGCCGAATTCGGGTATGGCAATGCTGCCCACGTCGCAGTCCAGCTCTTCCAATGATACGCCCAGGGGCTCACTGGAGGAGAATATCCGCATGGTTTCAGGATCGTCCAGAGGTATGCTCTGAGGATCCAGCCCTGTGATATCCTTCAGCATGCGCAGCACAGTGGGATCGTCGTGGCCAAGTATATCCAGCTTTACAAGACGGTCGTCCATGGCATGGAAGTCGAAATGGGTGGTTATGGTATCACCCTCAGAGCGATCCGCAGGGTACTGTATGGGAGTGAATTCCATTATGTCATTTTCCTGTGGCACGATAACTATGCCGCCGGGATGCTGGCCGGTGGTCTTTTTTACGCCGGAACAGCCCTTGACCAGCCTGTCCATCTCGTCACGGCTGACCATCATGCCGTTATCCTCACAGTATGCCTTTACATAACCGTATACGGTTTTATCTTTTATTCCGGATATGGTTCCTGCGCGGAAGGCATGGCCCTCGCCGAACATAACTTCGGTGAATTTATGGGCAACGGGCTGATATTCTCCGGAGAAGTTAAGGTCTATATCGGGGGTTTTATCCCCCTTGAAGCCAAGGAATACCTCGAAGGGGATCTCATAGCCCAGCTTGTTGTACTTTGCGCCACATACCGGGCAGTTTGCATCCGGCATATCCACGCCGCAGGCATATACCGTACGGTCAACGTCAAAATCGCTGTGGCGGCAGTTGGGACATACATAATGGGGCTGCAGGGCGTTTACCTCGGTTATGCCCGCCATATTGGCAACAAAGGAAGAACCTACGGAACCTCGGGAACCAACCAGATATCCGTCGCTCATGGATTTCTGCACAAGCCTCTGAGCCATAAGATACAGAGAAGCATAGCCGTTGCCGATTATGGAATTAAGTTCCTTATCAAGGCGCTTCTGCACCACATCCGGCAGTTCATCGCCGTAAAGCTCATGGGCACGCTTCATGGACATATCCCTCAGCTCATCGTTTGCGCCGGGGAAAGTGGGGGCGTATGTGCCCTTTTCCGAAAGGAACGCCTTCATCCTGTCACAGCTGTCCGCGATAATGTTGGGGTTGATAACAACCACCTCTTTAGCCTTTTCCTCGCCAAGATATGCGAATTCATTCAGCATATCGTCGGTGGTGCGGAAATAAAGGGGAGCCTGCTCTTCCGCATCCTCAAAGCCCCTTGCATGCATTATGATGCTGCGGAACTGGGCATGGTCAGGCTCAAGGAAGTGCACATCGCCGGTAGCCACAACCGGCTTGTTCAGCCTTTCGCCAAGGGCAACAATGCGGCGATTGAAATCCCGCAGGCCTTCTTCATCCTTAACTGTGCCGTTTCGCATAAGAAATGCGTTATTTGCAACGGGCTGAATCTCAAGGAAATCATACATATCCGCAATGCTGCACAGGGTGTCGTCATCCGCTCCCTTAAGCATTGCCCGGAACAGCTCGCCTGCCTCGCAGGCAGAGCCCACAATAAGCCCCTCACGATGCATCAGCAGCAGGCTGCGGGGAATTCTGGGCACCTTCCTGAGATGCTCCAGATGGGCATAGGAAACCAGGCGGTAAAGATTTTTAAGCCCCTCGTGATTCTTTGCGATTATGATTATATGATGAGTCTGCCTTTTGCCCTTTGCCTTTTCTGCAGGTATAGCCTCGGTAAGGGGCAGCTTTGTTATGCCCTTTTTCTCCATTTCCTCAAGGAGCCTGTTCATTACGGCCGCCTGTGCCCCGGCCCGTTCAAGTGCGCTGCCTGTGGGCATATCCAGCCCATAGGTGGAAAGGGCTGCGGCGATATCCGCAGTTTTGCTCTCCCTGTGGAGATAGTGATAAATCATTCCCGTGCTGATACAATGGGTATCCACAGTAAGTTCAAACCTTTCGGCATGCTGGCGCAGCAAATCAAGGCAGTCGGCATCCTGAACTACCTTTATGGAATCTCCGATAAAATCGGCAAGTTCCTTTATGGCCTGTCCCATAGGTATGCCCTGGGACAGAGCCTGCTGAGTAAGGCCGGTGGCCTCTGCAATGCTGTCGGTAAGGGTTGCGCCGCTGTCTATTATGAATACGGCGCTGTCCTTTTCGCCGTTTTCATCGAAGCGCACCGCAGCAATTTCAAATACCTCATCCAGCTTTATGCCGGTAGCGGAGGTGATTGCAACGGAAACGTATTCTTCGGGTCTGTCTATAAGCTCGCTGTCAGGCAGAAGATAGCCCTCCACCCCCAGCAGCACCTTTATATCCTTGCCGCCCTTGGCAAGCTTATCCGCCTGAGCAACGGCATTCGGGAAGGCATGCACCACGCCGTGGTCTGTTATGGCAATGGCCTTATGTCCCCAAGATGCGGCGGTCTTTATTGCATCCTCAACGGATGTCAGGCCGTCCATGCCGGACATTTTTGTATGCAGATGCAATTCAACACGCTTTTCTTCCGCGGTATCCTTGCGCACCTCTTTAGGCAGCCTGCCAATGTCCCGTGGGAATACGCACATTCGTCTGAGCCAGTTATCCATGCTGTATCGGCCTGCCACAACCAGATAGTCGCCGGTTTTCTTAACATCGGCCAGCGCCTTTTCCACCGCGTCTTCCTGATTATCCTCAAGGAAAACCTTGCAGGGCAGGGTATTGGTATGGTCGCTGATAATGACCGTAAGTATGCTGCCGCCGTTTTTGCGCTTGGTCATTTCCGAGGAAATAACCTCGCCCTGTATAGTAACAAAGCCCATGTTTTCATCTACGGTATTCTGGGCCACTATGGCGTTCTTGCGTATGGCTTTACCAAGGATTATTTCAGCCTTGTCGGCGTCCTTTTTCTTGGGCGGCGCCTTATGTTCCGCCTTTGGGGCAGCCCGAACAGGTGCAGGGGGTTCCTCTGCTATTACAGGCTGAATTTCATCGTCTGCAATCAGCTTTATGCTTACCTTTGCGCCAAAGGCCCGCTCAAAATAGGCTTCTGCGCTGCGGGCAAGGGCAGGGTTATCTGCCAGAGCCATAAGCTTTGAGGGCACCTTGACAGTAACATCGCAGCCCTCCGCTTCCCATATGGAATTTGCCATGGCCGGGCGCACCACGGGCTGGGTATCCCCCCAGCTGTCACGCAATGCGTTCAAGGTTGCCTTGTCTCCCGCTGCGATGAGTTCTGCAATATTATCGCACTTTATCCGCACCTCAACATCACAGCCCGGCATAAAGCCTGCAAGGTCACGCTCCAGAGCATAGAGATTGCCTGCACGGGTAACAGAGCATGCGCTTATTACAACCGCAAGCTTTTTATCCCGCTTATTCAGGTTTGCCTCCGCAAGCACTGCGCCGGGCAAACCGTATTTTTCAAACAGGCTCTCCAACCTCTGGTCCATCTTAGTTTTCCCTTTCCTCCAGTATGCAGCGTGCCTCCTCAATCAGCGCACCCACAGCCCCTTCCAAGGGCACGGTCCTGAAGTGTTCTCCCTTTTTAAACAGGGCGCACCCTCCTTTGCCGAAGGCAATGCCTATATCCGCTTCTCTTGCTTCGCCGGGACCGTTTACCACACAGCCCATCACGGCCACCTTGAGATATCCCTTATCCGCAGGAAGAGCTTTTTCAACCTGCTGTACCGCAGCTAAAAGATCGGTACAGGTGCGTCCGCAGGTGGGACAGCTGACTATCTCAATGCCCTCTTTGCGTATGCCGACGGCCTTCAGTATGGCCTTTGCCGCATGAATCTCCTGCACAGGATCGCCCGTCATGGAAATACGCATGGTATCGCCGATGCCATCCACAAGCAGCGCACCCATGGCAGCGGCGGATTTGACAAGGGCCATCTCGCCCCCGCCCGCCTCGGTTACGCCTATATGCAGAGGATAATCGCACTTTGTGCTGATGAGCCTGTATGCTTCCACCGTATCCTTCACGGAGGAGGATTTTATAGAAATAACAGAATCATAATAATGCTGTTTTTCCAGTATTGTCGCATGGGCAAGGGCGCTTTCCACCAGAGCCTCCGGTGTGGGGCCGCCGTATTTACGCAGCAGTTCTTTTTCAAGAGAGCCGCCGTTTACCCCTATACGCATGGGTACATTATTCGCCTTTGCGCAATCCACAAGCAGGCGGACCTTGTCCTCACCGCCGATATTGCCGGGATTGAAGCGCAGCTTATCCACACCCTGCTCCATGGCCCCTATGGCAAGGCGATAGTCGAAGTGTATATCCGCCACAAGGGGGATATGTATTTTCTTTTTTATTTCAGATATGGCCTTTACACAGTCCTCATTGTATACGGAAGAGCGGACAATCTCGCAGCCCGCCTCCTCAAGGCGCAGTATCTGAGCCACTGTGGCGTTTACATCAGCGGTATCAGTATTTGTCATGGACTGCACAGTGATGGGCGCGCCGCCGCCTATGGCAACACCGCCCGCTGTTACCTGCCTTGTTTTTCTCATGGTTTTACCCCGCAAAAATGTATATGTACTATCCGAAAAGGTTCTTTACATCCATAAATGTCAGCAGTATCATCAGGCCGAAAAGCAGTATCAGCCCCGCAAAGTGTATTACGCCTTCCTTCTCAGGAGGTATTGCTTTGCCGCGAATAGCCTCAACCACCATAAACAGCAGCCTGCCTCCGTCAAGTGCGGGCAGTGGCAGTATGTTCATTATACCGAGGTTTATGCTGATGAGCACGCCAAGGCGCATCACAACCTCAAAGCCGGCGCGCACTGCCTGACCTATAAGGCTGATGGTACCCACAGGGCCCGCCACGTCGCCGCTCTGTATGCCGGTGGTGAATATGCTGCCCAGAAACCTGAACATCTCCATCATGATATCCCACACATACCTGAAGGAATTGGCAACCGCGGCAAAGAATCCGTATTTAAGCCGCACGGGAGATATCATCACGCCAATACGGTTTGCTCCCTCTTCAGAATTGTACAGATCCTTTACGCTGAAAACAATATCCTCATCCCCGCGGCGCACGGTTATTTCCGCCCCAGCAGAATCCGCCCCTTCGATCGCCGGGATGCAGTCCGTATAGTAATCTATCTTGGCATCATCAACGGCAATGATAATGTCCCCCACCTCAATACCTGCCACGGCAGCGGGCGTATTCGCATTGACAACCTCTACAATGCCCGGCATATAATCGCCGTAGGACATGAGTATCGCCACCGCCAGCACTATGGCAAGCAGTATATTCATAAAGGGACCTGCCGCCACAACTATCATGCGCTTCCATACAGGCTGAGCGCTGAAGCACTCGGGGTCTTTTGCTCCCTCATCCTCTCCGTGGAACATACACAGACCGCCTATAGGCAATGCGCGCACCGCAAAGCGGGTGCCGTCCTTTTCTTTGCTTACCACCGTGGGGCCCATACCTATGGCAAATTCATCTATGCGGAAGCCCAGCTTTTTGCCCGCATAAAAATGGCCCAGCTCATGGAAGAACACCAGCACGGTAAGTACCAGCAGCGCACCGATTATAGATATGATACCGCTCAATTGTTTCCCTTTCTATTGGCAAGTTCCCTAGCCCTTGCGTCGGTTTGTTCTATATCTTCAAGGGAGGTTATCTCTCCCCTTTCCATATGGGCAATGGCGTATTCCACCACACCCCAGATATCCGTAAATTTTATTTTGCCCTGCAAAAACAGTTCAACAGCCACTTCATTTGCTCCATTGTATGCTATGGGCAGCCGCTGACCATCCTTCAATGCCTCATATGCCAGATCCAGCGCGGGGAACTTTTCCCTGTCCGGAGCAAAGAATGTCAGCTTACCCGCTTCCTCAAGGCGCAGCCTGCCGAATTCACCCGGGGTGCGGGCTGGATAGGTAAGGGCATACTGAATGGCAAGGCGCATATCGGGCTTTGAAAGCTGAGCCATGGTGCATCCGTCGGTAAATTCCACCATAGAGTGGACTATGCTTTCCGGATGAATCAATACGCTTATCCTGTCTCCCGGAATATCAAAAAGATAGCTTGCCTCCATAATCTCCAGCCCCTTGTTGAACAGTGTAGCGGAGTCTATGGTTATTTTTTTGCCCATGTTCCATGTGGGGTGATTTCCGGCCTGCTCCGGAGTAACAAAATCCAGCTGCTCTTTAGTATATGTGCGGAATGGGCCGCCGGATGCGGTAAGTATCAGTCTGTCCACCTCGCTGTGATTTCCTGCGGCGAGGCACTGGAAGATGGCGCTCTGCTCGCTGTCCACAGGCAGTATGCTGCCGCCATGCTTTTTAAGGGCAGTATTCACCAGCTCGTGGGCACAGACTATGCTTTCCTTATTTGCCAGCGCAACGGGCTTGCCTGCTTCAAGGGCAGCAAGCAATGGCTTCATACCGGAATATCCGCTTATGCCGTTTACTATTATATCCGCTTCTTCAAGGGCCGCTATCCTGCAGGATGCATCAGGTCCAGAGATTATATCGCCCTTTACGCCAAGGCTTTTCAGCCTGTCCGCAGCAGCGTCATCAGCCATGGCAATATACTCAGGCGCAAATTCCGCTGCCTGAGCCGCCACGCTGTCCCCATCCCGTCCGGCGCATAATGCCACCGCCCGGAATTCATCGGGGTTTGCTCTTATAACATCCAGGGTCTGCCGGCCAATGGAGCCTGTGCAGCCCAATACCGCTACTTTTTTCATATAATTACACCAAATAGATATACCACAGCACTATGGGAGCGCACATCAAAACACTGTCCAATCTATCCATAACTCCGCCGTGACCGGGGAAGAGGCTGCCGTAATCCTTTATGTCCGCCCAGCGCTTGAGAACAGAGGCAAAAAGGTCGCCTATCTGGCCCAGGCCGCCACAGACAAGGCCCACTATCAGCATGGGAACCAGCTGATAATCCAAGCCCCATACAGGCTGAAGCGCATAGCACAGCAAACCGCCCAGTGCGCCGCCAATAAAGCCGCCAACGCTGCCCTCGATTGTCTTCTTGGGGCTGATATGAGGGCAGAGCTTATGCTTGCCAAGGAAGGAGCCCACGAAAAACGCCATGGTATCCCCAACCAGCGGGCATGCAAATACCAAAAGCATTCCGAGAGTGCTGCCTGCAGAGCGCACATTTCCGGAAATGATAAGCGCAAGGGCCGCAAACAGCATCAGAGGATACACCATTATCACAAGGGACGCCATTGCGTCCTCGGTGGTGCGGTGCTTTGAAAATATTCTCTCACCGGCTATCTCGACCACGCACAAAAACCATATCAGCAGCATCAGGGGATAACCGAAGCGGGCTATTGCAAAATAATACAGCGCACCAAACACATACAGCGGCATCATAAAGGGATTGTACCCCTTTGCACGGAAAAGCTTTCCCATTTCGTATGCGGCAACCACCGCCGCAAGGGAAAACACTATCATGCGGAACTCTCCGCCAAACACCAGCAGCGCCGCAAACAGCCCTGCCAGCAGTATTCCCACTATTATCCTCTTAGCCATTACTTCTTCTCCACCACCGCGCCGAACCGTCTTGTTCTGCGCTGAAATTCCCTTATGCACTCGGTATATACTTCCTCGGTAAGCTCCGGGAAGGTAACGTCGGTAAACACCAGCTCGGCGTACGCCGCCTGAAGCAGCATAAAGTTGGAAAGGCGCTGCTCTCCCGCCGTACGGATGATAAGGTCAAGGTCGGGAAGACCCGCGGTGTACAATGCATTCATCAAGGCTTCCTCGTCAGCAGGCTCGCCTTTTTGTATAAGTATATTCACCGCCCGCACAACCTCTGCACGGCTGCCGTAATTGAGAGCGATATTCAGCCTGAGGCCGGGATTTGCCGCGGTTTTTGTCATGGCTTCGTCCATAGCCTTCTGCATCTTCTCGGGAAATGCGGACATATCACCCATTATGCGTATACATACGCCGTTTTGATGAAGCTCATCAAGTTCGCTGAGAAAATACTCCATAAACAGCTCAAACAGCGCCCCTACTTCTTCCTTGGGACGCTTCCAGTTTTCCGTGGAAAACGCATACAGCGACAGGGCCTCTATGCCGATATCCGACGAGAAGCGGATAAGCCCCCTGAGCCGTTCCATGCCCGCCCTGTGGCCCAGCTTTCTGGGAAGGCCTTTGCGGGTAGCCCAGCGGCCGTTGCCGTCCATTATTATGCCGATATGCTTTGGCAGTTCAGAACCCAGGTTAAGTGTTTCCGGCTGAATTTTTGCCATATGGATACTGTCCTCCGATACAAAAGGGGACGCGGAAAGCCCGCTATCCCCCATTTTCACATTCTGTTTTGAATACCGCCCAGACAAGCTCCGCCTGTCCGTCGGCAATACGCTGCCGTATAACTCGCTTTTCGCTGCCGTCCACTCCTTTTCGGCTGCGGGTCTCCACGCAATGCACATCATACCCTTCAGCTTCAAGCAATTCCACGGCGCAGCTAAGCTCATATCCCAATACGGAGATCAAACCGTCATTATCTCCTTTTCCTTATCGGCGATGATCTTATCAATATCCTTGATGAAGCTATCGGTAGCCTTCTGGGCCTGATCTTCCTGCTTCTTCTGATCGTCTTCAGTCAGTTCGCCGTCCTTCTTTGCCTTCTTGATGGCATCGTTGGCATCCCTGCGGATAGCGCGGATGGCAACCTTTGCCTCTTCGCCCTTCTTGCGTACTACCTTTACCAGCTCCTTGCGGCGCTCTTCGGTAAGCTCGGGGAATACCAGGCGGATCACGCGGCCGTCGTTGTTGGGGTTGATACCCAGGTCGGACTTCTGAATGGCCTTCTCGATCTCCTTAATCATGGATGCATCATAGGGGGAGATGACCAGCAGCCTTGCCTCGGGAGAGGAAATGTTGCCAAGCTGGTTTATGGGCATGGGAGAGCCGTAGTAATCAACGAAGATCCTGTCCAGAGCCTGAGGATTGGCACGGCCGGCCTTAAGAGTACCCAGGTCACGCTCCAGTACGGATATGGTCTTGGTCATTTTTTCCTTGGCAGTTGCAACAGCGTCCATATTTGAACCTCCTGAAAAGATTGGTAAAATTCACAGATATATTTTACAGGAAACAATCATCCAGCACAATCCCCAAAAGGAGAATCTTCACATTGTCCCCTGTTAATTCACCTATTTAACATTATCGATAAGGGTGCCAACGCTTTCGCCCTGCACGGCCTTTACGGCGTTATCGGGATCCGCCATGGCAAAGGCAAGGATGGGGATATTCTGCTCCTTGCAGAGGGTGATGGCGGTAAGGTCGGTAGCCTTCAGTTCCTGCTCGATAACTTCATCATAGGTAAGATGGGAATAACGGATGGCATCCGGATTCTTTTTGGGATCATCGGAATAGATCGCATCCACGTTTTTGGCCAGCAGCATTGCATCTGCGCCGATTTCCGCCGCCTTAAGGGCTGCTGCGGTGTCGGTGGAGAAGAAAGGCAGTCCGCTGCCGCCCGCAAATATAACAACCTTGCCTGCATCCAGCGCAGCATGGGCGGCGCGGGAGGAGTATCCGTCAGCTATGCGGGGCATATCCACAGAGGACATAACCACGGTTGGCACGCCCATCTTCAGCAGGCAATCCTGCACCGCAAGGGAATTTATAACGGTGGCCAGCATGCCCATCTGATCTGCACGGTTGCGGTCCATATCGCCGGAGGAACGGCCGCGCCAGATATTGCCGCCGCCGATGGTAATGCCGATCTGTACGCCAAGGGCATGCAGCCTTGCAACCTGAGAAGCTATGGCCTCCGCCTTGTCAAAGTCGATTGCCTGATCGCCGCCCATGGCCTCGCCGGACAGTTTGAGGGATATCCTTTTGTATTTGAGCATAATGCACCTCTGTAATAAAAATATAATGAAAAGGGTATATTGTTTTTACTATTATATAACAAAAAAGCCCCGTAGGAAAGATGGGGCAATAAATACAAAAAGCCCCGAAATTAATCGGGGCTTTTTATTATGCTTATATAAGCAATTACTTCTTCATCTGGCCCATAACTTCTTCTGCGAAGTTATCCTGACGCTTTTCAAGGCCTTCACCCATCTCGAAGCGTACGAAGCCCTTGATTTCTACATCACCCAGCATCTGAGCAACGCTCTCATCGGGGTTCTTTACGAAGGGCTGCTCAAGCAGGCAAACTTCCTTGAAGTACTTGGCGATACGGCCTTCAACCATCTTCTCGATGATGTTGAGGGGCTTGGGCTTGGGCTCGTTGAGGGCCTGAGCCTTGAGGATCTCGCGCTCCTTATCCAGCTCGGACTGGTCAACGTCTTCACGGCAGAGAGCGGTGGGCTTTGCAGCAGCGATGTGCATAGCTACATCGTGGATAACGGCCTTGGCCTTATCGCAGTCACAACCGGCCTCAACCAGAACGCCGATCTTGCCGCCCAGGTGGATGTAAGTATCCACGAGAGCGCCTTCCTTGCGGGCAAAGCGGCGGATGGTGATCTTTTCGCCGATCTTGGCTACTGCACGGGTAACCAGCTCAGCAACGGTGCCGTCGCCGGTCTCGATGGCCATCAGGGCATCAACGTCGGCGGGGTTCTTTTCTACTACCAGCTGAGCAACCTGAGCTACCAGAGCCTTGAAGTCATCAGTCTTGGCTACGAAGTCGGTTTCGCAGTTCATCTCTACGATGGCGGCTACCTTGCCACCCTCGGCGATGTAGCTGGCTACTACGCCTTCAGCGGCGATGCGGGAAGCCTTCTTTGCGGAAGCGGCAAGGCTCTTCTCGCGGAGATAATCCATGGCCTTATCCATGTCGCCATTGCACTCGGTGAGGGCCTTCTTGCAGTCCATCATGCCGGCGCCGCTCATTTCACGAAGGTTCATTACGTCTTTAGCGGTAAACATTATATCTGACCTCCTGTAAGTGTATATGTTGTATTAAATTATTGAATTAAAACTCGTCGCCGGAAACTGCCTCTTCGGCTGCATCCTGCATCTGCTCGCCCTGACGGCCTTCCAGAACGGCGTCAGCCATCTTGGAAGCGATCAGCTTAACCGCACGGATGGCGTCATCGTTGCCGGGGATGGCATAGTCTACTTCGTCGGGGTCACAGTTGGTGTCAACGATGGCAACAACGGGGATACCCAGGGAACGGGCTTCCAGAACAGCGATGTGCTCCTTGCGGGGGTCTACTACGAACATAGCGCCGGGGAGACGCTTCATTTCCTTGATGCCGGAGAGGTTCTTCTCAAGCTTTTCCTGCTCGGCCTTCAGCTTGATAACTTCCTTCTTGGGCAGCAGAGCGAAATCGCCTTCGGCTTCCATCTTCTCGATCTTGCGGAGCTTGGCAATACGGGTCTGGATGGTCTTGAAGTTGGTGAGCATGCCGCCCAGCCAGCGCTGGTTTACAAAGTACATCTCGCAGCGCTTAGCTTCCTGCTCGATGGACTCCTGAGCCTGCTTCTTGGTGCCTACGAAGAGAATGCTCTCGCCGGCCTCGGCAACGCTGCGGATGAAGTTGTAAGCTTCTTCAGCCTTCTTAACGGTCTTCTGCAGGTCGATGATGTAGATACCGTTGCGCTCGGTGAAGATGTATTCCTTCATCTTGGGGTTCCAGCGGCGGGTCTGATGACCGAAGTGTACGCCTGCCTCGAGAAGCTGCTTCATGGAAATAACTGACATTTTAAAATCCTCCTTGTTTTTATTCCTCCCCGGGGATCATCCCCTGCGGCCCACCCATGTCAAAGGCACAATCCGCCGGTCCTCCCGGGTGTGTGATATATGCGTTCCATAGCGCATACCCATACGGGTGGCATTATAGCATAATCCGCAACCCCTATGCAAGCAAAAAAATAAGGAAAACAGGCTTTTTCACCTGTTTTCTTCATTATATATGATTCGGTTCATTCTTCATCAAATTCCATCAGCTTTCCGCACTTGCGGCAATAGCCTGCATTTGACTCTGTGGGGTTCAGCCCTCTGAAGTAGGCGCCGCAATGGGGGCATACGCTGACCTTATCCACCCTGACCGCCCCATAAACCACAAAAACAAAAGCTATGAGCGCAATATACCACTTTCTGCTCATCAGGCCTATAAAAGTCGCCGCTACCGATATCCACAGCAGCCTTGTCGCCGTCTTTGCCTTTTTTCTGCTGATCTTGGGCTCCATTATTCCTCCCCATCAAATTCCATCAGCTTTCCGCACTTGCGGCAATAGCCCGCGTCAGGCTTAGAAGCATTCAGCCCTCTGAAATGAGTACCGCAGTGGGGGCACTTGCATACCTCGTCAGCATACTGCGCCGCAAAGAACGTAAATACAATGGCAATGAGCATGATGTACCACTTTACGGTCAACACGCTCACCACAATGGCAGCCACAGCTATCCACTGCAGCCTCATTGCCAATCTCGCATTGCTTCTGCTGATCTTGGGCTCCATTATTCCTCCTCGTCTTCTTCTATCTCCTCCATGAGTTCAAGGAATGCATCGAACACCTCATTGAGCAGCACTTCGCTTTCGATGCTCTTATAGGTGTCCTCGCCGTTT
>JAZNUG010000119.1:0-3796 GCA_045592165.1 Clostridia bacterium | reverse complement strand
ACAGAACGACATGGCTACGATCCGACTTGCGCAAATCTTTATTTATGTTACTCCACGTCGAATTTTATCTCGTCAGAACGCACGTATCCCAGCTTTTCCCGGGCGTACTGGATAAGGTAAGACTCGCTGCCGGTGTATTCTATCATGTACTCCAGCCTGCCCATTTCCTCTTCCTGCCCGGCTATCACTTCCTGCAGCTCCGCCTGCTCTGCATATATGGCCCTGAGCTTCAGCTCCTGAGAATACAGCACTGCCGCAATTATAAGCACAACAAGCAGGCCAATCACTGTGGCCGCCTTTGCACGCTTATTCTTTTTGCGGTGTTTTTTTGCCATTTATGCCGCTCCTGTCGCTGCATTTACGATTATATCGTAATGCATCACCTTTCGCGGCGCAACAGTTTTTTTGTAAACTTTTCCATGCCAAGCTTCAGCAATCTGCCGGGAAAACGCCTGTAAAGCAATATGCCCATACCCATTGCGATATAGATATACAGCCTGAATGTGCCGCAGTTTATATAAAGCATTGCCCCTGCGGCAAGGACTGCAGCTAAGGCGTAATAAGCAAGGTCTATTACGCCGATTATCCAGGGATTGGCAAAGGGCTTTCGCAGCAGGGAGAAAATATCATATATCGCTCCTATCACAATACCGCAATAGAGCGCCGCTCCGAAAGATGCCATTTCCCCCAGCTGCCCCGGCTGAAAGTATATCATCTGAATAAACGGCCGAACAGCGAACCCCGCTCCTCTGCCTCCGCGTATTCCATTGCGGTTATTTCCCCCTCCAGCATTATCTGCCCCTCATCCAGATTCAGCTTTGTAATATGCAGATCCGTTCCCTCAATACGAAGCTCCCCTGCCTCTGTCAGCAGCTGGACAAACTGCTCATTGAAGCTGTCCACATCCTTTACTCCGCTTACACTCATAAGTCTCCTGTCGTCAATATGTATGGAATGGCTCCTAAGCCGCCCGCCCTCCAGCAATCTCTGATCCTGCATCCGATGGCACCTTCCCCTCGTATTTTTTCGTAAAATTCTATGCCGGAACATTCCCTTTGATTACTGATTTTCTTTTGTGAAATAATCGGTTAATTTCGCTTTTTACTCCCTTGACAGTTGATATTTTTGCGGATACTATTAGTATAAATAAATATGATTTTTCTATATTAATTGTATTATATCTGATCATTTCACAGATTTCGCTTTTGCGGTTCCAATCAGCCGCCATACCCCCAATGACCAAATTTTAAATATTATGTTTTGTTTTGCCAGTCCCTGGGCATACTATGTTCATGTGCCCCGACAGGGATAGTTCAATGCGAATATAACTTTTTAAATTTTATAATACATGACCTATCGAAAGGAGTTATTTGTTCTGTGACTAGAGAAATGCTTCAGGAAAAAAGCTTAAACGACCTCAGGGAAATTGCCAGGCTTCAGGGCGTAAAGTCCCTTACCAAATACCGCAAGAATGAGCTTGTGGATATCATTATGAACGGAGGCGCGGCCCCCGCAGAGCCTGCTGAGCCTGATCAGGAACAGCCGGCTGCGGAAACTGCCGTCCCCGCAGCCGAGCCTGCCCCCGCCGTTGCTCCCGAGATGCCTCCCGAGCAGATGCAGGATACCATGGGTCAGCCCCGAGGGCAGTATGTACCCTCATATCAAAGCCAGAACCGTCCCATGGGCTATCAGCAGAACAACTACCGCAAGCCCTATCAGCAGCAGGGATATCAGCAGCGGCAATACGGCTACAACCAGAACCGCTACCAGAACCACAACCGTGACTATTCTCAGCCCGGCTATCAGGCCAACTATCAGCAGGGTTATCAGGCATACAACCGGGACTACTCTCAGACAGGATATCAGGCCAATTACCAGCAGGGATACCAGTCATACAACCGGGACTACTCCCAGACAGGATATCAAGGCTACGAACAGCAGAACGAAGAGGCCTACCGCCGTCCCGACAGGCCGGAGGGCTACTACAATAAAGAATACGGCACCAGCAATCCCGCTGTACCCGGACTTCTTGAGGGAGGCGAATGCGGCGACTGCGAAGGCGTACTGGAAGTGCTGCCCGACGGCTACGGCTTCCTCCGCAGCGAAAACTATCTGCCCGGCAATCATGACATATATGTTTCCATCGCCCAGATACGCCGCTTCGGCCTGCGTACAGGCGACCTTGTTACCGGCAAAACCCGTCCCGGCAAGGAAGGCGAAAGATTCCTTGCCCTGCTGTATATCACCGCAATAAACGGCATTGATCCCGAAGAGGCCATAAAACGCAAGCCCTTCGAAGAGCTTGTTCCCATCTATCCCAATGAACGGCTCACCCTTGAGGGGAGCAACGATATAGACTCCCGCGATCAGAATCTGGCGATACGCCTTGTAGACCTTATTGCCCCCATCGGCAAGGGTCAGCGCGGCCTTATCGTAAGCCAGCCCAAGAGCGGCAAAACCACCCTGCTCAAAAACATTGCAAACGGAATAACCAAAAACTATCCGGATATCACGCTCATCGTGCTGCTTATTGATGAACGTCCCGAAGAAGTTACCGATATGCAGCGCAGCATAAACGGCGAGGTGCTTTATTCCACATTTGACGAGCTGCCCGAGCATCATACCCGGGTTGCCGAAATGGCTCACGAACGGGCAATGCGCCTCGTGGAGCAGGGCAAGGATGTTGTGGTGCTGATCGACTCCATTACCCGCCTTACCCGTGCATACAATGTTACAATTCCCGCCACCGGCAAAACACTTTCCGGCGGCATGGATCCCGGTGCGCTTCATAAGCCCAAGCGTTTCTTCGGCTCTGCCCGCAATATCGAAGGCGGCGGCAGCCTTACCATAATCGCCACCGCCCTTATCGAAACCGGCAGCCGCATGGACGACATTATCTATGAAGAATTCAAGGGCACGGGCAATATGGAAGTGCATCTGGACAGAAAGCTTTCGGAAAAACGGATTTTTCCGGCCATTGATCCATTGAAATCCGGAACGCGCCGGGATGATCTTCTGACGGATGAAGAAGAGCGGGCTTGCGCGCAGAATATCAGAAAACTCTTCTCGGTGCGAACCGGCGGCGACATGACGGAACAGCTGATTTCCCTTATGGAGAAGACCAGGGACAACAAGGAATTGGCCCGGAAAATGAAGGCCTGGGTCGATAAGTGGCAAAGGGAAGGATATCATCTGGGCTGACGCGCTCAGGCACGTAAGAATAGTGTAAAATGACAAAAAATCCATTGCGTTCGGGAAGGTATTGTGTTATAATAGCTTTTGCATGACGACACCGGATGCCGTATGCTCAAGCGAACGACAATCCGGTTTGTGCGGACTTGCAAGTCTGTGCAAGAAAGGTGAGACAAATGAAAGAGAAGATCCATCCGAACTATGGTAAGTCTGTTGTTCGCTGCGTTTGCGGCGAAACTTTCGAAACCGGTTCCGTGAAGAAGGAGCTGCGCGTTGACATTTGCTCCAAGTGCCATCCGTTCTTCACCGGCAAGCAGAAACTCGTAGACAGCGGCGGACGCGTCGATCGTTTCAAGAAGCGCTACGGCATGTAATCGCGTTTACGCGCTTACATTCAAATGGCGTGAGCAAAGGCTTTCAAAGATCGGGCTTCACGCCCGGTCTTTTTCTATATCACGAAATGTTTGAACTTCATAAAGAAAAACTGAGAGGAGTTATCATGGGAAAATTCAAAGATGCATTTAAGCAGTGGTGGACGGGCGAATATCCGTCTTCTTGTCCCTCTGCCGGCGGACAGGCGGTTATGGAAGGCGTTATGATGAAT
>JAZNUG010000118.1:0-5352 GCA_045592165.1 Clostridia bacterium | reverse complement strand
TCCGGTGCAATACAGCACAAGGCCGGCATGCAGGATTCCGAGTGCATAATCGCCGTAAACAAGAATGAGACCGCACCTATTTTCGAGATAGCGGACTATGGCATCTGCGGCGACCTGTTCAAGGTAACCCCCATGCTTATCGACGCCATCAAGGCAGCAAAGGCTGCAAAGTAAATCTGTTGCCGTATATTTGAATTGCCAGATTCATTTATATTTCCACCATTAAGCGAAAGGTCCGTCTTCTGGCAGAAGATGGACTTTTTGCTTATAATGATATAAATATGATGCAGGAGACATAGCGGTGAATATTAATAAAATCTACTCTCTGGCTTTTAGTCCTGCAGGCAGCACCGGGATGGTTGTTCGCAGCATTGCCGAAAGCATTGCGGATCACATGGGCCTGCATGCGGAACATCTGGATTTTACCCTGCCTGCACAGCGAAACAAGGAATATACATTCGCCGAGAACGAGCTGGTGATTGTAGGTTCGCCTACATATGCAGGGAAATTGCCCAATAAGATTCTGCCGGATTTTAAGACAAAGCTGAGGGGGAATAATACCCATGCCGTGGCCGTTGTAACATACGGAGACAGATCATATGACAATTCCCTTGCAGAGCTTTGCGCTGTGCTGGGGGATGGAAACTTTTGCATTGCAGCTGCGAGCGCAATTGTTTGCCGTCATGTTTTCACGGATAAATTGGCACAGGACAGGCCAAATCAACAGGATATGGCCCAAATACAGGCATTTGCACGGAAAACAGCGGAAAAAATACAACAGGCGGCCGAGTTTCTTCCGGCGGTATCCGTTCCGGGCGACAGCAATGCTCCGTATTATGTGCCTTTGGGAATAAACGGAGAGCCGGTAAACTTTCTGAAGGCAAAACCAAAGGTGGATAAGGTAATATGCGATAATTGCGGCATTTGTGCCGATGTGTGCCCCATGGGAATAATTGATCATTATGATGCAACCAATATAAATGGAAGCTGCATCAAGTGCTGTGCATGCGTTTTAAAATGCCCAAGAAAGGCCATTGTATTCGATGACGAAAACTTTGCTTCCCATATATCAATGCTGGAAGAAAACCATGTTTCCAATAAAGAAAATACCTTTTTTACAGATTGATATTCTTTAAAAGCCCTGTTCGGTTAAATGGAACAGAGCTTTTATGCAGGTACGATTTAACACTGTATTTACGCATTTCAGCTCTATTGTCCATAGATGTGCACATATCATCAAGGGGCAGCAGGTGAAAATGCAATCCATCACTTTAAAAGTGACAGGAAATAAAAAATCCCCCATGAAAACACAGGGGAGTATGTGTATGGCATTCAAGAGGTCAGCGGTTAAATTGCAGCGTACGGTTCGGCTGTTTGCGTATTTTCTGTAGCGGCTTTTTTATCTTTCAGATGCCAGGGGAGATATGCAAGGCCGAACATAGCCGTAATTACAGCTACGATGATGGCTACGCGCAGACCGTAGCTGGGGGGCAGAATATCCAGTACGGAGGGGGCACTTTCGGGTCTGGCCATGTACAGATAATTTGCTCCGGGAATCATGATGTTTACCCATGTTGCCAGTCCTGCCATAATCCAGAGGGCACAGTAGGAGCGAATCATGGAACGGATGTTGGGGCGCATTCCGTGAACAAATATCATATAAAAAATTGCAACATAGCCCAGCGTGTGCTCCAGCCAGAACTGATAATAACGGAAGCGGGTGGGGCCGCAGTAGGTAAGGGGAGTGGGGGTCAGCAGGGCAAACAGGGAACCTGACAGCAGCCAGAAATATGCTATGTCAAACAGTTTCTGGCTTTTGCCGATTATCATGAAAGAGCAGAATATTACAGCCCATCCGCATACACCTATGGGCAGATTGGATATGGGTCCTTCAGAAAGCCAGGGGCAGGCTGCCAACCGCCAATAGAAAGACATATCACAGATTATGAGCATAAAACCCAGAATATAGCGAATGTTTGTTTCATAACGTGAGTTTCTCAGGGGCTCACGGTATCTATATAGCAGAAATAGCGCAACGAACAGCAGCACTATGGGTGCAAAATGGGCAGGGGTAAATATGGCGAATTCGGGCTCGGTGCCCACGCCGAAAAAGTAGGTTAAAAATTCCTTCATAAAACTCTCCGTATTTTACTTTGGTTTATTGTACCATACATAGTAATAGGAAACAATTTAAGCACGCACATGGACGAAGGAATCCTTGAGTGCGGGTTTGGTATTATAAGCGAAAATATGGGTACGATATGTTTGCTTGCCTCTGTCCATTGTGCACGTTGCGGCCCGACGGCAGGAACGTTCATCAAGGATACGATGCATAGAAATTACTATAAAACCACACTGTTGATTTTCATCAGCAGTGTGGTTTTGCATAGAAGAAGGTTGAATGATTTTTATTAATGTATGGAGAGCAGTTCCTCTTTCAGCTTAAGAATCTTTTCCTCGATAAGCCGTATTGTTTCCACAAAAGCTTCATCCGGTTTGCCCGAGGGATCCTCCAGACCCCAGTCCTCCCGGCGGGAGCAGGGAAGAGAGGGACACTGCACATTACAGCCCATGGTGATTACCACATCCACCTGAGGAATGTCCGAAAGCAGCTTGCTGTATTGAGTAGCCTCCATATCAATACCGTGAAGCTCTTTCATCAGCCTGACGGCATCCTGATTGATATGGGACTTGATCTGAGTACCTGCAGAATAGCTTTCAAATGCATCTGAGGCCAGCTTTTTGCCCAGAGCTTCAGCGATCTGGCTGCGGCAGGAATTATGAACGCATATGAATGCGGCTTTTTTCATAGTGATATGCTCCCATGACAGAATAATATGGATAAACCGTACTTAAAGCAAGGAAAGATAATGCTTATATTATATAATAACATAAATATGGGGATGTGTCTAAGCATGACGGCAAAAGCGGCAGCAGCAGAGCTGTGAGGGCGGAGCGGCGGCTATGGCCGGATATGCTGCCCCGGAGCTGTTCTCTAATGATCGCTGGGAACTGCTGTTCACTCTTGCAGAATGCTGAGCATGTGTCCAAAGAGAATGATTATATAAAATAATCAAAGCATACTCCCACCGACTTCATTTTAAAGAGTTATAAGTATTATGGAGCCTATGCGACTGCACGTTTTACGCCGCCTTCTGCACCCCGTTCACATCTATCATGGTCTTGCCATCGAGGGTAAGTTCACTTACAGTAACAAATTCATACCCCTGACTTTGTGCTGTCTCGATAAGCGTAGGCAGGTATTCCTTTATTTTAAATCCGTTATTATGGCAAAGTATTATACAGCCGTCGTGGAGCTTTGGCAGAACCGTGTCCAGTATGGTCTGGGCGCTGCGTTCTTCCTTCCAGTCGATGGTGTCTATATCCCATTGGTAGACTTCATAGCCCATATCCCGCACGGTAGTGATTACCGTATCGTTGTATTCGCCGTAAGGCGCACGGAATGCGGTGGTGCGCTTTCCGGTGATGCGCTCTATCATGTCGTCAAACTTGTTCAGCTCTTTCTTTATCTCCGCCACAGACAGCTGATTCATGTGAGGGTGGGTGGCGGTATGATTGCCCAGCTCATGGCCCGCATCGTGTATTTGCTTTACTTCATCAGGATATTTTTCGGCCCAGAATCCGCATAGAAAAAACGTAGCTTTAACATTGTATTTTTCCAGGGTTTCCAGAATAAATGGGGTCTTGTCGTCCTCCCAGGCAGCGTCGATAGTCAGCGCAATCTTTTTATCGCTGCGGTCTACGCTGTAGATGGGCAGCTCCTTTTTTTGTCCGGCCAGAACTTCCAGTTCGTACTGTTCAACGGCGCGGGTATTTGCTGCTGCAGCATCAGGTGCAAAGCAAAGCAAAAGAATTATAGCCGTAATTATGGCGGCCAGGACGATTACTGCGATTATAAGAGCGCGCTTACTGATTACCAATATACGCAAAATTCAGGCACCTCCATTGGATTTGTATGCTAAATATATGCAGGTAAAGACAATGTATTTCATTAAAATTGCTTCGAGTTAGGCTGAATTAATAAAAGGACTGGCATTTTTCCACCCTTTTCTATTTCACCTCATATACGCAAAAAGTTTGAATTCCTCAGACTTTTTCGGAAGGCTGTGATGGCCGCTTCCGTATAGGGAACGGTTCTCTTTTAGTTACACGACTGAATATTATACTTTTTTCTTGCGCAGAATCCTGCCGTAATCTTTGCGGATGAGCACGCCGTTGTTTACGCATATTTTCCGTTAACTATCACGCAACCTATTGTGGCCGGCGCCTGAAGGGGGCTTCCTCGTCATCGGCAGAGCTGCTGATGCTGACGATAGCATCCACCCGGATGCCGGTATCCCCGGCAAAGGATTCTGCTCCGGTTCCATCGAATACCATGGCGTTCTTGATAAGAATGTCCAGTATAGGCATCGCCTTAGCCCATTAGCATCACGAGGAATATGAGGATGGCGACAGCCAAAGCAACGCCAACCACAAGGCCATGAAAGACTTCCGCAGGAAAAAGAAGGTGCCCATTCTGGGCTTCCCTGTGCGGATGCAGGTGCGCATGGTAAAGCTGCTGCCGGTGGATTGGATAATGAACATTTGGTGCAGGCAGCAGGGGAAGAAGTAAGGAATTAACAGAATTACAGCTTAAATTGTGACATCATCACGGAACGCCTCCATGATTTAATGTATTTTATATGCATTAAACAATGGAGGTTTTTCTTGTGGAGACAGCAAAGAGGATGAAAAGAAAGGCCATCGTGGCGCAGGATCAATGCGTGGCCTGCGGCTGCTGCGTAAAGGTGTGCCCTATGGGAGCCATACAGATAATGAAGGGCATTATGGCGGTTGTGGACTTTAGCAAGTGCGTGGGCTGCGGCAAGTGCGCCAAGGAATGCCCCGCATCGGTGATAACCATCAAGGAGGTGGAGGCATGAAAAAGCATTGGTATGACTACATGTGGATAGTGTCCCTCACTTACCTTGTGCTGGGCTTTTTCAACATACTGTTCGCGTGGCTGGGACTGTTCTGCTTCTTTATCCCGCTGATAATATCTATCACCAAGGGCACAAAGGGCTATTGCAACCGCTATTGCGGCAGAGGACAGCTTTTTTCGCTGCTCGGCGGAAGATTTGGGCTTTCCCGCAAAAAAGACATCCCGAATTGGATGAAAAGCAAAGCGTTTCGCTATGGCTTTCTCGCTTTTTTCTTTGCGATGTTCTTTCTGATGCTCTGGAACACCTATCTTGTATTCGCAGGCACCAGAAATCTGAGTCAGGTGGTAACGCTCCTGTGGACATTCAAGCTCCCCTGGCACTGGGCTTATCATGGCACGCTGTTTCATGC
>JAZNUG010000117.1:0-6704 GCA_045592165.1 Clostridia bacterium | reverse complement strand
CCCTGCCTTTCCAAGAAGGACGAGGCAGCCATGGC
Source organism: Clostridia bacterium (assembly GCA_045592165.1). GTDB lineage: Bacteria > Bacillota > Clostridia > Christensenellales > CAG-138 > SFEL01. The sequence goes on along the minus strand of JAZNUG010000117.1, from coordinate 6,669 downwards.
AAGCGTAGATGCGGCCCTTACCTTCGAAGAGATAAGCTCCATGCTGGAAAAGGCCAATATTGTTCCCGAAAAGATCATGGACAGCTCAGACCAGAGCCGCGCCCGTATATTCCCCACCTCCGGCGGCGTGCTGGGCACATTGTCTTACAGAAATCCCGATTATATCTACATCACCATAGACGGCATGGAAAACTGCATAGCGGCTCTGGATGACATTGCCAAGGGCGGCGTACACCGCTGCTTTATAGAGATGTCTTCCTGTGCAGGCAGCTGCATCCGCGGCCCCATAATGCGCAAGAATAAGGTATCCCCTCTCAAGGGCTACAGGGCCACGTTTGCCTATGCCGGAAAAGAAGACTATGCCGTGGAACAGCCTCCCCGGCAGCGCCTTTCGGATGCCCACCCCAGCATAAACGTCCATAAGGCCATCCCCAGCCCTGCTCAGATAGACGAAATTCTCCGCAAGATGGGCAAAAATTCCCCTGCGGATGAGCTGAACTGCGGCACCTGCGGCTACGACACCTGCCGCGAAAAGGCCACCGCCGTATTCCAGGGCAAGGCGGAGATAAACATGTGTCTCCCTTATCTTATGGAAAAATCCGAGCGGTTCACCGATACCATACTGGACAACACCCCCAACGGCATACTCGTAATAAACGATTCTCTCGAGGTACAGCTTATCAACCGCGCCGCAATGAAGATGCTGCACATAAACAACCGTTCCGATGTGCTGGGCGAGCCCCTTATCCGCATAATGGATCCCACGGACTTTGTTCACGCCGCGGAAAATATCCGCCGCATACGCAACAAGAGGGATTACTATGCAGAATTTGACAGCTACCTGGAGCTGACCATAGTAAACGACAGAAAATCCAATAACCTGATAGGTATATTCCGCAACGTTACCGATGAAGAGAACGCCCGCAAGAGCCATGATGAGCTCAGCCGTCAGACCATTGAAACTGCGGACCGGGTTGTAGACAGGCAGATGCGCATAGTACAGGAAATCGCCTCGCTCCTTGGAGAGACCGCCGCCGAGACCAAAATAGCCCTTACCAAGCTGAAGGAGTCCATCGATCATGATAACCACCAATAATCTTTGTGCGGATATCGGCTATCTCAGCATTAATCACCACGGCGAACAGCTTTGCGGCGACCATGTTGAGATAATCGAGCCGGAGGATGGCAGCAGCACAACCATCGTGCTTGCTGATGGCCTTGGCAGCGGCGTTAAGGCCAGCATACTGTCCACCCTCACGTCAAAAATTCTTTCCACCATGCTTTCCTCCGGGCTCAGGCTTGAGTATGCTGTTCAGACGCTGGTGGAAACGCTGCCCGTATGTTCCGAGCGGCAGGTTGCATACTCCACATTCACCATAATCCGCATCGTGCACAACCGCAGCGCAGAAATAATTCAATACGACAACCCAAAGGCAATGCTGCTCAGAAACGGACAGCGGGTGGAGCTGCCCTTCAAGCAGTTCACCATCGGCGACAAAACCCTCATCAGGGCAGAGGTGGATATTCAGGAAGATGACGTTTTCCTGGCCTTCTCTGACGGTGTAGAGCACGCAGGCATCGGCCTGTCCTATAATTTCGGCTGGAAGAGCAGTGACATTGCGGAGTTTATGGCTCCCCTCTGTCAGGTCGGATACAGCGCAAAGAACCTTTCCACCCTGCTGATAAACGAAACCGAAAAGCTATACGAAGGAAAACCCGCCGACGATGCCACCGCCTGCGCTGTGCGTATCCGCCGCCGCGAGCCTGTAAACCTGATCATAGGCCCTCCTTCCAATCGCAGCGACTGCAATAAGATGATGTCCCTGTTCTTTGCCAAGGAAGGCAAGCACATTATCTGCGGCGGCACCACCTCTGCAATTGCCTCGGAATATCTGCGAAAACCCCTGTATCCAAACCTTACTTCCAGCGATCCGGATATCCCCCCTATCGCAAAAATGGAAGGCGCAGACCTTGTTACCGAAGGCGTTATTACAATCAACAGGGTACTGGAATACGCCAGAGACTGCCTTGCGGACAACACCTCCTACGAAAAGTGGAGCTTCAAAAAGGACGGCGCGTCCCTTATTTCCCGCATGCTCTTCGAGGATGCCACGGATATAAACTTTTTTGTCGGCAAGGCAATAAACCCCGCCCATCAAAATGTGGAGCTGCCCATAAACTTCACCATAAAAATGCAGCTGGTAAAGGAGCTTGCCGAGTGTCTCAGGCAGATGGGCAAGCGAATAAAGGTTATTTACTTCTGATTCTCAACAGGCAGCCATATACGGCTGCCTTTGTTTTAGCTATTGACCTATAATACGATAAAGGTGCATAATCTACCCATGAAACAGTTATTTTTATCAATGTACAACGCCCTTGACTCCGGGCAGGATATAGTCTTTTGCAGCATAATTCAGAGCTCCGGCTCCACCCCGCGTGGAATCGGCGCCGCAATGGCCGTATTTCCCGATGGCTCCATCGCAGGCACCATCGGCGGCGGTCCCATTGAATATCAGAGCATACTCCATGCCGCAGAAGTGCTTAAAACCCATGCATCCGGCACAAGGGAATTTATCCTCACCCCAAACCAGATTGCGGATATAGGCATGATATGCGGCGGTCGGGTCACGGTGTATTTCCGCTATGTTTCCGCCCTGGACAGGGATACCGCAGAGCTTTTCAAACGCATTGCAGGCCTGTACGATACCCGAAGCAACACATGGCTGATCACTTCCCTCACAGACGGCGCGTTTGGTCTGTATACCCGCGAGGACGGCATATGCGAAGATTTTCCTGTGTCAAATGACGTTCTTCTGCCCCTTATCAGCTCCCGCCCTCTCCTTTCCGAGGATAACAGCTGTTATGTTCAGCCCCTTACCAAATCCGAAACCCTGTACCTTTTCGGCGGCGGCCATATTTCTCAGGAACTTTCCCCCGTGCTGGTGCATCTCGGTTTTTCTGTGGTGCTGTATGAAGACAGGGCACAGTTTTCAGCCCCTGCCCTTTTCCCCGGTGTGCAGGATATAATCACCGCCCCATATACCGAAATGTCCTCCCGCATAAATGTAACCCCTGAGGATTATATCGTTATCATGACCCGCGGCCATCAGGGGGACTATGAACTGCTTGAGCAGGCCCTCCGCACTCCCGCAGGCTATGTCGGTGTAATCGGCAGCCGCAGCAAGATAGCCGCAACAAACAAACGACTCTCCGAGGCAGGAATAAGCGACAGTGACATCGCCCGCATACATACCCCCATAGGTTTGCCTATCGGAGCGGAAACGCCTGCGGAAATCGCCATAAGCATCGCGGCAGAGCTCATTGCCCACAGGGCAAAAAAACACGGCGCACGGCAATAAAATACTGAAAATCAAAGCGCAGCATATGGGCAATGCCCGTTGCTGCCTTTATTTTCCGCATCCATTCTTGCCGCCCCATACCGTAAGAAGAGTATTATGCATACTGAAGTAAGTAAAGGCTGTTTTTCCTGTGTAAATTACCTTATAAATAGGTTTTGCCCGACAATTCTCTCATCAAACAAGTCAATCAATACATATACATAAAATGCACAGCACAAACTGCGCATTTTTTATATTCCTCTTTATTTTTACTTCAAAAAATTGTATTATATTGTGTATGGAAGTATTATATTCTCACCTTTTACGGAGGTAAATATGCTGCTTATAAACAACATCTTCATCATTCTGCTTATAGCGCTGCTGCCGAGAATCATGGTTTTGCTTTCAAAAAAAATATCCGTTCTCGGCACTCTGGGTCCCGTATTTCTCTGCTACGCCGCCGGATTCATATTCAGTATGCTGCTCCCGGATACATCCCTTGCAATGGATATTTCCGAAATACTGGTGCCCATTGCAATTCCGCTGATACTTTTTTCAGCAGATTTTCGCAGCATAAAGCAGCTGGCTAAACCCACTGTTACCTCCTTTGCCCTGATGATGCTTGCAGTAATAGCGGTATCTTCCTGCGTTTTTCTGCTGTTCAGAAACAGTATCCCCGATGCAGAAAAATACTCCGGCATGATGATAGGCCTTTATACCGGCGGCACACCCAATCTTATGGCCATCGGCACAGCTCTCAAAGTCCTCCCCCAGCATATTGTGCTGGCAAATACATCAGACGTTGTAGTAGGCGGCATATATTTCCTGCTGCTGATATCCGTAATGCCAAGGCTTTGCCGCAGATTCCTGCCCACATTCACCAGGGATTCCGCTGCAGAAGCTTCCGCTCATCTTGAGTATAGCCTGGAGACCAGCTTTGTGCCGGAAAAAGACGTTTTCTCCTTCAGGCTTTTATTAAAGCGTATCCCCATAGTGCTTCTTGGTGTGCTGTGCCTCGGTATAGCCGCCGGACTTGCTCTGCTCATCACCGGCCAGCTGGATGTTATGATAATAATGCTTGTTGTAACCACATGCGGAATAGGCCTGTCATTCATCAAAAAAGTCCGCAACGCTCCCGGTTCATACTCCGCAGGACAATACCTTATATACATGTTCTCCGTGGGTATAGGTCTTTCCTTTGACCTTGATGCGATAAACATGAATGCCCTGCTGTTCCTGTGCATGTTTGCCGCGGCTCAGTTCGGCTCTGTAATATTGCATCTGATTCTTTCCCGTATTGCAGGTATTGATGCGGATACCGCCATTATAACCTCCACGGCAGGCATTTACGGCCCCGCCTTCATCGTACCTACGGCAAATGCACTGAACAACCGGGAGGTTGTGCTGCCCGGACTTATCTGCGGCATCCTGGGCTATGCCGTGGGCAATTACCTGGGCATAGGCACAGCGCTGCTATTGAGGATGATCCCCTGATAGTCACAAAACGGATGCAGCTGATGCATCCGTTTTACTTTGTTCCGCCGCCCATAAAGCTGCCCAGCATCTGCATCAGCTGATTAGGCCCGCCCTGACCTCCCTGCATCCCCTGCAGGCTGTTTACCAGCTGCATTATCTGAATTATATTGCCTATGTTTCCAATGCCTCCCAGCAGCCCGGCAGGGCCGTTATTGGGCATCTGCTGAACCGGCCCATAGCTTTGCTGCGGCGGCTGCGGCAGAGGCAGGCCCAGGGTATATGCGATGTGCGTCCTCTCCCCCGGTGCAAGGAACGGCTCCATGGCGTTAAGATACTGTGCAGCCTTCTCCGGGCCCTGCTCTGTCCGTATTCTGCTGGCCATGATAAGGGCAGGCGATCCGCTCTCCTGCCGCCGATTTGGTATTGATGTTGGGGCGGTTCTCTGCATACTGACAGCCCTCCCTTCTGCCGGATCAAATTCCCGGTACTTTATAATATGCTGAATGAGCGAATAATGAACCTTTGACATCTATGGCGCATATTATTACCCTGAGGTGATGATATGAAGCGAACACTGCGCACCAATAAACAAATGCCGGATATAAACGATGTAAAAAAAGCGGCTCAGCAGATGGATCCGAACATGCTGGGCAATGTTCAGACCGTGGTGGATAAGTACGCAAACAAATCCGAAGCAGAACTTATGCAGGAACTTACCTCAGCAAAGCAGAGCGGCCTTATAGACCCTGCCGCACTTGCATCGGTAGCCGGACGTATAGCCCCCATGCTCACTCCGGAACAGCAGCAGCGGCTTCAGTCCGTATTGAATCAGCTGCAGTAGAAAAATAATAAAAAGCCGCGGAATTGCGGCTTTTTATTAGTTATGTGGATAATTTTTATTTTATGCAATTTCGCCGGTAAGGCCGTACTCAAGGAGCCACAGCTCGATTTCGGAAGCGATGGCATCGCGGGCAGCTTCCTTTTCGCTGTCATTCATCTCAAAGTACTCGGAGCCAAGGCTGATATCGCAGGCAAGTTCCTGCTCGCCGCCGTCAAAAATCAGCAGGGAGGGGGTATACTGGAAGCCGATCTCTTCCTTTACGCCGTCCCATTCTTCCTGTGCGCCTTCAACTGCATTGTTGATGGCGGTCTTGTAGGACTGGGTGTAGAAATAGTAAACGGGGATATTTGCAGGGCTGGTTTCAAAGGCCTTAACAAGGCACTTTGCAAAGGGCATGCAGTAGGGGCAGGTATCGCGGCCCACATAAACCATGAACCTTTCTCCGGAATCCCTCTTTTCCTTCAGCTGCTCATAGCTTACCAGCTCCCAGCCATGATCGTTGGTGAACAGGTCGCTTTCGAATACAAAGTTTACAACCTTGCCGGAGATATTGGTGTTTTCCTCGCTGGGAACAAAGTCATAGCGGGCATTCTTTACAGCGCCGTTTTCAAAGGCATACAGACCGGCAAAAGTGGTTACGCCCTCGGCAACCTGAGCTTCTTCCACAGCAAGAGCATCCTTCAGCATTGCAACCTCTTCCTCGGGGAGAATGCTTGCATCAACGTAGTAGAATTCCTCGGGGAATTCATAATCCTTCAGCAGGGTTACAACACCCTCGTTGAGAGATTCATAATCATAGGGAACGGCAGAACCGCCATCCACATAGAGATAGAATGCTTCGCCATTGTCTGCAAGGCCTTTGATATCAGCAACGGTAGCATTGGTAAGACCCATATCGTTTTCGGGCATGGTGTACTGGGGAGCTGCCTCCTCTACAACTTCGGGGACAGTTTCTTCCACAACAGCCTCAACTTCGGGTGCGGGCTCTACGGCGGGCTCACTGCTGGAACAGCC
>JAZNUG010000116.1:0-2653 GCA_045592165.1 Clostridia bacterium | reverse complement strand
ATTCCCGGAAACAACAATAGGCGCAGGCCAGTATATGCTGCTTCAGGCGGAGGGGGACTCTGCGCAAAAAAAAAATACTGCCCGTCTGAGCTTTAATATCAGCGCATCCGGCGAGAACCTGTTTCTCTTTTCCCCGGATGGGCAGCTTGTGGACAAGCTCAGCGCGGGCCGCATGAAGTCCGGCCTCAGCTACGGCAGGGATGCAGCGGACAACAGGATGTATTACACCGAGCCCACCCCCGGCAGCCAGAACGGCAGCGGCTTCAGGGGAGTTACGTCCACCCCTGTGTATGACGTTACCCCCGGCATATATTCCCAGGGGATCACCGTCAGCATTTCCCCCGCCGAGGATGAGATCATCCGCTACACCACCGACAGCACTACCCCCAACTCCGCCTCGCCTGTGTATACCTCACCTTTGCAGCTGAGCAAAAACACCGTGGTGAGGGCCGCCGCATTCAAGGACGGCTGCCTTGTGGGGGATGCTGCAACCGGCACATACCTCTTTACCTCCGACAACGTGAACCACAGCCTGCCTGTGGTAACGCTGGTTACCGATCCGGATAATCTCTGGCATGAGGAAACCGGCATATACGCCTACGGCGCAGAATACGATGCATCTCTGCCCTACGGCGAGGCAATAGTTACCGCCAATTATTTCGAGGACGGCGACGAATGGGAAAGACCCGCAAGCTTTGAGCTGTTTGACGAAAACGGACAGAGGGTATTCAACCAGAACGTGGGCATATCCATTGCCGGCGCATTCGGCCGGGGCCGCGCCCAGAAGGGCTTCAACGTTATCGCCAGAAGCGAATACGGCGCAAGCAGGATGAATTACGAATTCTTCCCCGAGGACAGGGCTTTCGGCGAATATAAGGCAATAGTTCTCCGGGCAGGCGCACAGGACCAGAACCGCTCCAAGATAAGGGACGAGCTGGCTGTGGATATACTCAGCGGCACCGACGTGAACTTCCTTTATCAGGCATATGAGCCCCATGTGCTGTATCTCAACGGAGAATACTGGGGCGTGTACTTCATGAAGGAAAAGCGCAACCGCTTCTTTGTTGCCCAGCATGAGGGTACGGAAAACACCCAGGATATGCTTATCGGCAAGGCCAGCTCCAGAGTGTCCTACGGCACAAATACCGAATGGACAGAGCTTATGGCATGGCTGGAGGAGCACAGCCTTCAGAGCAGCGAAAACTATAAATACCTTTGCGACAGGGTGGACGTGAACAGCTTTATGGATTACATGATTTGCGAGCTGTACACCGGAAACTCAGACTATGCAAACATACAGTACTACAAGCTGCCCGGCGGCAAGTGGAAGTGGATATACTACGATTTCTGCTGGGGCTTTACCAATTCAGACCACAAGACGGTTACCCTGAGAAGGGGCGACGTGCCCGCCGCCAGCGGCCTGTTCAATGCGCTGCTGGAAAATCCCCAGTGGAAGGATGCATTCTGCAGGCGGTTCGCGGAGCTGCTGAACACCGCCTTTACCCCCGAAAAGGTGCGGGCGGCAACGGATAAGCTTTACGCCGCGGTGGAAAGCGAAATAGAGCGGGAGCGGCTCAAGTTCAACGGGGAAACCTTCATGGGCCAGACCCAGCATCAGGAAGTCATAGGCTCATATGACAGCTTTATAAGGGAGATCGAGCGCATACGCAAATTTGCAGACGACCGCCCCGCAAAGATAAAGGCAGACCTTAAGGAGGCGCTGAGCCTCAGCGATTCCTATATGCAGGAGGTGTTCGGATAGAGATGGCAGAGAGACAGCCAAGGGCCCCACGGCCGAAGCGGCCAAAGATAAGGCCGCTGAGCTATCGGCACGAGCTTAAGTACTTTTTGAACAGGGCGGATTACGAGCTGCTTTCAAGAAGGCTGAGGGCTGCCATGGATCAGGATAAATACGCCCGCATAAACGGCGGCGAGTATTTTATCCGCAGCCTGTACTTTGACACACCCTGGGACGGGGCGCTGCAGGAAAAGCTGGACGGCGTGGATGACCGCGACAAGGTCCGCATCCGCATATACAACGGCAAGGACGATGTAATAAAGCTTGAACGAAAGCACAAGGACAACGGCTACATCGCCAAGCAGTCCATAACCCTTTCCCGAAAGGAATGCGATGCCCTCTGCGCCGGCAATTATTCCTTCCTGCTGAAGCGGCCGGAGCCATTTGCAAGGGTGATGTTCGCAGAGTTTGCCGCAAAGGGCCTGAGGCCTGTGGTAATAGTGGACTATATGCGGGAGGCATACACCTTCCCCACGGAGGACGTGCGGGTAACATTTGATAAGGACATCCGCACAGCATACCGGGGCGTGAACCTCTTTGACTTTGCCCAGCCAACCTATCCTGTGATAGATGACTACGCAATGGTGATGGAGGTAAAGTTCAACGCATACCTTCCCACCTGGATCCGTGAGCTGATTCAGCCCGTCAGCAGCATCCGCAGCGCAATAAGCAAATACTGCCTGTGCAGAAAGTTTGAATTTTAATCCTGATTTTTAGGAGGAACACATATGCTTAGCACCAGCGACCTTTTCGCAATTACCATGAATCCCCTGCAGGTCATAATCACCCTGATTATCGGCATGGCGGTGGGTATGTACATCTGGTTTATCTACAAAAAGACCTTCGCGGGAGTGA
>JAZNUG010000115.1:0-21253 GCA_045592165.1 Clostridia bacterium | reverse complement strand
AGGAAACGAATAATACGATATTGGATATCCTGATCATCAGTTATCATGATTTGATGCTCTATGTTAGGATTAGCATAATTTCTGATGATACACGACTCAAACCAATCCTGCACCTCGGTGATTACAGGAATATTATAGTTGATTGCCAGAAAAGACAAATAAGGCATTTTAGCATTTACAGATGTATTGATGGATTTATTTTTAATGCTAGTACCCAATGTTATCTTGTCTGATTTACGTTGGAAAATTTGAGCAGGTTTCCTTGCCCCGATGAGCTTTCGAGATAACGACTCTTCAACCACCTCATCTTTCAACAATGAAAGATAGTACCTAAATTCGTTTTCCATAGTACGGAAATAAATTAAAAATTCAGTTGGATCATTACGCGAATTATCATCCAACAAAAACGGGGTGTTATCCACCGCTTGATGGAGAATAATTGATGAGCGCGTAGTCTTAAGCTGGGCAATAGGCAATACAACAGTGGAAATGAGACAGGATAACGCCTGCAACAAATTTGACTTGCCTCCACCATTAGGACCATAAATAACACTGACTGGCAACAATGGCGTTGCCTTTTCAGTTGTAATTAGAGTGTCACTAAATTCCGGAAGGGTTGCAGCCTGCAAATCAAAAATCGTTTCTTCCCTATATGATTTGAAATTCTTAAATGTAAATTGACAAAGCATATTAACACCCTCTTTCGCATCCTATTATAGGCTTATTATCACCGAAAATCAATGTTTTATTCCCAATTACAGGAAAACTTTTTCTGATATCGCATAATAAACCGTGTTTGAGGAGAATATTTACATTGTTTTTTTACTGTACCAAATTTCCCTATTATTCTATTCAAGCTGTTACATTCATCTTGCAAGCTGCCGCAGTGCATATTTGACAACGCTACTCTATTGTTTACCCAAATCCTCAAAAACGCCCTATTTTAGCCGATTTCCAGATACACATGGATGCTTATATCCGGACTCCATTGAACCGGATGTCTGGTCTTTTGGAGCGAAAAATCCATCTTTTTTAGAAATATGCTTTTTGTTGGCTCACACGGAACTGGCCGCTGCATGCCGCTATCTTACCCAGCGCTTCTCCATGCCAGACAATCGTGTAAAAGCCGCCTGCAACGACATTGGAACAGAGGAAATGGCCCACTGGGAAATGATCGGCACGATGATTCACCAGTGCATGCGCAATGCTTCTCTCAAGGAAATTGAAGAAGCCGGCCTCATCGGCTACTATACCATGCACTCCAGAGGTGTGTATCCCGCCGACCCCAACGGCGTGCCCTTTACCGCCGCCTACATACAGTGTACGGGTGATCCCATTACAGATATTCACGAGAATATGGCTGCGGAACAGAAAGCCCGCGCCACCTATGAGCACCTTATGATGCTTACAGATGACCCCGAACTGCTTAATCCCCTCCGTTTCCTCCGGGAAAGGGAAATCGTTCACTTCCAGCGCTTTGGTGAGTGCCTGAACATACTGCAAAGCTGCACCACCGCAGGCGTTACCGTAACACCGCCCGAGACGGACTGCTGCTGTGAAGAGAAAAAGATGAAATGACCTCAGGCCAAACGATAAAGGCCCGCATTGCGGGCCTTTGCTGTCATTTTTAATATTTTATTCCGATAGCGTAATTGTTTTGGCATACCGTCCTTCTCATGCAGCCGGCCTTTTTCCGGCATGGCAGGACATGTGTATATTTCAAAGGTAAAAACCAAACGCTAATCACATTATCCTTTGGAGGCAATGTGATGACTTGGATTTGGGAAAAGAATATCCCCCGGGTGACGTTTGATGCGCTGAAGGGCAGCAAAACCACTGATGTTTTGATTGTCGGCGGCGGAATTGCAGGGCTTTTATGCGCCTTTAAATTGATAAATGCGGGTGTGGACTGCATCCTGGTGGAAGCGGACAGAATCTGCGGCGGTGTCACGGGCTGCACGACCGCGAAAATCACCCTTGGACACGGTCTGATTTACGATAAACTTATCAATCGCTTCGGCGAGAATAACGCACGGATTTATCTTAACGCGCAGATATGGGCAGGCGAAGAATATGCCCGGCTTTGCCGCAGCATCGAATGCGACTATGAGGTTCGGGACGCCTGTGTTTATTCCCTCCATGACCGCAAAAAAATTGAAAGGGAGATTGCTGCGCTGCACCGGCTCGGCGCGAATGCCGAGTTTTCGGATGCCTGTGAATTGCCGCTTCAGACTGCCGGCGCTGTGTGCGTAAAAAATCAAGCGCAATTTCATCCCTTAAAATTCCTATACGGTATCGCAAAAAATCTGCCAATTTATGAGAACACCAAGGTTATAGAGTATTATCCCTACCGGGTTGCAACAATTCACGGGGATATCCGTTTCAAAAAGATGATCGTGGCAACCCATTTCCCCATATGGAACAAGCATGGCGGCTATTCCCTTAAACTCTATCAGCACCGTTCCTATGTTATCGCGCTCAAAGGGGCACAAACTGTGCAGGGGATGTATGTGGATGAAGCGGACACAGGGCTTTCCTTTCGCAGCCATGGCAACCTTTTACTCCTTAGCGGCGGCGATCACCGCACCGGAAAGCAGGGCGGCTGCTGGCAGGTTTTGGAAGACTTTGCCGAAAAGCACTACCGAGACGCGAAGATTGTGGACAGATGGGCAACACAGGACTGCATGTCGCTGGACGGTGTACCCTATATTGGGCAGTACAGCAAGTCCACGCCCGATGTTTATGTGGCGACCGGCTTCAACAAATGGGGCATGACAAATGCCATGGCTGCCGCCGCGATACTCTGCGATCTGGTAAGGGAAAAGTCAAATCCCCATGCCGGGGTTTTCTCGCCGTCCCGCAATATTTTTCACCCGCAGCTTGCAGTAAATGCCTTTGAATCCGCCATAGGTCTTTTGACTCCCACCGTACCTCGCTGCCCGCACCTTGGCTGCGCCCTCAAATATAACCGCGCGGAGCATACGTGGGATTGTCCCTGCCACGGTTCTCGCTTCACGGAGGGCGGAGAGTTGATAAATAATCCCGCCACCGATGATCATCCTGCTATAAAACGTCCGTCTGCCCCAAAATAAAACATGCCCGAATATTTAAACAATGCAAAAGCCGACACAGGTATCAGACAGTCCCGGTATCGGCTTTTTTTCATTCAAAGAGTCAAATCAACGTATGCAGGTCATTTCCAGGCGGCAGACAGGTGTTGTCTTTGCACACATAGTAGGTCGTCTTTCCGTTCTTGAGAGGATAAGCATCTGTGGGTTGCGGTAAGAAAATCACGATGGCACTGGGCGGCAGCGCAAGGGATACCGCATCTGCATCCGTCAGCTCATCCGGGACAACTGTGATTTTCATCGGCGGCTTGTTATATCGCAGAAACGCACACAGAAACATCGTATGGTTCATGGGAGATCGTGAAGCATGTTTTTCAAGAAAATCAAGCTGCCGTTTCGCCTCGGTTTTATACGATTCTTCCCCGGTCAGCAGGGACAGTGTCGCGAAATTATATGCCATAAGCGAATTACCGCTGGGAACAGCGCCGTCGTGGGTTTCCTTCGGGCGCATAATCAGTGTTTCGTGTTCTTTGCCATACAAATAAAACCCTTCCCCATCATCGCCGAAATCTACCAGCACCTTATCACACAGCATTTTTGCGTGGTTCAGATACTTCCCGTCCAATGCAGCGCGATACAGCGACAACTGTGCAAAAATACAGGCTGCATAGTCATCCAAAAAGCCGTTGACTCCCCGTTTTCCCAGGTGATAATTCACATAGAGGGTATTGCCGTCACACAGATTGTTTTGGATAAATTTATCTGCATTCTGTGCGGCTGTGAGATAACATTCCTTTTTACTGACAAGATACAGCTCACACATGGCGGCTATCATCAGGCTGTTCCAGAATGTGAGAATTTTCTCATCCCGATGCAGCACATACCGCTTTTTACGGTAATTGTCCAGTATTGGCAAAAAGGCTGCAAAGGATTGATCCAATGGATCGCTTTTGAGAAGATTGGGAATATTCCTGCCCTCAAAATTTCCCCTGTCCGTAATGTCGTAATGACAATTGAAGCGTTGGCCGTCCCTTTGTCCCAGGACGCCGATAATCTCATCCGGAGTGAACAAATAGTATTTTCCCTCTTCGCCTTCGCTGTCAGCATCCTGGGAACTGAAGAAGGCCCCCTCAGCTGACGTCATCTCCTTAATGATATACTCTGCTGTCTTTTCCGCAATCTCAAGATACAGTTCTTTTTTGGTAACCTCGTATGCTTTGCAATAAGCAAGGATGAGCAGAGCATTGTCATAGAGCATCTTTTCAAAATGCGGAACCAGAAAACGATTGTCGGTGGAATAGCGGCAGAAGCCGAAGCCGATGTGATCAAATAAGCCGCCCCGGTACATGGCAAGAAGAGTATGTTCCGCCATATCAAGACACGCATCTGCTTTATTCCGCTCATAGTATTCCAGCAAAAACATCAGATTGTGCGGTGTCGGAAATTTCGGCGCCTGCCCGAAGCCGCCGTGTTTTTCGTCATATGTCTGATGAAATTGACGAACCGCCAGCTGAGTCAGCTCAGTATCCACACGATCCGTCACAGCATTCGGCCGGTTCAAATGCCCGATTATGCTGTTCGCCTGCTGCAGCAGCATATCCCGGTCCGATGTCCATTTTTCCTGTATGGCAAGCAGCAGTTCACGAAAGCCGATCATGCCCCCCCGGGAAGTTCTTGGAAAATAGGTGCCCGCAAAAAAGGGTTTTTGATCTGCTGTCATGAATATACTGGTTGGCCACCCGCCGCTGCCGGTAAAAGCCTGACAAACCGCCATATACACGCTGTCAATATCGGGCCGCTCCTCTTTGTCCACCTTGATTGAAATAAAATATTTGTTCAATAAGCCTGCTATTTCCACATCTTCAAAGCTCTCATGGGCAAGCACATGGCACCAATGACACGCGCTGTATCCGATGCTTAAAAATACGGGCTTGTCTTCAGCTGCCGCACGTTCAAACGCCTCGCGGCACCAGGGATACCAATCAACAGGATTATCCTTGTGCTGAAGCAGATAAGGACTTGTTTCGTTTGCCAATCGATTGGGCATAAGATCACCTCCGTTTTGTCTTCTATTCTGGGCGGCCAAGAACCACTTTATCCCGAAGAAATCTCTTAATTATCTTCACCGTTTCAGCCGGTCCGCAGCCCTCGCCCAGCTCATCCGCCCAAACACCCGCATCTCCTTCCCGGCTTATCCGCTTTCGATTAATAATGTGCTGTCATATATATTGTTTACCCTACGGTTCGTATAATAACCATGCCTAGTTGCTTTATCCCCGATATGTGCCTTATAAAACGAAGCCCCTTCGGTATTATTTCCCACTAATCCGGACACTTCCCATGAACAGCAAAAAAGGCGCCCATAATGGGTGCCTTTGAATGAACAACTCCGTTCTTTCGCAAACGATACCTGAGTTCAAATTTTTATGCATCAACTTCAATTTGAGTGAAATTCTCTTTAAAGGACGGCATTTTCAAAATACCTATAAACGTACCTGCCCCATAGCTGACGTGCATTATCAAAAACAGCAGCGGCATCAGGAATGTCCATCGATTGGCTCTGGTGCTTAAAACAGTGCACGCTGTTCCGGTAAGTACAAAAAGCAAATATGCTCCCCACATTATAGCTGCAGGCTGCCAAAGGGAAAATATGGCTAAAACAGCAGTGAAAACAATTCCCAGCACAAATGCCAGGGGTACAAGGTGAAACATGGATATGCAGCCCGGACACACCCCAAGGGTCAAGCCTATCCAATAACCGTTTCCGTATTTCTGTTTTACCATCTTTTTCAAATCACTTCTGGCATACTGATAGGACACAATATCCGGATCGCAGTACAATTTATATCCCGCCAGCCGAACGCGATAATGCATCTCATTGTCTTCGGTTCTCAAAAGCTTTGTATTGAAATTGCCCGCTTTTTCAAAAACTTCCCGCCTGTAAGCGGCATGGAACATGGACTTTACATAGCAGCTTTGGGTATTTTTTCTGCCCTTGCTCACACTGCTTCCAAACATGGAATTTTCAACCTCCAGCAAGGTCTCCTTCCATGGAGTAGGATTATGAATCAGGCAAGGCCTGACTCCGCCGGTTACATATTCGCCTTCTTCCTGCAATGCCATATTCTTTGCGGTAAAATCCGCAGGGATTTGGGCATGGGCATCAATTCTTATTATTACGTCGCTTTTTGCATTGGCAATGGCAATATTCCATCCCGCCGCCTGAATTCTTTGTGGATTATCTATTACCTGAATGCTGTAAAACGAAGATTCCTCGCCGGCAAAGTTCTGCATAATCCGCTTGGTGCTGTCTGTTGAATTTCCGTCTATCAGCACAATCTCGATCAACTCGTGAGGATAGGTTTGGTTGCGGAAATCATTAAGGAGCTCCGGCAAAAACACTTCTTCGTTATATGCAACAACGCACAGGGATACCGTCATCATATTCCTGTCAGCTCCTTTCGTCATACTGCGGTTATTCTATGGGTATATCGCCCTTGTATTCCTTACCCAATACGGCCAATACTGTCATAAACATAATTTTCATATCTGACCACAGGCTGAATTGTTCAATTCCTTTAAGATTATAATACATCTTTCCGGGCAGAATTTTCTTTATGTAAACATCATCCGTATCTTCTGCTCCATCCAGCAGCCTCGCCTCGTCCTTGTAATATATGCTTGCAAGGCTTGTTACCCCGGCAGGCAGCAGCAGCGTAGCCATCATCTCTTTGGTATACTTCTCCACATATCGCGGCGTTTCGGGACGAACGCCCACCAGCGTAAGGTCTCCACGAATAACATCAAAAAGCTGAGCGAACTCATCCAGCCTGTACTCCCGGATCACTCTGCCGACCCTGGTAATCCGGCTGTCATTATTTACGGTAATTTGCGATCCTTTATCTGCATTCTGCACCATAGTACGGAATTTGTGTATAAAAAACCTTTTCCCGTACTGGGTTACCCTTTGCTGACGGTAAAACACAGGACCGGGAGAATCTGCCTTTATAAAACCGGCTAAGATCAAAAAAATGGGAGACAGCACCACCAGCGCAATCACAGACAAAAAAATATCAATAATCCTCTTGAAAAACAAGCTGACTTGTTTTTTCTTGAGAAGATCATAATATTTCCTGACTTCCTCCGTCTGCATTTCTGTCGGAAGCTGATCCCATTTGATTATTCTCACTTATATGTACTCCTTAACTACATCAACATACTGCTCTATTACATATTCCACATCCTCATCAGTCAGACATGTATGAAGGGGCAGCGTAATTTCGCACACATAATAGGCATATGCATTGGGATAATCCGCTATATCAAAGCCTTCTTTTTTATATGCTGTAAGCAAGGGCAGCGGTTTATAATGGACATTGCATGCAACGCCGCGCTCTGCCATTTTTGTTATGATTTCATTGCGCTGCTCGGCAGTAATACCACAAATCCTCGTGATATACAGATGGCCGGAAGACTCCCATTCGTCGGTATAATGAGCAAGGTACTTTATTCCCAGCGGCTTAAAGGCCGTATCATATTTATTGATGATAGCCTTCCTGCGCTTCAGCATATCGGGATAACGCTCAAACTGCTTCAATCCAATGGCCGCTGCGATATCCGTCATGTTGCATTTGTAATGCATGCCAAGGATATCGTATTCCCATGCACCCAGCTTTGTTTTTGTAAGGGCATCCTTAGATTGTCCATGCATGCTGAGCAGCTGAAGATTTCGATAAATATCCTCGCTGCTTATACCGGGAATCGGCCGCCATGTTAACGCACCGCCTTCCGCAGTGGTAAGATTCTTAACTGCATGAAAGCTGAAGCTTGAAAAATCCGCAACGGAGCCGATCATTCTGTTATGCCATTTTGAGCCTAAAGCATGGGCCGTATCCGCCATTACAGCAACCCTGCCCATAGCCCTTTGGAGTTCGTTATTGGGTTTAAACAGGTGTTTTTTTGCTTCTACTATTTCAAATATCCTGTCATAATCACATGGTATGCCAGCTATATCCACAGGAATAACAGCCTTTGTTCTCTCGTTAATTGCCCTTTCCAGAGTTTCATAGTCCATTTCCAGGCTATCCCTTTGGGTATCGATCAGCACAATCTTTGCACCAACATGAGCAATAACGGATGCAGAAGCGGTATATGTATATGCGCTGGTGATAACCTCATCGCCCTCGCCGATTCCCATAACACGCAGAGCCATTTCCGCGCAGGCAGTTTGGGAATTAAGACATACACACTTCTCTGTGCCTATCCATTCCGCAAGCTTTTTTTCCAGCTGTTTTGTTTTTGGGCCTGTGGTAATCCATCCGGATCTGAGAGTTTCTACAACCTCTGCAATTTCCGCTTCTCCGATATCCGGCGGACTGAAGGGGACCCTTTTTTCATTTTTGATCATAGTATAGATTTCGCTTTCTGCATATTATGCTCTTGTTTCACCATTCTGCTCACATAATACAGATAATACGGTCTATGTGCAATACAGATGCGACTATAATGAATGATTTATTTATCAGCATCATTATATTTATCGCATCTGCTATTACATGAATTACAATTTATTTTGCGCTGCCGCCAAGCTGACGCTCGTATGCCGCGCCTTTTTCCTCTGAGCCATGTTCTCCTGCAGGGCGGTATGTAGGAACTGCTTTGGCCACAACCTCGCGTATTGTGTCATCACGCCCCTCATATGCCGCAACCATCAACACCTGAAGCTGATTCAAAAATGCATCCGTATCAAAGGGAATAGGACTTCCTATATGTATCAGTTTATTTGGGGTTGTCCTCAGGCCTTCTTCAGACATGAGCTTTTCTTCATACAGCTTTTCGCCGGGACGAAGTCCTGTATAGGTTATCTTGATATCCACATCGGGCTGCAGGCCTGATAAACGAATCAGATTTCTGGCCAGTGTATCGATTTTCACCGGCGATCCCATATCCAATACAAATATTTCGCCGCCATCGGCATATGTTCCTGCCTGCAAAACCAGCGCAGCCGCTTCCGGAATAGTGATAAAATAGCGGATAATATCCGGATGGGTTACCGTTACCGGGCCGCCCTTGGAAATCTGCTCCTTGAACCTTGGAATAACCGAGCCGTTGCTTCCAAGCACATTGCCAAAGCGAACCGCCACAAACTCAGTTTGAGGCTGCTCTGTGAGATTCCTCTCCTCGCTAAGGGGACGTCCTTCCGCATCCTCCATATGAGCATGGAGAGGCATCAGTTCATTTGCCTTGCCTTCTCTGATTTTTCTGTCGAAGGACTGAATGATCATCTCGCATATGCGCTTTGATGCTCCCATTATATTAGTGGGATTAACAGCCTTATCCGTTGATATCAGCACAAACCTTTTGCAGCCGTTCATCATGGCAGCATAAGCGGTTTTGTATGTGCCTATGGCATTATTCTTTATTGATTCGCAGGGGCTGTCCTCCATGAGGGGAACATGCTTATGAGCCGCAGCATGATAAACGATATCCGGCCTGTATTCACTGAACACCTGATTGATTCGCCTGCTGTCACGCACGGAGCCGATCAGAACTTTCAGATTCAATTCAGGATGCTTGTCCTTCAGATCCAGACCAATCCTGTACGCATTGTTTTCATAAATATCGAATATGATCAGCAGCTTGGGGTTATGCTGAGCAATCTGGCTGCAAAGCTCGCTGCCAATGGAGCCGCCTCCTCCTGTAACCATAATAACCTTATCTGCGATAAAGTCGTATATCTCATCCATGTTTACCTTGATGGGATCACGGCCAAGAAGATCCTCTACATCCACATCCTTCATGGATTTTGCGGTAACATTCTCTTCGTCATTTTCGTATTTACCGGGCAGGGCCTTTAATTCGCAGTCTGTTTCCTTGCAGAGATTCAGTATATCTCTGCGCTGCTGGGGGGTTGCGCTTGGTATTGCGAGGAAGATTTTCTCGATTTTATATTTTTCCACATTGGCAATAATATCGTTTCTTCCGCCCACAACCGGAACGCCGTCGATAAACCTGCCCCATTTATTGCTGTTATCGTCAATTATGCAATATACCCGCTCCTTTACCTGCGCAGCATTGTGCATATCCTTCAATATCATTTGTCCTGCTGCGCCTGCGCCAATGAGCATAACTCGCCTTGCCATGGCCTTCTGCAGCATTCTTGCCTTTTTGCTCCGCTCCAACAGAACAAATCTGTATGCAAAACGTATACTCAGCGTCAGCAGAAACTGAATGGTTATTCCGCCGACATAATAAGTAATCGGCATTCTTTCAAAGAGAACCGTGATGAGCACTCCATGCAATATGCCCAATATTACAGATGCTAAAGCGACCCGCTCCAGCTCCACATAGCTGGCAAATCTCCATATGCTTCTGTACAGGCGGATTCTCCAGAATACCAGAATACCCATGCAGGCATATATGGGAGCAAATTTCATCCATGCCGTTAAATATTCAGGAGGAATTTCGGAAAAATGACAATCAAACCTAAGCCAAAGAGCAACAAAGTATGAGCCTGCCATGGCAGCTATGTCATAAACTGCCAAAAACAATGCAACCTTGTGCCAATGCTCAAATAACTTTGTTTTCTTTTTGCCGGCAATTTCAGGCTTGGCTGAAGTTACCTTCTTATTATCTGCCATTCTTTATATCTCCTGTGAGCGGAAGTGCTGTATCATCCGCCCTGTTTATCCTTAAATCACTTCAGCGGCAAGTATTCCTCATTAAGCTGCTGACGGATCATTGCCTTGTCCGGTATCAGCACAGCCATGCCGTTTATCTTTGCGCTCCTGTATGCATCCTCGCCCGGCACATGGTATGTGCTTATGTCCAAAGACCTGAGCATGGGGATAAGCTTCATTGCAATAGACATGATTTCTTCATTGGACATATCAGTAACAATACAGGGCAGTAGCTCATCCACAAGACTGTTCAGCTCGCCGATGCTCAGTGTTCTGGCCTTGTTGAGTATAGCCATGATAACATTGCGCTGTCTTGCAGTTCTGTTGAAATCATTGTCAATCTTTCGTATACGGGCATATTCAAGAGCCTGTTCGCCGGTAAGCAGGTTTTTGCCGGCCCTGACACCGACAACTTCGGCCTCGGCTTCGCTCAGTTCTATTTCCACGCCGCCGATGGTATCCACGGCCAGAATAAAGCTTTCAAAATCCACCTCAACATTGCCGTCCACCGATACGCCGAAGTTTTGGGCAAGAGTCTCATCCAGCAGCTCAAAGCCGCCAAATTTGTATGCGGTATTGAGCCGGTTGTCAGAATACCTTCCGGGCAGTTCAACGTACATGTCCCGCAGGAAGGATATCAGGGATGCCTTGCCGGTGACCGGATTTATGCTGCACAGCACCATGCTGTCGGAACGGGAGCGTTTGCCTTCTTCCCGTGCATCCTGACCTATCAGCATTATATTGATAAGGTCGTCGTCGGCTATGGCCTCGATCTCAGCCCACTCAACGCTGTCAGCATCCACTTCCGGTATGGCATTGCCCTGATCGTCAGTGAACCTGTCCTCGGAATCCACTTCGAATTCCTCTTCCTCAGGCATTACCACATCCTCAATTACTTCCGGCTCAACCCTGTTTATCCTGCTGAGATAGTGATTTGTCACAAAAAAGAGAACCCCGGAAACAAACGCCAGTATCAGCAGAATTATCACTAATATTATTTTTATGGTTTTCTTCTTTGTCTTCGCTTTCTTATCCATTTCAGTCTCCCGGATTATCATGCGAATACCGCAAATTCAATGTTTTACCGTATTGAATCCAGTATTCCGCCCCGCAGCATGCTGCCGTATTTCTTCATTGCGGCGGTATAACAGTCGTAATCCCCTACGCAATGGGCATCCGAAGCAATATAGGATACCAAACCTTTTTTCAGCATTTCTGCAGCGGTCTTTTTCCGCTTTGAAAACATGCTTTCGCCTATAAAATCAGCGGACAGCTGCAATTCGCAGCCTATCTCTATCATGCGGCGGGCAATGGAAATATCCTGCTGAACGGGAGCATATCTTTCGGGGTGGGCAATTATCACGTCAAAGCCCTGCCCCTGAATATCGTATATTCTGTTTTCCCACAACATGGGCAGACTGCCCGAGGAAAACTCCACCAATACGCAGTTTGTGCCGGCAAGGGTAAGCACGCGAAGCCATTCCCCTGCACCGTCCGCCAGGGCCCTGTGATTCACTTCAGCCCCCTTATACAGGCAGATTCCTGCCTCCGCGGCAATATGCTTTGCGTTTCGGTATGCTTCCTCTATTTCCTCCTCAGTACCGTTGTCCCTTGAGCGGTAATGGGGGGTTGCTATTGCAGATGTTATTCCGGCTTCAGCAGCCGCAGCAAACATCTGTTTTGTTTCCCCCATGCTTTCGGAGCCATCGTCAACCCCGGGGAGAATATGGCAGTGAATATCCAGCATATTTCCTGTTTACCTCATGCCAGGGCCGAAGCACCGTAACAAACCGTGCTTCAGCAGGCCAATTGTTATATTTTGCTAATCCCTGCTTTTTTTCTTGCCGGAAGAGGATTTCTTCCTGCGCTTGCCGTCCCTGTAATAGTAATCGCTGTAATAGTATTCTTCGCTGCTCAGCTCTACGTTGTTTAGCACGGCGCCAAGTATCCTTGCCTTTGCCTTTTTAAGCTGCTCCACAACCTCTGCCGCTGCAGAAGAATCCGTAAAGCCGGATTTGAGCACCAATACGGTGCCGTCTGCCTTGGAAGCAATAATGGCCGCCTCTATGAATGAACCCAGGGGCGGAGTATCTATTATCACGATATCATATTCGCTGCGGAGCTCCCTGATCATGTTTTCAAACCTTCTGGAGCCTATAACCTCAACGGGATTGGGCAGCATAACGGTGGGCAGGATATGCAGGTTGTTTACGCCTGTCTCCACGGCGGCTTCCTGCAGAGTGATCCTCTTTTTGAGAACATCCACAAGGCCGCTGGATGTTCTGATCTTTGTATAGTTGCTTATCATGGGCCTGCGGAAGTCGCAGTCCACAATGATGGTCTTCTTGCCGCTTTCCGCCATGGCCATACCAAGGAAAATGGAAACGGTGGACTTGCCCTCCGAGGGACGCACGGAGGTTACCACTATCGTCTTCACCTCTTCATCCATGCAGGAGAATGCAATATTTGTACGCAGCGTCTTTATGGAGTCACGCAGGGTGGTTCCCGAGTTTTTGTACTGTTCTATTACGCTTTCAATTACTGCCATACTTACTTCACCTCATACTTGGGTACACGTGCCAGAACAGGCAGCCCCAGTTTGCTTTCCACGTCTTCCTGAGTTCTGATAGTATTATTGAGCAGCTCTATTGCCAGGGCGACAGATGCGGCAGCAATAAGAGAAACAATGCCTGCAACGGCTATTGTCCTTACCTTCTTGGGGGCGGATGGCTCAACAGGCGGTTCCGCAATATCCACGAAGTTCACGTTATCCGCATCCATTATCTCCACGACCGCCCTTGCGAACTCCGAACCTATGGAATTTGCAAGATTTGCTGCCAGGGCAGGATCCTTGCTGGTTACGGATACCTCGATAATACGGGTATTATTGGCGTTTGATACCTTTACGTTGTAGTCATCGCGGAGCTGTTCGTGATCTATACCGTATGCGGCGCCAACGGTGCTGAGCACACGCTTGCTCATTATAAGTTCGCTGTAGTCCGCCGTAAGAAGTGTACTGGACTGAAGGTCCGAGTAGTTTACGGTGGCATTGTCTGTGCTCTGCTTATTAAGAACATACAGCGATACCGTGGCGGTATACTTGGGCGCAACTGCGAAGAAAACGATTGCAGCCGTTATTATTACCGTGAACATCGGCACCAGCACTATCAGCCATATGCGGCGCAGCAGCATATCAAAAATGGATTTCAAACTCATTTCCGCTTCTGCTCCGTGATTCATTCTGCGTTCCTCTGCCATATTATCCTCCAAATATTACCTTCTGGGGCTCTTGCGGCGCAGCCCGTAAACCAGGCTCAATACCGCTGCCGCCAGCATAACTGTTCCTACGGCTATTATATAGAATCCATACTTATCCACCAAGGAGGGATCCTTGTCCTTCCCCTTCCAGTCATCCATTGTATAAACCGGAATCTGTGGCACTTTTTCGGATTCAACGATTTCCTCAGCAGGCGCTGCCTCGGGCTCTCTGACCTCAATTGACGTCAGCAGATTCTCCCTGTAAAAAACATCCACCAGTTTGCAGGGTTCGCCGTCACTGTTTACGCCTTCATAAAGTTCGCCCAGAGAGATTGCTCCGTCAGCATTCTGCTGTATGCTTTGTCCGGCAGCATTTGAAGCCAGGAGGCTTATGCTTACATTCTCAGCATTCAGTTCCCTTGCAGATATCATTGCGGCCACAGGCCCGGAAACATCCACATAAGAACAGTTGCTCCAATAATGTTCCATCAATGCCATAGCATTGCTTTCGCAATCGCCTCTGGTTCCGTCCATTTTATGGCCCGCAAACAGCAGCTTCATCCCGTCCTGCTCTGCAACAAGTGCAATGTTTATGCCGGCTCTGTCAGTTGCACCGTCGCCAAGGCCCTGCACACGCTCATCATAGCTGTCGGTTTCGGGATTCATAATATCCAGACGGTGGTCTATCTTTGTACCGTCAGCCATGGTGTATTGCTTCCGGGTTGCCGGCTCTGCAATTGCCTGATTTGACAGTATCGCGCTGCACAGCGTAATGTAATCCTTTACAGTGGTGGTTTGATTGGTGTCATTTCCGCCGCGGGCATTGTAATATACAGTACCTGTCATGCCAAGCCCTGCTGCGTATTGATTCATAAGGGTCAGAAAAGCCTCCTCCGAGCCTGCAGCGCCATGGGCAAGGGCAACCGCCGCATCCTGTGCGCCTGCGATTATCATGCCGATAAGCAAATCTCTTACAGTATAGATATTGCCTTTGGTCAGTCCGATATTTCTGGCTCCTGAGGATATGCTGTCTATTTCATCCGGCGCAGTCAGTTCGCCATCCATATCCATTTCCTGTGCAACAGTATAAGCAGCCATAAGGTTAACTGCACTGCCCACCGGCATAAAGGGCTTATCGGGCTCCTTTGCGAACAGCACGGTATTGGAATTAAGCTCCACGAGGCATGCCGAATCAAAATATTCTGCAATTTCCTCAGGTACGGCCACATCTTCCACTCCCGCACCCATAGCAAAGGCAGATGAAAATGTACATGCCATAAGCAATACCGTTATAAGGCTTATTACTCGAAGTTTAATCTGCAAAACCCAGGTCTCCTATAAATATTTGTCCCGGCATCCGACTGGCACAGCGGATAGCCCCATTTATCCTTTCAATAATAATGACTTACAAATATTTTCTTCTTTGCAAGTCATTACATTAACTATTTAATTATATCATAACTGCCATACTATGCAATGTTTTTCAGCCTTTATCCGGCTCAAACAGCATGATTTTGTCCGTTTTTATCTTATTTCCCCTGTTTTCCGTACTCTGAGGCAAAAATCATTTGCTGTATTGATTATGCAGATATCTCCTCGCGGATATTTATATACATTGCACCTGCAACGGCATACATTGCAATGAGGAAAAACTCATCAAAAAACAGCATGTCAAGACCCATCCACGGCATGAATATACCTATCAGCAAAATCGCAGCGTCAAGAAAATTCATTTTAATTTTTTTATTTCTGACAACCCCGCGGATAAAATTGTATTCCCATGCGGCAAGGAACCCAATGCCCACAAATCCAAGCTGATAAATCATCTGAATGAGGGTATTATGAGCAGCACGGTTTATTACCAGAGTCTCCGAACATCCCTTTCCAAACCATACCACTGCCCCGTTATTCACAAATTCCTCAAAATATGCCTTCCATATTTTTGTTCTGCCCGTTGTAAGGGAAGCAATGTCATTTATCTGGCTGAAGCGCAGTACTACGGTATCCCACAACTGATCAAATACACCTGTTACAGCCACAACAGCAAGAATCATTCCGGCACCGACCAGCGTCAATGCTTTCCAAACTGCCTTTTCCTGCATAACAATAAACTTGATGAAGCAGGCGAGAGCCACACAGGCGGTAGTAATGATGAAGCTCTTAGATGCAGATAAAAATCCGCAGTACATCAATACTGCCATGACTATCATAAGCATCAGCCGCTGCTGCACATCCTTTTTCCTGAAGAACATCAGAATAGTGCCGCTCAGCGCAGCAGAAATATGCACGGAATAGAAATTTGGGTCTCCGTAATATCCGGAAAGTCTGGTAACCCTGTCCCATGTATATATATCGATAAATTGTGCAATTTTCTGATAGGATACCAACCTCTTTGCTGAAAGGGCTGCACTTATGATTCCCAATGCAAAGTATACCGTCAGTTGTCCAAAGGTTGCTTTGTCCCTCAGTTCATCGGTTATGCAGGGAAACATCACCAGCATGAAAATGAACAATATGTATCCATTGTATATTTCGTCATTGTATATCTGTTTTACCGTGATGGTCAGAGCAAATATCAGCAGAGCAAAAATTGTTGTATAGATATTGATTGAAAAGCCCTTGCGTATAAGACAGACTACACAGGCCAGCACCAGTCCGATAGAATATGCCGACATGGCGCCGGGCGCAGTTTTAAGCAGCGGAGCCCATGGCAAAAAGAACAGCAGCGCAGGAGTTATCATCCCTTTGTAAGCCGCAGCCGCCACAAAAAACAAAAAAGCAGCAAGACACGCCCGTATCAGATAATAGCTTGCCCTTACCTGAGCAAAGCACAGCAAAGCCGCTATTATAAAACACGGAATTATATAATAATGCTTGTTTAACTTAAGTTCCATACAAGGCTCTCGCTTCTTAAATGTTCTAAAACGCTTTTATTTATTATCCTATTATTTCCTCAAATTGACGTAAGGCTTCCCGATTATCCAATCCATCGGCCTTTTCCAGAATCCTGCCGTCAATCCATTCGCCGGGATTCCGCGCAAGAGTGCTCAGCGCCTCGGCTATTCCTTTTGCTGAATTTTCGCATACCCATCCATAGCCGTGCCCCTCTATCATCTCGCGGGCAGATGAGGTTTCGGTTGACAGCACAGGAGTTCCCAGCCCGGCAGATTCATTTATAACCATGGGCGCAGCCTCAAAGCGGGACGGAATAAGCAATATATTCGCCGCCTTTATGTATCCGTACGGATTTTCCATCTTTCCGCAAAGGGTTACGGTGTCCTCCAGCCCGTTATCCTTTATCGCCTGCGATATTTCACAAAACTGCGAGCCGTCTCCCACCACGTAGTAATGAATCTTTTGTTTTATTTCTCCAAGCTGCGCAATGGCAGATATAGCCTGATCTATACCCTTCGTTGCGCTCACCCTGGATACAGAAACTATGTTTATCTTATCTTCTTCCAGCTGTACAGGATCGCTATCCGCGCTCAGCTGTATCTTTTCATACAGCTGACAATTGTAAACCACCTTTACCCTGTCCCTGTATTGGGGGTTGGCCCGCACAAACAGCTCGCCGCATCCCTTTGAGCACGCTGCAATCACATCAAACTTACCGTATTGCTCTGTATTTTCAGGATTGTTGATCCCTTCCTGCCGATAATCGCAATGGAGAAATGCAATTTTTTTATCCGCTGATACATGCCTCAGCACAAAATCATTGCATCCGCCGTAAAAAACTTTTCGCGCTCCATTATGGAGATATGATATCGCCGCATCATAATTGCCCAGCTGCTTCTGGCCAAGTCCCATAAGGGCAACCGCCCATCTCCTGCCAAACATCCTTGCTATCACCGCAAAAATACTTCTGGCAAGCCTGTCCATAAAATTCAGGCTGTCATCCTTTGTCATGCCAAGATACCGATATGCAGAATCAGGGGTAATCACCTTTACCTCCGGCGGAATATCCTTTACATATTCGCCGCCCCTGTAAAACAGCAGCAGAGTTATATCGTACTTATCCCTTATGTTCCACAAGAGATTTATCAGGGCCTTCTGTACCCCTCCGATATGCATGTTGTTGTTTACAATAAGTATTTTCTTCATTGCCCTGCGACAGCTTCCTTTTTTTGCATATGCACCTGTGTGAGGCAGCACCGGTGTACAAGAGTTATTCTGTTTTGTCAGCGCGCATCTGTTTTACATAATGAGCAATCAGCTTCAGCTCATCCGCATACATAGCTTTGCTCAGCATCAGCATAACCAGCGCAACGGCGGTAACCACTGCAAATCCCGCAACGGTCCACTGAATATAATCGTAAAGCATATAATCTTTAATTAGAATTGCCCCGATCGCTGCAAATCCGCAAATTGGAACAACCACATACAGCAGGTTTTTCACCAGATACTTCACGCTGACTTTTACAATCCAGCGAGAAGAGTATGCCATATAATAAAGAGCCTTGAATAAGGTGGCCGCCAGTGTGCCTATGGCAATGCCGATTAACGGATTCCACCTTACCAGAATTACGGACACCACGATATTCACTATTGCCTCACCGTAAGACCCCCAATGGGATTCCTTTAATTTGTTTGCCGATACCGTCAGGCAGTAGCATGGATGGGATATACAGTCTATGGTTTCAGCCAGCAGGATGATAATTGCGAACATCGGCTGTATGTAATCAGCATCCACAATTCCCGCAGTATAAAGTCTTACAAACGGAACTATAAGCACCGCTGTTGTACCGAATAATATCGCCGCAACTGTTGACAGCATAAATTTGTAATTACGAAAGGCGCTCTGCAGGGATTCATGCTCTCCGTTGGCAATCATATTGCCAAACGCAGCCTCCATGCCTCCCGTAAATGACCGCACGATTTTGCTCATGCTGTCCAATACAAGATTGTACACAGTATATACAGCTACCAGCCTGATATCGCTGAATATGGTAAGTATAAGGATATCTATGTTTTTATGCAGAAAGTATGCAATATGCTGACCTACGCCGGTCCATTTTTGCTGCAGCTTTGAAATGTTCCTGCCTACATTCTGCAGTGCGTAATGCTTTCTTACATACAATGCATAAACTGCTGGCTGCATCAAATAAACGATGCCGCTGAAAAGTTTTACAGTAACAATATCACAGCCCCTGTTTGCCAGCGCCGCAATAATGATAACGTTGAATACGGTGGTAACGGTTATTATTATATTGCTTATGTATTGTTTCTGGTCCGCATTTATCAGGGTGAGATTTGCAAGGCCGCCAAGGTACTTGGCCATAAGGCTCATGCTTATAATCCATACCAGAATAAATATGGTTTTCCTGTCAACCAGCTGAATTTCTGCAATATCGTAATACGTAAAGGACAATACGGCGATATAAACCAACAGAGCCATGCCGATTATGCCGAAGAACCTTTTTGTGGCATAATAGACCCTGCTGATTCCGTAATTGTCCCCCGCTGCAAGGGGGGCGTACAGTTCTGCCCTTGCAACCCTTGCAACGCCGCCCTCCAACAAAGACACATAGGATACAAACTGCATAATGGAGGTAGTAATGCCGTACATTGCAGAACCGTATGTCTTTATGAATATTCGCGGTATCACAATTCCGCAGCCGATTACAACAATCTGGCTTATCAGGGCAGTAAGAATATTCAGTTTTGCATTAAACCTGATACTCTCTTTTGTCATCTTTTGAAATTCCGGATAGCGCCTCCATCAGAAAATTCCATGATTCTTCCTTCAGCACAGGCAGAACCCTGTCTGTTTGCGTATAATCGGTTGCAATAGGCAGTATTTTATATTCATCTTCCACTACCTGAGACTGCAGACCAAAGATATTTACCATATTTGTCAATCTGGTATTTGTCAATGAGGAAAACTCCACATGAACGTTCTTTCTGTAATTCACAGCAAATGCCAGCCCATGGAAGGAATTGGTAACTACGCACTGTGCATGGTGCATCAGATACAGCCATTCATCGGGAGTAACATCACAAAGAGGCTCCACGTACTGATTTCTTTCAAAAGGCCTTCTTATCATATTGGAGCCAATGCGAAGTATCTTCATATTATTTTGTTCCGCAAGGCGCAGACAGTATCGCCACAGGCTCTCTGAGCTTTTTACCGTATAGTACAGTATGTATTTTTCAGCCTTTGCGGCCGCAGGATGTATCTTTTCCTGCTTTTCCCAGTATTTGCAATCCATCAGCAGGCTGGGATCCAGCACTATCTGCGGGTCACTGCCTGTAAGTTCCCTCACTATGCTCCTTCCGGATTCTTCCCGCACGGATATATGTGAAAATTGCGCCAATTCTCTTTTAACATTCTCCGCAAAGCTATCAGGAAGCTTTTCCAGCCCAAAGCTGGGAGCATAGGAAATACGGGCAGTGCTGTCATCACAGAAATCCATAAAATATGAAAGATCCCCATTGGTAATATCCGGATTCCATACCTGATCACTTCCACATATAACGGCAGAATATCTTTTTCCGATGTCGCTCAGGCAATGCGGATTTGTCACCGGAATTCCGGGATATTTTTTCATCTTTCTTTCGTAGCTATTAAATCCCATATGCATTCTGATATGCAGCATATATGAGATTTTTTGCTTCAGCCACCTGCTTCCCAGAAAACTTTTCCACCCGAAGCTGGTATGCTTATGCTGCTTCATCCACAGGTTATGATAATTTATTATCTCCGCATCATAACCCATTTCGGATACAGCATTGTATAATGCCTCCATCTGCAATATTGCCCCATAGCTTCGGGAGTTTGGAAAGGTGATAATTCCTACCTTCATGTTTAGACCTCGTTTCTGTCCCATGGAACGATTTTCATATTGATGCCGCAGGACAGAATTCATCACGATTACAATCAGATCCGCTTCTGACGCAATTTTGTTTCTTTAACACGTGAAGCAAATTTTCGAATGTCATTTTTTATCTATTTTATTATACTTTAATCTATTGGCTTGTTCAAGGTATACCCTGTCAAAACATACCTGACACACCTATTATATATCACATAAAAAGCTCTCGTTTATATCAAAAAACGCAGCTGTAACTGCAAAGTCATCAGCTGCGTTTTTTCTGTTTTAAACTATCTCTATCCAAAGGTTACGGGAGGAGTTTCATTTTCTCCGCCTGCGCCGAATCCACCGCCGGAACCACCGCCGGAACCACTGCCGGAATCACCGCCGGAACCGCTGCCGGAGTCGCTGCCGGAACCGCTGCCGGAACCACTGC
>JAZNUG010000114.1:0-15872 GCA_045592165.1 Clostridia bacterium | reverse complement strand
ACGGGCGCGGCTCTGGTCTGAGCTGTCCATGATCTTTTCGGGAACAATATTGGCCTTTTCCAGCATGGAGCTTATCTCTTCGAAGGTAAGGGCCGCATCTACGCTTGCCATGGCTGCCTCGTCCTTCTTGGAAAGGCAGGGGCCGATAAATACCGTCTTTGCTTCGGGGTGACGGCGCTTGATGTCATCTGAATGGGCATGCATGGGGGTGATTACGGGGGCAAGGCAGTTTATAAGCTGAGGATAATATTTTTCCACCAGCAGATTCACGGTATGGCAGCAGGAGGTGATGATTATATCCTGAACGCCTTCCTGAAGCAGCCTCTCGTATTCGCGTTTTACTATTGTTGCACCGATGGCGGTTTCTTCCACATCGGTAAAGCCCAGCTTTATAAGGGCATCCCTGAGGGAATTAATGCCCACGCCTTCAAAGTATGATAAAAAGGAGGGGGCAACGCTTGCGTATACAGGGGCATCGCCTCTGAGCAGAACGGATACCAGCTCGGTTTCGTCCACTATATCTTTTGCTCCCTGGGGGCAGGCAACGAAACATTCGCCGCAAAGAACGCATTCCTCCGGGATTACGTTTGCCTGATTGCCGGAAAAGCGGATAGACTTTACAGGACAGTGGCGAATGCACTTATGGCAGTTTCTGCAGTTGGATTTTTTAAAAGTAATGTATTCCATAATGAATAATACCTTTCGAAATATTGTGAAAAAAGCAGAATTACCCAGCCAGACCGGCCAGTATTACGCTGCGGAAGAACTCTTCGACAGTGTCAGGGGTAACGGAATGATGCACTCCGTCCACCATTACGTTTACGCCTACCTGACACTGGCCCATGCAGAATGAGCCGCGAAGGTCCACCCTGTCTTCAAGGTTGTGTTCGGCTACAAGTTCCTGCAATGCGCTTACTATGGCATGGGACCCTTTTATGTGGCAGGAGCTGCCTATGCAAATGGATACTGTCATGGTCATATCTCCTTGAAATGTATGAATGAAATGGGGTATATGAAGAATTATATCATTATCACGGTACAAATCCAATAATTTCGTTAAAAAAATGCCAATTAGTTTTTGGGGGAGATACAAAGCCTGGATTTTACCGCTTCTTCGGCATGGATTGAATAAGAGCCATCTCCAGGGCAGAGGTATCCGTCTGCTGGCCGGAAACCTGCAAATAGCCAACGTTTGCAAAGCGGCGGAGTATATCCACAAGCTCTTTTCTGGAATAGCGCAAAGCGGCTTCGTATGCTTTTTTTGCAGGGAAGGAACTGCCGGTAACGGCAAGTACACGGTCCCTGTTCAGCCCCTTGTCGATGAGGGTGCGGGCGGTAAGCATGGCCTTGAAACGGTTTTCCATAAAGGCGGCTATTCCGAAGGGATTTTCACCGTCGGCAAGCATAGCCCGATAGGCCCGCATACCATCCTGTGCCTTGCCTGCAAGGAAATAATCCTGCATATCAAATATCCTTACCTCAAGGCTGCGGGTAACACATTGAGATATTGCTTCCTTGGTAAGCTCATTCCCGGAGCCAACAAAACCTGCGGCTTTGCAGAGCTCATTGTTCAGCACAGAAATATCCACTCCCGCAAGGTTGACTATATGTCGGGCGGCGGCTTCGGTAATGACAACATTCAGTCGCTTCTGCTGCTGAATTACCCACTTTATGGCTTCCTGAGGGGTGCATTTGGCAAAGTCAACTACGGAGCCTGCGGATTTTATGGCTTTTACGATGGCGAGGGTTTCCTTCGCTTTGCCGCGAATGAAGAAGACGAGCAATGTGCTGTCCGGCATGGAAGGGAGATATTCAGCAAGCTTTTTTCCCTCGCTGTCTGTGGGGAGGCTTTTGCATACTACGATTCGACGTTCAGCAAAGAAAGGCAGCATTTCGCAGGCGGAGATGATTTCGTCTGCGTTTGCTTCCTCTATGGTCTGAAAGTTCAGCTCCCGGCTGACATCGTCAAGGGTATCCCTGAGTGCTTTGAGGGCGCTGTCCTTTACATATTCCTCTTCGCCATGCATAAGGTAAACGCCGGAAAGGGAATTGCTCTTTATGTTTTTGAAAAACGTCATGTAATCCATGGCTGCATTATATCATGCACAATACCGCCCCTGCAAACATGGCGGCGCATGCGGCGTATTTCTTATGCTGAGGAATCAGCGGATAGTCTGAGATGCATATATAGCCAAGGTAAATAAACAGGCAGGCGGCGGAGGAGATGCTTGATTCCTGCAGGGCGAAGTCCAGGAAAGATACGGCCTGTGCCGCCGATGTCATCACGGCGGCAAGAAACTCTCCCACAGGGGCAAGCATTGCGGCAAAGCCCGGCGCAGCAAGCCCGGTCAGCGTGATAAGAAGGGCGGAGATAAAGACAAAGGGGACTATGGGGAGTATCAGTATATTTGCAAACAGGCTCAGCACAGGAATTGTGCCAAAGTAATATACCGACAGGGGAAGTGTGCCAAGGGTACCGCAGACTGATACGGCTATGATGGCCGCAATGTCATCGGGAAGAAAACGCAGCTTTTCAGATATTGGCCCCATCAGCAGCGCAATTGTCAGCACAGCCCCGAAGGAAAGCTGAAAGCCTATTTCGAAGAGGGCAGAAGGATCGCATATGAGTATAACGGCTGCTGCAAAGGACATGCTGCTCAGCATATCGTATCTTCTGCCGCAGACACGGCCGTACAGGGCGCAGAGGGTCATTACGGCTGCACGGATAAGGGATGACGGAAAAGCAGCCACGGCGCAGTAGACAGTAAGCAGCCCGGTGGTAATATAAAACTTTGGCTGTATGGGACATTTTCTGGTCAGCCTGTCTGCCAGCACCGCAACAAAGGAAACATGCAAACCTGAAAGAGCCAGCACATGGGCTATGCCGCTGGTACGGTAGGCAGCATAAACGTCGGCGGAAATATCTCCTTTGTATCCCCACAGCATGGCCTGAAGTATAGGGGACTGTTTATCAAAAAGCGAAGCCGTGACCTGGATAAGGGCTTCTCTTGTATAGTGAAAGGGAGCCATAATACCCAAGGGCAGCCGAAGGGCCGGAAACATACAGCGGGCAATGCTCAGCGCAGTGCAGATGTAAAATACTGCCCAGCCATGGCGGTTCAGTTTCATGCTGAGGGCAAAACCGCACAGAAAAAGGCACAAGGCAATAAAAAGCCATGTGCCCTTAAAAATATCTGAAAGTATTATGCCGGCGCATACTCCCAAGGCCAATGCTGCCATCGGCCTATAATGGAATACAGGCTGGCGGGTATCCATTAGAATACAGCCTTCATTATTCCCCTGAAGGCGATTGCTTCGATCTCAACCAGACCGCCGGCGGGCAGCTTGGCTACCTGTACGCAGGAACGGGCGGGGAAGTCAGAATCGAATACTTCGCTGTATGCCTTATTTACGGTGGCAAAGTCATTCATATCCACTAAAAATACGGTGGTCTTGAGCACGTCCTGCTTTATATCGGTGCAGCCGGCTTCCATAAGAACATTCTTAAGGTTGATAAGGGCCTGACGGGCCTGTGCTTCAACGCCTTCAACCAGCTTGCCGGTGGCGGGATCAAGACCCAGCTGACCGGAGGTGAATACAAAACCGTTTACATCAGATGCGTGATTGTAGGGGCCGATAGCGGCGGGAGCCTTGTCGCAGTTGATTATCTTCTTCATGGCGTATATCTCCTTTAAATAATATCAAAACCTTACCAAAATGCTACACCCCATAGGTGTGTTTGTCAATCTGCCCTTTTCTTATAGGCGGGCAGGTCCTTGTTCCACATTATAAGGCCGTCTTCACCGGTATCTGAATAATACTTTTTGCGGCGGCCCGCCACCTCAAAGCCCATTGAAGTATAAAGGTTTTGAGCAACGGTATTGGATATGCGTACTTCCAGCGTCATGCTGACCGCATGATGCAGCATGGCAGTTTCCATCATGTGCTCCATCAGCTGCCGTCCGTAGCCATGTCCCCGGTAATCGGGATGCACCGCAACGTTTGTGATATGGGCTTCGCCGTACATTACCCACATGCCGCCGTAGGCCATTATAACGCCGCCTATCTCGCCTACCCGATAATGTGCAATATTGTTTTTCAGCTCGCCAAGCAGGGAACTTTCGGACCAGGGGGAGCGGAAACACAGCCTTTCCATTTCCGCTATGCGGGGCACATCCGCCTTCTGCATGGGTCGAAATTGTATGCTCATTTATTTTTTCTCCTTTGCCATGCGTTCCGCCTGAGAGGGGCGAAGGTAAAGGGGCATTGCCTCCTGCAGGGTTTCTTCCGCCATCAGCTTATCCCATGCCGCAAGGCCGCACTTAGCTGCATTTACGTCGTTTTCATCTGCAAAGCGGGCTGAGGGCAGGGCGGATATTATGGTATCTCTGTGGAGAGCTGCGCCGTCTCCTGTGATAAGGGTATCGGCGGGGAGGGTTTCCAGCAATTCGGATATTACCACTGCGGAGGGAGGTATGACTACTTCATCGGATACAGCCATTGCATAGCCGTTGCCGTTGCGGCAGTCTATGAGGGCACAGGCATGATCAAGGCCGTACAGCAGCCCCTCGAGGGAACTGACCTGCACAACAGGCTTATTGAATGCGGCAGCCATGGCATTTACGGCGCATACGCCTATGCGTACTCCGGTAAAGGAGCCGGGGCCTGCATCCACGGCAAAGGCATCCATATCCTGAGGATTGCATCCGCAGGAAAGTATGGCTTGCTCTGCAAGGGCCATTATGGTTTGTGAATGGGTAAGTCCCCGTCCGCCCTGCTGAAGGGATATGACCTGGCCGTCCTTTATGAGGGCGGCAGAGGCCACAGGGCCGGAGGTGGAAAGGCAAAGCATCAGCATTTTATACTCTCCAGAAGTGTTTGATATTGTTGGCCGACGGGCACAAAGCGCAGGGTGCGGGGCATTGCGCCGGAGCCTGTGATGTGCAGCTCCAGCCGTTCATTTGGCAGGGCATAGGGCACCCGCTCGCACCATTCCATAATGATTGCGCCGCCGCGGGCAAGGTAATCATCAAATCCTATGGCATACAGCTCTTCCTCATCTTCAAGGCGGTAGCAGTCAAAGTGAAAAAGGGGAAGGGAGCCGTTATGTTCACGGACTATGGTGAAGGTGGGGCTTTGTATGTCCTCTATGCCAAGGGCCTTTGCGGCGTATCTTGTAAAGGCGGTTTTGCCTGCGCCAAGGTCGCCGAAGAGGGCTATGAATGCACCGGGGAAAAGACCGGAGGCAACGCGGCCGGCGATTTCCTCAAGCTGCTGTTCGGTTACGTTAGTCAGGGTGTATTCCATCAGTCCAGCGCGCCTTTCGCCTTGAGTTCGTCCCGAAGATCAAGGAGCCTGTCCTGCTCGATAGCCTCGCGCACCTGCTCCATAAGGCGTATGGAGAAGCGCAGGTTGTGGGTGGTGATAAGCTGGGAAGCAAGTATTTCTTTGCATTTTACAAGGTGGCGGATATACGCCCTTGTAAAGCCATTCTTGCAGGCATAGCAGTCGCAGCCCTCTTCGATGGGGGTAAAGTCATGCTCGAATGTGGCATTGCGGAGCATCTTTTTGCCTGTGCCGGTAAGGGCCAGACCGTTTCTTGCTATGCGGGTCTGC
Source organism: Clostridia bacterium (assembly GCA_045592165.1). Lineage (GTDB taxonomy): Bacteria > Bacillota > Clostridia > Christensenellales > CAG-138 > SFEL01. The sequence goes on along the minus strand of JAZNUG010000114.1, from coordinate 10,256 downwards.
AGTACGCAGTCAAACATATCCACACCGCGGATTGCACCTTCAACCAGACAATCGGGGCTGCCCACGCCCATAAGGTAGCGGGGCTTGTTTTCCGGCATGTAGGGCATCATCTGCTCCAGCATATCGTACATGATGGGCTTGGGTTCGCCAACGGAAAGGCCGCCTATGCCATAGCCGGGCAAATCCAGAGAAGCAAGGAACTTTGCGCTTTCAATGCGAAGGTCTCCGTACATATTACCCTGCACAATGCCGAACAGCGCCTGGTCTTCCCTCTTATGGGCTTCCTTGCAGCGCACAACCCAGCGATGGGTACGCTCCATTGCGGCTTTTGCGTATTCATAGGTGGAAGGATAGGGGGCACATTCGTCAAATGCCATTATGATATCCGCGCCCAGAGCTTCTTCTATTTCCATAACAAGCTCGGGGGTGAAGAAATGCTTTTTGCCGTCCAGCAGAGAGCGGAACTCAACGCCGTCTTCTTTTATCTTGTTGGCCGCCGCAAGGCTGAATACCTGAAATCCGCCGCTGTCTGTAAGGATGGGCTTATTCCAGCGCATGAAGTTGTGAAGGCCGCCTGCTTCAGCCACCAGCTTGTGACCGGGCCGCTCAAAGAGATGGTAGGTATTGGCAAGGATGATCATGGAGCCAATATCCTCAACATCCCTGGGCAGCATGGCTTTAACGGTAGCCTGAGTGCCCACCGGCATATAGCAGGGGGTTTCAATAACTCCATGGGGGGTATGCAGCCTGCCGCGCCTTGCGCCGGACTGCTTGCAAACGTGGAGCAGTTCGTATTTGAAGTCAAATTTTGCCATTGTGTCAGCTCCTTTTATAATATCAGCATAGCATCGCCAAAGCTGAAGAAGCGATAGCGCTCCTCAACGGCCTGCCTGTATACATCCAGCATTTCTTCCCGGGTGGCAAGGGCGCTTATCAGCATCAGCAGGGTGGATTCCGGCAGGTGGAAGTTGGTGATAAGCTTATCCACCGCCTTGAATTTGTAGCCGGGGGTGATGAAGATGTCTGTCCAGCCGGATTTTGCATGGACGATGCCGTCTTCGTCGGCAACGCTTTCCAGCGTGCGGCAGGAGGTGGTTCCCACGGCAAATATACGTCCGCCGTTTTTCCGTGCGTTGTTTATCAGGTCTGCTGTTTCCTGAGAGCATTCGTAATACTCCGAATGCATGTGATGCTCTTCGAGGTTTTCTGCGGATACGGGACGGAAAGTGCCAAGCCCCACATGCAGCAGAACATCTGCGATCTGTACGCCATTAGCTCGTATTTGCTCAATAAGCTCAGGGGTGAAGTGCAGTCCCGCAGTGGGGGCGGCGGCAGAACCGTTTTCCTTTGCATATACCGTCTGGTACCTGTCACGCTCCGCGAGGCGCTGTGTTATATAGGGTGGGAGAGGCATTTCGCCTGCCCTGTCCAGTATCTCTTCGAATACGCCGTCGTAATTGAGCCGTATTATGCGGCCTCCGTCCGGGGTGCTGTCGCATACTGTTGCGGAAAGCTCATCGGTGATTTTAAAGGTGAGGCCGGGTTTGGCTCTTCTGCCGGGTTTTACAAGACATTCCCAATGGTGCTCGTCCATTCGTTTGAGCAGCAGAAATTCCATCATGCCGCCGGTTTCTTCCCGAATGCCGTGAAGACGGGCAGGTATTACACGGGTAACGTTGCGAACCAGCACATCGCCGGGGCGGAAGTATTCCAGTATATCGGTAAATATGCCGTGGCGGACTGTCTTATTTTCCCTGTCGTATACCAAAAGACGGGAGGCGCTCCGCACCTCTGCCGGGGACTGGGCAATAAGCTCCTGGGGCAGATCGTAGTAAAAATCACTGGTTTTCAAAGGGTTGCTCCTTAGTATAACGTTATTACATTCGCCATTACATTATATTGCAAAGGGCGGTCCTTAGCAAGGCGCAAATCCCCCCTGTTTACAGCAAAAATATATGCTATAATAAAACAAAAAACATGGGGGATAAGGGTATGAAATACTGCTTTATCGGAATAGGCAATATGGCAAGCGCCATTATCGGCGGAATGGTAAACAACGGCTTTGCGGCAAAGGATATACTCTGCTATAACCGCACCTTCAAAAAGACAGCGGAAATTGCGCAGAAGCTTGGCGTTACTCCCGTTGAGACAATTGCGGAAGCGGTGGTTCAGGCGGATGCGGTAATAGTATCCGTAACTCCCCAGTCCTTTTCGGAAGTACTTCCTCAGATAAAGGCCAGCCTTGCTGACAATCAGCCTGTTATTTCCATAGCGGCCGGAAGGGACATAACCTACCTTAAAGAAGCTTTGGGACAGGATGTGCCGGTTGTAAGGGTAATGCCCAATGTAAATGCCAAGGTGGGCGCATCCACCACCTGCTTTACTCCTTCTGCTGATGTAACAGAGGCACAGAAGGACATGGTGCGGGAGATATTCGGTGCGGTGGGCGAGCTGATTGAGCTTACCGAGGATGAATTTACCCCCTTCAAGGCCATTGCAGGCTGCGGCGTTGCCTTTGTGTATATGTATATTGATGCCTGCGCCCGCGCGGGAGTGAAATACGGCTTATCCAAGGACAAGGCCCTTGCCATTGCCGCAAGCACCGTGATGGGCAGCGCAAAGCTGGTTGCGGAAAGCGGTGAGCACCCCTTTGCTCTTATCGATCAGGTGACCACACCCGGCGGCACCACCATAGAGGGCATACTGAGCCTGCAGGCAAACGGCTTTGAGCATGCAATACACGAGGCTATGCGGGCAGTTATAGAAAAGGATGCTGTATTGAGCAGCAAGTAAACAATAAAAATATAAGCGGCGCAGATAACATCTGCGCCGCTGTTTTGTGTTTGGATTTACAGCACTTTGTTGAAGTTTTCAGATACTTCCTTGAGCATCTTGATGATGGGAAGCTTATAGGGGCAGCGGGATTCGCAGGCGCCGCACTCTATGCATGCATCCGGCTTTACCGCCATGCTGTTATAGCGGGCAATGGGCCAGTCTGTAAGACCGTAGCGGGTAAGGTAGCCGTTGAAGGTGAAGCACAGGGAGATGCTTATGCCAACGGTACAGGGCTGGCAGTAATTGCATCTGCGGCAGAACTGACTGCCCAGAGTGCTGCGGATGGTCTGGATTTCTGCAAGTTCATCCTCGGTAAGGGGGCTGAGGTCAGCGGCAGCCTTTACGTTTTGCGCCAGCTCTTCCTCGGCGGCCATACCGGGGATATTTACGGTCACATCCCCATTGGCGGCAATGAAACGCATGGCAAGGGGGGCGTTTTCTATCGCACCGCCTGCCAGGGGCTTCATGGCGATAAAGCCTTTGCCCAGCTCTGTGCATTTCTTCATCAGCTCTGTGCCCTGTGTTTCAACGAAGCTGTAGGGGAACATTATGGTTTCCACCCAATCCAGATCGAGGGCTTTTTCAAATATGGCCACTTCATGGGTGGTGAGGCCGATATGGCCAATCTTACCTGCAGCCTTTGCTTCCTGCAGCGCTTCCAGCGCGCCGCCGGGAGCGGTTATGGTTTCAAGGCTCTTTGCATCAACAAAGTGGACCTGATAGAGGTCTATATAGTCGGTACGGAGGTTCTTGAGGCTGATATCGATATCAGCGGCCATGGCGTCCTTTGTGCGGGCCATGCTTTTGGTAGCGAGTACGAATTTATCCCTTATACCTTCGAGGCCTGCGCCCAGGTATTCCTCGCTGACGGTATAGCCGCGGGCGGTGTCGATATAGTTTACGCCGTATTCGGGCAGCTTGCGGATGAGAGCGGCGGCTTCATCCTGTGAGATGCGCTGAATGGGTATTCCGCCAAAGCCGAGGCGGGAAACTTTAAGACCGGTATTGCCCAGAGCAGTATATTCCATGACTTACCTCCTTGAGTTTAATTATATTATTCTTCTTCGCCCCAGCCTTTGCATACGTCTATCCAGCCCTTGGAGAGGGAGCAGGTATGCAGCTCTTCGCAGTTAAGGCGAACGGCGCTTGCGGCGCTGCCGGCGGCGGGGAATACGGTTTCAAAACGCTGCATGGAAACATCCAGATATACAGGGACGGATTCGGGCACGGCAAAGGGGCATACGCCGCCTACTGCGTGGCCGGTGAATTCCAGTGCTTCCTCGTGGGAGAGCATATGGGGCTTTACGCCGAACTGGGCGCGGTATTTCTTGTTGTCAACCTTTGCGTCGCCGGCCATAAGCACCAGTATGCAGCCGTGTTCTTCATCCTTGAAGGAGAGGGTCTTGGCTATGCGGGCAGGAATAACGCCCAGAGTTTCTGCAGCTTCTGCAACTGTGGCGGTGGAGATGTCAAACTCCATGATTCTGTCCTCAAAACCAAAGGCCTTGAGGTGCTCTCTTACTTTTTCTACGGACATGGATTCCTCCGAAAGTTTGTCTTATTGTGACGAAAGGGGCAAAATGCCCCTTCTGTGTCACTGTATTTTATAGTATTAGTATAGCTGAATGTTGTACTGATTGCAAATGGAATAACACAGCTGCTCCACGGCGGGAGTATACATATCCAGCTCTTCTTTGGAGAGACTGTCTATTGCGTCTTCCAGAGCTTTGGCGTAAGCTCTGAGGGTGTTATAGCTTTCGGAGTCTATTTCCCTGCGATATTCGTTCAGCAGAGCCTGGGCCTGATTGTAGGCCATTATGCCCCGGTTCAGCTCATGGGCAAGCATCTGGCGCGTAAGTTCCATCTGGGCCAGGATATACTCGTAATCTATCTCGGGGTCCACGGTGACGTCTTTTCCCCAGATATCGTCAATAAGTTCCTGCAGGTCAGGGGCAAGGATGCACCAGCAGCTGCGGCCGGCAATATCCAGAGCCTTACCCTCTACCGTATAGCGGCTGAGCTGCTCCATATCCATCCTCAGCGCCACGAGGGAGAGGGAGGTTATCTGGCGGAAAGAAAGGTTCGTCATTATGTTATCCTGCACTGCGGAGTATATTGAGGGCAGGTTTACTATCTGATTTGAGGATTTAAGCTGCTCCAGTATGGCGGTGAGCATGCGCTGCTGGCGGTCTATGCGGGCAATATCCGAGGAACCCTTGCGCTGTCGGCAGTAGTCCAGCACGCCCTGTCCATCCAGATGCTGGAAGCCGGGGGAAAGGGTGCGGCCGTTCATGGATACTTCCACATCCACATCGTAATCCACGCCGCCCATGGCATCCACCACTTCCTTTACCACGTTCATATTGAATGCACAGTAGTAATCCACATTCAGCTGCATAAGCTGCTCGATGGTATTCAGGGTGTAATCGAATCCCTTTTTCTGCGCGCCGCCGCCTTCGGAAAATGCGCTGTTTATCTTGCCGTAGGGATTTTCAGGGTCTGCAAGTTCTCCTTTTTCGTTATAGAGCTTCACATAGCTGTCGCGGGGGATGGATACCATGCATACATCGTTATCCGAAAAATCCACGGATACCAGCAGCATGGTGTCTGTACGGAAACTGCCCCAGTCTTCTCTTTCAGTGCTTTCATCTATGCCCAGTACCAGTATATTTGTTCTTTTGGACATAAACTCCTCATCGGACTGGGCGGACAGCACCTTGTCGGGATCCGGAGTGGGAGTGGGAACAGCGGTGGGGGCGGGAGCGGACTGCAAAGCCGGCGTGGGAATAATCACAGGCTCTTCAAACAGGCTTTCGGGATTTGAAATATCGCTGTAAAAGCGCAGGGCAAATATTGCCGCGCAAAGTATCAGCGTAAGAATTATTATCAGCACCAGCAGTTTTGTGTTTGTGCCGGATTTTTTACTCTTTTCCATTGATATGCATGTCACCTCGGTTTCAAACTTCATACATTATACACTACAATACGACCAAATTATATTAACAATGGATTAAAATTGATGTTCTTTTCACGCAGAGGTGCAACGGATATAATTATTGCAAAGGGAGGATAAGCAATGGACAGACTCAGCAGAGAATTTTATATTGGTGATACCATTGATATAGCAAAAAAACTGATAGGCTGCACCCTTGTATCTGTGGCGGAGGAGGGTATAACCGCAGGCCGTATTGTGGAAACCGAAGCATACCTTGGCACGGAGGATACCGCAGCCCATGCCTCGAAGGGAGACCCAAACGGCAGAACGCGGATACTGTTCGGCGAAGGCGGCTATGCTTATGTTTACCTTATATATGGAATGTACAACTGCCTGAATTTTGCAACGGGCCCTGAGGGCAAACCGGAATGTGTACTGATAAGGGCGCTGGAGCCTATCGAGGGGATGGAGCTGATGGCAAAGCGCAGAAAAACGGAAAAGCAGAAAAATTTCTGCAGCGGCCCCGGCAAGCTGTGCATGGCGCTGGGCATTACGAGGGAGGATTACGGTGCGGACCTTTGCGGCGGCAGGCTGTATGTGATGGAACGGACGGATGAACCGGAGATTGCAGCAACGCCACGCATCAATATAGACTATGCCCCTGAGCACAGGGATAAGCCATGGAGATTTGTGGATAAGAACAGCAGATATCTGTCCGTTAAGCTGAAACACGGGGAGTATACTGTTATAAAATAGACGCCTTTTCCGTCGGGGGAAATGCAGCGGGCAGCGGATGGAATTGACGGAATAGACTCAGCTTTCGCTTAATAAATTGTTTACAATATAAAAACACTTGGTAAACAGGCGGTTTTCCGATACGGAGAGCCGCCTGATGCTGTATTGAGATTGACTTTATATGCCAAAAGCTACATAATATAGGTTGAAGAATTATGAGGATGATCGGCATCGTTCGTAGTTTAAAGCACCTATTTGCAATCATGTACAAACACACTGCATGTGCAGAAAAAAACGATATCTAACACTATACGTTCAATATCACTGAGGAGGACGAGCATGAAAAGACTTTTGGCCCTGATGTTGTGTCTTATTATGACGGTTTCCATGTTCCCTGCGGCCGGTTTTGCCCAGGGCACCGTGGAAGAAATCATAGTGGATGAAACCGCAGTGGAAGAGGTTACAGAGGAAGAGCCTGCGGAAGAACCTGCCGAGGGTTCTGATGAGGATTCCATTGAAGAGCCCGTAGAAGAAGAGGTTACCGAAGAGGCACCTCCCGTGGCTGACTGTGTGCATACCTATGAGTCTGCAGTAACTCTGCCCACCTGCACCGAGGCAGGATACACCCAGTATACCTGCGCCCTGTGCGGCGACAGCTATACTGCCGATGAGTCGGAGGCTCTTGGCCACAGCTGGAATGAGGGCGAAGTTATCGCTGAGGCCACCTGCACCGAGACCGGTGCGGTGCTGTATACCTGCGGCGTATGCGGCGTGTCCGAGCAGAGCGAAGTGGCTGCCAACGGTCACGTTCCTGTTATTGACGAGGCTGTAGCCCCCACCGAAACCGCCACCGGTCTTACTGAGGGCAGCCATTGTGATGTCTGCGGTGAAGTACTTGTTGCTCAGCTTGAGATTCCTGCTGCCCTTACCGAGGAAGAAATGGCCCTGACTCCTCCTGCCAATGCATGCGGCGTGGAGGTTGTATGGGAGCTGGACGAAGCTTCCGGCATTCTTTCCATAACCGGCAACAGGGATATGTACAATTATGATGATGCCAGCGAGGCTCCATGGTATGCCAAGCGTGATAAGATAAAGGAAATCCACATCGGCAATAATGTTACTTCTATCGGTAACTATGCCTTTGCTGACACCGTAAATCTTACCAGAGTGGAAATGCCCGATACCATGCAGTACATCGGCGAAGGCTCCTTCCGCAACTCCGGTATTACCAATATTACAATTACCGAGGGCGTGGTCAATGTAAGCCCCAAGGCATTCTACGGCAGCAAGCTGACCGACATACATGTAGACGGCAACAATACCAAGTATTATGACAAGGCCGGTGTGCTGCTCAGCAAGGATGCCAAGACTCTGGTATATTATCCCAGCGGCAGAACTGCTCCTTCTTACAGAATACTCGATAAGATCGACAGCGTTACCGTCATCGGTGAATATGCATTCTATGCTGCTCAGAACCTGACCAGTGTTGATATTACCGGCGTTACCACCATCAACAAGGGCGCCTTTGCGGAATGCAACAATCTTAAGAGCATTGATCTTCCCAAGAGCGTATCCAATGTTAAGGCCCTTGCCTTTGCAGAGTGGGATGCACTGGAAACCATTACTGTAAATAAGGACAACTACGAATACAGGGCACAGGACAACGTGCTGTACAGCAAGGACGGTACCACCATCGTATGGTATCCCTGCGGCAGGACGGGCTCCTTTACCATACCCGAAGTTGAGATTACCGAGGCAGAAGAAGAAACTTACGTCGGTGTTACTACCATCGCAGAGTATGCCTTCGGAGGCTCTAAGCTGAATACCCTTGTTGTTCCCGAAAGTGTAACCGATGTCAAGAACTATGCTTTCAAGGACAGCGACATAACCGAACTTTACTTCGACGGCAATCAGCCCAGGTTTGCATCCTATGCCTTTGAAGGTATTGCCAAGGGCGCTGCTCAGGTTTACGCCCGCTACTGGAGCAGGAATACCTGGAACGTAAAGAACAATCCCCAGTATGGCGCAGAAGAAATTGCTGTCGATACGCCTGCCATTATCTGGGAGCTCATAGATAAGGAAAGCACCCAGTACTGCGGCGAAAATGCTGTATGGAATTACTATGGTGCCACAAAGACCCTGATTATTTCCGGCGAGGGTCCCATGTATGACTATGCTTCCGCTGCCGAGGTTCCCTGGGCCGGTATGGACATAGAGAACGTATACGTTGAGAAAACCATCACCAGTATCGGTGCTTATGCTTTCTTTGGCTTTGGCTCACTCAAGAATGTTGTTCTGCCTGAAAGAGGCAAAACCAACACTACTGCCTTTGTAATCGGTGATTATGCCTTTGCAGGCTGCAGCGGTATCGGCAGTATTGCTCTGCCCAGGCACCTTGTTTCCATAGGCCGGGGCGCATTCAGCGGATGCACAGGCATTACCAAGGTCACTCTCCACAAGAGAGTTGCCGAAATAGGCGCCGCAGCATTTGAAAACTGTATCGCTCTTGAAAGCATCAATATTCCCGCATCCGTCAAGACCATCGGAGACAGTGCTTTCAGCGGCTGCGTAAAGCTTAAGACGGTTACCATGCCTTCTGACAGCAGCGGCTCTGTACTTGAAAGCATCGGCCATTACGCATTCTACGGCTGTGCGGTACTTGAGGAAATGGTATTCCCCTCTGACCTTACCCGTATTGGCGAATATGCTTTCTTCGGCTGTAAGGCCATTAAGACCATCACCATACCCAGCAAGGTAGTGGATGTCTTTGAAAAAGACGAAAACGGAAAAGATAAAGTAGACGCAGCCGGAAATAAAATAATAAAGTATTACGGTATCGGCGCACATGCCTTTGAAGGCTGCGAGGCTCTTACCGAAGTTACCGTAAAGAGTACTGCTTCCAAGACCAAGACTATTACCGAAGGCCTTTTTGCCGGATGTATTGAACTGGCAACCGTAAAGCTTTCCACCGGTGTTGTGGAAATTCAGCAGAATGCATTTAAAGACTGCATAAAGCTTTCCAGCATAACCGTGCCCAATACCGTTACCACATTGGCTCCGGGCGTATTTGCAGGCCTGCCCGAGATGAAGACCGCAGGTAATTCTGTTTCCAATTATTACTTCCAGTGGACACAGCAAATCCCCGCAAACGCATTCTACGGTATGGAAAGCCTTACCAGTATTGAAATGCCTACTGGTCTTAAGCCAGCCAAAGATGAAGAAGGAAATGTGATAACCCCTGCAATTGGCGAAAACGCATTCTACGGCTGTACCGGTATCACCAAGATAGACATCCCCTACGGCGTAGAGGATGTTCGCGATGAATTTGATACCTGCACCGGTCTTACAGCGTTCAACGTTCCTTCAAACAGCAAGACCTACAAGAGCGTGGACGGCGTACTGTTCTCCAAGGAAGGGGATAAGCTGATAAGATACCCCATTGCCAAGGAAGGCAGCGAATATGTGGTTCCTGATACTGTAACCACAATCGGTGCCCGTGCGTTCTATAATAACAAGAACCTGACCTGCGTAACCTTCCAGGACGGTATTGAAGCAATTGAAGAAAATGTCTTCGCCGAAAACGCTGCCCTGAATGAAATCAGGTTTACCGGCAAAGCTCCCAAGACCATAGCTGAGGATGCTTTCACCGATGTGGATGCCCGCGCGTACTATGTAAGCGCCATGAACTGGTCTCCCGAACCCACCGGCACTTACGGTGCGGATAACCTTATCTGGGTGAAGGTAAGCTACG
>JAZNUG010000113.1:0-3052 GCA_045592165.1 Clostridia bacterium | reverse complement strand
CTCGTGCTGTTCAATGGTAACATTGCCCAGAGTCATTACGTTTACGTCGCTGTCTTCGCTGGTAAGGTATGCCATGGTGCCGGATACGGCTATGCCGGCAAGAAGCACTACTACCAATGCGATGGAAAGAAGCTTCTTCATTTGTGTTTCTCCCTTTCTGTTCTATTGCAATTGCCGCCCTGCTGACAGAACGGCATGTTTGTACAGATACATATTTATGGTAATGCATCCGACATTTTTTTGCAACGGCAAGGTCCGGAATTTTATGCTTTCATCGGGAAATTCAGCAGGTTTTATGCAGCCGTTCCCTTCGAATCCCTTCCTCTTTTTTCCCAAAAACAAAACAGACACCCTAATGGGTATCTGTTTTGTTTGGCGGAGAGAAAGGGATTCGAACCCTTGAGTACATTCCTGCACTACACGATTTCCAGTCGTGCGCCTTCGACCAACTCAGCCATCTCTCCAGGTCTACAATTAAGCAATTATTCTTTTCGTTGATACTTTCTGACCGGAAACATTCCAGTCATGCGGCGACCAACTCAGCCATCTCTCCACGATTTCCCATGTCTAAGGATAATCGCTATTCTGTTTTCCGCATTGCGGACTTAAATATAATACAACAGCAATAAATAAAATGCAAGTATTTTCTGCGATATTTTCTGAGATAATCCGGATAATATACAGCCAGGCCGCAGGATATGCCTTACCCTGCGGCCGATTGCGGTTTTGCATCCGGTTTTGCGTCATTTACTCCCGATCCTTCTGCCTTTCCTTAACGGCCTTGCCGAAGGGGGTGGCCGCAAGGCCGCCAAGGGCGGTTTCGCGGAATTCCAGGGGCATATGGCGGCCCACTTCACCCATGGCCTGAATAACCTGATCCACGGGCACACGGCTTTCCAGGCCGGCAAGGGCCATATCTGCGGCGCTTACCGCCGTCATGGCGCCTGCCACGTTTCGCTTTACGCAGGGCACCTCAACAAGACCCGCAACGGGATCGCATATGAGGCCCATAAGGTTCTTCAGAGCCATTGCAGCAGCATGGCCGATCATATCCATATCGCCGCCGTGAATATGCACCAATGCGTCTGCCGCCATGGCCGCAGCAGAGCCTATCTCTGCCTGGCAGCCGCCGGATGCGCCGGATATGCCCGCCTTTGATGCAATTGCCGCGCCTATGCCGCTGGCAGTGTACAGGGCTTCTATTACCTGCCGCTGGGTCAGTTTTTGCTCATTCCATAAGGGGATAAGCACCGCCGGCAGCACGCCGCAGGCTCCTGCGGTGGGAGCTGCAACTATGCGGCGCATGCAGGCATTGGATTCTGCCATGGACAGAGCCTCCGCAATAACCCGGCCCACGTAATCACCGCATATGGATTCTCCCCGGCGGTTGTACATGCGCATCCTGAGGCCGTCGCCGCCAACAAGGCCGCTTACGGAGCGGCGCTCGCCGGTATAGCTGTTGGAGGCATCCACCATGGCATTCCATACCGTAAGCATCTTTGCCATGGATTCCTCCCTGGTGCACTGGCGCTCCTCCATGTCATACAGCAGCACAGCTTCCCAGAATTCAATCCCTCTTTCTTTTGCGCCGGCGCAAATGGCCTCCATGGAATCAATTCTCATTTTCGGCCTCCTTGTTCTTATCGTAATAAGTTACCTTGTCTATTCCGTGAAATTCGCTTATCCAGTCTATAATCTTCTGATCCACAGTCTGGTCGGTTTCGATTATCATCAGGGCATCGCCGCCTCTGCGATGACGGGAAAGACGCATATTCGCTATGTTTATGCGGTAATTTGAAAGCAGACGGGATACCTCGGCAATGGTGCCGAATTCATCCACATGGTGAATTACCAAGGTATTGAATCTGCCGTCAAAGGCCACCTCAATGCCGTCCAGCTCGTTTACCATTATGCGGCCGCCGCCTATGGAAGAGGCCCGGATACAAAGCTTTCGTCCGGTTTCCCCTTCAAGGTTCATAACCACGGAATTGGGATGTGCTTCCGGCAGCTCAATCTCTCCGAAGGTATATTTCAGCCCTGCCTTATCCGCCTCATCAAAGGCAAAGGGTATGCGAAAATCCGCAGGGCCCATGCCAAGCAGGCCCGCCAGCAGCGCACGGTCTGTGCCGTGTCCGTGGCCGGTTTCGGCAAAGGAGCCGTGGAGCTGTATATCCGCACACACGACCCTTTCCCCAAGGAGGGTGCGGGCCATGCTGCCAATGCGAACAGCGCCTGCAGTATGGGAGCTGGAAGGGCCAACCATTATGGGGCCGAGAATATCAAATATGTCAGCCATTTATTTAAATCCTTTCGATGGATGTATACCTGCGATACTGTAATTATATCCCTTATCCCCGCAAAAATCCACCGGCGAAACGTCCGCGGAATTTGCACTTTCGGACAAAAAAACAGCATTATCGAACTTTCCGATAATGCTGTTTTTCCCGCTGTTTTCCGGGCATTATCCCGCTGCCCGGTTATCTATCCGTATGATTAGGAGGTATTCTTTTATACTGCCCTGCCAAAGGCAGTAATGGTACTATGTCTTGTGATTATATTACCACATTTACTTTAGTTTGTTAAATTCATATCCCCAATTCATTTCATCTATTATCCAAAAAATCGATAACGGAAAATTTCCGTTATCGACCGCATCATTGATATACCTTTATTTTCCGCTTTCCACGCCGTTTGCCGGGGCCGTCTTGCTTTCCATATCAGGAGAAGGAGATGCGGCGGTTGCCTTGGCGGGGATTATCTTGCCGTCGGCGGTAACGTACACGTCCTCTGTGGCGTCGTTTTCTCCCTGCTGCAGAGTTATACGGTACATCTGCTGATTCTCATAGGTGGCATAGGATGCGCTCTTGACTGTTGCATCGGAATATTCCTTCCTGACCGCCTCGGCAATCTCTGCAGGCAGGTTGGCGATTTCAATCACCGCACCCTCAACAAAGTTCTGTATTACGCCGCCTGCCATGGGGGGCTGCTGCACATCAGGGGTCATCTCCGCCTCAGGTGTTGCCGCAGGGCTGGGGCTGACGATCATGGGGGA